>NZ_CAJMYZ010000006.1:0-407236 GCF_905220155.1 Paraburkholderia sp. J7 | reverse complement strand
GCGTGGACCGTATTGCTCTAAAAGACTTGCGGGGGTCATCAATGCTCCTCTTGCCATTAGAATGCTTTTTTCGGGTTCGTATTGTCGGGTAACGTTCCCCGTGCCGCAACCCAACAGGCTAACATTAGCACGACCGTTCTATTCTATGGCGTCAGATTTGGCGTGCCGGTCAGGCCGCGTTCTGGCGCTTATTCACCTCTGAACAGGAACCGGAAATGGGCCGTTCGATCAATCTGGAAGGCAAGGTCGCGATGATCACGGGGGCCTCCAGCGGGCTCGGCAAGCGCTTCGCCCAGGTGCTCTCGCAGGCGGGCGCAAAGGTCGTGCTGGCAAGCCGCCGCGTGGAGCGGCTCAAGGAACTGCGCGCCGAAATCGAGGCGAGCGGGGGCGCCGCCCACGTCGTGTCGCTCGACGTGACCGACTACCAGAGCATTCGCTCGGCGGTCGCGCACGCGGAAACCGAGGCGGGGACCATCGACATCCTCGTCAACAACTCGGGCGTCTCCACGACCCAAAAGCTCGCCGACGTCACGCCCGCCGACTTCGAATACGTGTTCGACACCAACACGCGCGGCGCCTTTTTCGTGGCCCAGGAGGTCGCCAAGCGCATGATCATGCGCGGCAGCGGCGGCCCGAAACCGGCGTACCGCATCATCAATATTGCTTCGGTGGCGGGTCTGCGCGCGCTGCCGCAAATCGGCCTGTACGCGATCAGCAAGGCCGCGGTCGTCCATATGACGAAGGCGATGGCGCTCGAATGGGGGCGTCACGGCATCAACGTGAACGCGATCTGCCCGGGCTACATCGACACGGAGATCAACCATCACCACTGGTCGACGGAGCAGGGGCAAAAGCTCGTCGCGATGCTGCCGCGCCACCGCGTCGGCATGCCCGAAGACCTGGATGGCCTGCTGCTGCTGCTCGCCGCCGACGAGTCGTCGTTCATCAACGGTTCGATCATTACCGCCGACGACGGCTTCGGGCTCACCTGAGTGCAGGCGAGTCCGGCCGCCGGCCGGCATTCCGTTTTTTCGCAACAGCAAGAAGTTGAAGTGCAATGAGTGACTACCACCCCGTTTTTGAGATGACCATGCCGATCCGTTGGGGCGACATGGACGCGTTCGGCCATGTGAACAACACGGTCTACTTCCGCTACATGGAGCAGGTGCGGATTTCCTGGTTCGAGCATCTGGGCGTGGCCGCGGAGAGCGGCGACGGCCAGGGGCCCGTGATCGTCAATGCTTCGATGGAATTCCTCAAGCAGTTGCATTACCCTGGCGACATCGTCTGCACGATGACGGTCGGCCAGCCTGGCCGAAGCAGCTTCGACACCGGTTTCGAGTTGCGCCGCGCCGACGAGCCCGACACGCTGTACGCACGCGGAAACGCGCGCTGCGTGTGGATCGATTACACGGCGGGCAAGTCGGTGCCGATTCCCGACATGCTGCGCGCGACCATCGAGCATGCGGGCCTCGTCAAGTCCGACCGGGTAGGCTGAGCCTGACGTTGCATGCGTGGCAGGCGTGCGCCGGCGGCGCGCGCCTTTACTGGCCGAGCAGCCGCTGCAACAGCTCGGTGGCGTTGCCGGTGTCGTACTTGCGCATGAGGCGCGCGCGATAAACATCCACGGTGCGCGGGCTGATATCGAGAATCCGCCCGATCTGCTTGCTGGTCTTGCCGGTCACGAGCTGCGCGGCAATTTCACGTTCGCGCGGCGTAAGCTCGATGGCTACGCGGCGCGTCGCGCTAAGGTCTTCAAACGTCCAGACGCCCGCCGCGTGCGGCTCGGCGCGGTCGAGCGAGCGCCCCGTGACGTGACACCAGAAGAGCTCACCGCTGGCGCGCTTCATGATGCGGTCGTCGGCGTAGCTGCCTTGCGCCGTCATGATCGGCGGGATGCGCGCGCCTATGCGCTCGAACTCGTCCGCAGAAGGGTAGAGCACCTGGAACGACTGGCCGATCAGCGCTTCGCGTGCGCAGCCGAAGATGGCGGCGACCTGGTCGTTGCAATCGACGATGGTGCGCTCGCGCGCAAGCACGAGGCCGATGGGCGCGAGATGGAACGCGGTCTGGTAGTCGAGAGCGGAGCGTTCGGCGGGTTGGATTGGAGCGGCCATGGCGGACGGTGCGGGTATTGCTTTATGTAGTTTTGCGTATTGTGCCGCAACAGGGGGCCAGCGTACGCTTTGCACCCATCGGAGGGGCAGATTTCAAGGCTTGTGCAGCTCGTTAGAGCCCGTGCGAGCCGCCCGGCCGGGCTGCCGGCTTCACGGCAACGCCACCGGGGCATGACTAGAATTGAGCATCCGGACGCGCTCGACGTCCGCGCGACAAACCGGATTGGCGGATTTCCATTCGAGGAAGGGACACACTGATGAACAAGGTCTATAAAAGCGCGGCTGCCGCGCTCGAAGGCATCGTCAAGGACGGGCAGACATTCGCGGTTGGCGGCTTTGGCCTCTGCGGCATTCCCGAAGCGCTGATCGGCGCACTGCGCGATACGGGCGTGAAGGGCATCACCTGCATCAGCAACAACGCGGGTGTGGACGGCTTCGGCCTCGGCTTGCTGCTGGAGACGCGCCAGATCAAGAAAATGATCTCGTCCTACGTGGGCGAGAACAAGGAATTCGAGCGCCAGTATCTGTCGGGCGAACTCGAACTCGAATTCACGCCGCAAGGCACGCTGGCTGAAAAGCTGCGCGCGGGCGGCGCCGGCATTCCGGCGTTCTTCACGAATACCGGCTTCGGCACGCTGATCGCCGAGGGCAAGGAAACGCGCCAGTTCGGCGACAAGCACTACGTGCTCGAGCATTCGCTCACGGCCGATGTCGCGCTCGTGAAGGCGTGGAAGGCCGACAAGTCGGGCAACCTGGTCTTCCGCCGCACGGCGCGCAACTTCAACCCAATGTGCGCGATGGCCGGCAAGATCACCGTGGCGGAAGTGGAGGAGATCGTCGAGAACGGCGCGCTCGATCCGGACGCCATCCATACGCCGGGCATCTTCGTACAGCGCATCGTGCTCAACGCGCACCCGGAAAAGCGCATCGAACAACGCACCGTGCGCGCCGCAGCCGGCAACGCCGCGAGCAACTGAGCAAGGAGACCGACCATGGCATGGAATCGTGACGAAATGGCCGCGCGCGCGGCGAAGGAACTGCAGGACGGCTTCTACGTGAACCTCGGCATCGGCCTGCCGACGCTCGTGGCCAACCACGTGCCCGCGGGCATGGAAGTGTGGCTGCAGTCGGAAAACGGCCTGCTCGGCATCGGCCCGTTCCCGACCGAAGAAGAAGTGGACGCCGATATGATCAACGCCGGCAAGCAGACCGTGACGACGCTGCCGGGTTCGTCGATTTTCTCGTCGGCGGACTCGTTCGCGATGATTCGCGGCGGCCACATCAACCTGGCGATCCTCGGCGCCATGCAGGTGAGCGAGAAGGGCGACCTGGCCAACTGGATGATCCCCGGCAAGATGATCAAGGGCATGGGCGGCGCGATGGACCTCGTGGCGGGCGTTGGCCGTGTGGTCGTGCTGATGGAGCACGTGGCAAAGGGCGACCAGCACAAGATTCTCGACGCCTGCACGCTGCCGCTGACGGGCGTGGGCGTGGTCGACCTCATCATCACCGATCTCGGCGTGATGGAAGTGAGCGATGCCGGTCTGAAGGTGACCGAGCTGGCGCCGGGCGTGACGGTGGACGAGATCAAGGCCAAGACTGGCGCGCCGCTCGATGTGAGCGCGGTGTCCTGAACGTCGTAGCGTAAGCACGATTGGCGGCGGGCGAGACTTCGGTCTCGCCCGTTTCGTTTTGGCCGTGCTTTTCGGTGCGGGTTGCCTGCGGCTTTGCCACCGATGCCGCGCGGCAAAGCCGTTTACAATCGGCCGAAAGTCTTGATGCGCCTTCGAGTGAGGATTCCGCGATGACCGAATCGACCGCCGTGCCGCGCCAGCAATATGTGCAGTGCCTGAGTCCCGCGGGCCTGCACCGCATCGCGTACACCGAGTGGGGCGACCCCGCCAATCCGCGCGTGCTCGTGTGCGTGCACGGACTCACGCGCTCGGGACGCGACTTCGACCGCTTTGCCGCTGCCATGGCCGACGAATACCGCGTTGTGTGCCCCGACGTAGCCGGGCGCGGTCTCTCATCGTGGCTGCTCGACCCGCGCGGCTACGGCGTCGCGCAGTACGTCGCGGACATGGTCACGTTGATCGCGCGCACCGGCGTGGAGACAGTCGACTGGTTCGGCACTTCGATGGGCGGCCTGATCGGCATGGCGCTCGCGGGGCTGCCGGGCTCGCCCATTGGCCGCATGCTGCTCAACGACATCGGGCCGCATATCGAACCCGCGTCGCTTGCGCGCATCGGCGAGTACGTCGGGCAAGGCGGGTCGTTCGCTACGCTTCAGGAAGGCATCGACAACGCGGCGCTGCTCGCGGCTTCGTTCGGCCCGCTCAGCGCCGAGGAGTGGCGCGAGATCAATACGCCGTTGCTGCACGAAGTGGACGGCCAGTGGCGCTACCGTTACGACCCGCGCATTGCGGAACCCTTTAAGTCGACCACGCCGGAGCAGAACGAAGAGGGCGAGAAGTTTCTGTGGCGCTCGCTCGCTGCGTTCGAGGGGCCCGTGTTTGTCGTGCGCGGAGCGCTTTCGGACCTGCTTTCGCGCGAAACGGTCGCGAAGATGGTCGAGACCGGGCGCAACGTATCGAGCGTCGAAATCGAGGGCGTCGGGCATGCGCCCGCGTTCCTCGCGCCCGACCAGATTGCGATCGCGCGCCGTTTTTTCGACGGCGAGGGCCTTCGCGCGTCATAATATGAGATTCGTCGGCATATTCCGGCGCGCTTGCATGCGCGCTGGGTCGCGCCGGCCTGGAAGTCGACCGTTATTCACTTCTCAACAGGAATTTTCATGGCAGTCATTCGTCACCACGTTGGCCCGCGTCTTTCGGAAACCGCCATCCACAATGGCACCGTCTACCTGGCTGGCCAGATCGCCGAGGACACGAAAGAGGACATCGCCGGCCAGATGCGCGAAGTGCTCGGCCACATCGACCGCCTGCTGGGCGAGGCGAACAGCGACAAGTCGCTGCTTCTCTCGGTGCAGATCTATATCGCCGACATGAAGGATTTCCCCGGCATGAACGCCGAGTGGGACAAGTGGGTGGCGCAAGGCGCGACGCCGCCGCGCGCGACGGTCGAAGCGAAACTCGCGAATCCGGAATGCCTCGTCGAGATCGTCGTGGTGGCTGCGCAGCGCGATTGAGTGTGACTGAGCGCGTATCGTTCAGTCGGCGTAGTTTCACCGAGTGTGTTTGATCCTTTTCGTTGTCGCCCGTCCGGCATGCCGGCGGGCATCGCCTCATGAGTAGCGACACCGTACCTCCCGCCCCCGCGGTTTCCGCCGATACCGGCGCGCTGCCGTCGCTCGACGACGCGCTTGCGTTCGTGCGCGAGCACGCGGGTGACGCACGTCTTTCCACCGGCGAGCCGCTCATCGAGCACGCGCAGGGCACGGCGTCCATCATGAGCCGGCTCAACGTCGATCCGCCTGCGGTGCTCGCCGCGGCGCTCTTCAATCTCGCGCCGCATCTCGACGATCCGGAAGCCACGCTCGAAGCGCGCTTCGGCGCGGAAGTCGCGAAGCTCGTGTTCGACGTGCGCAAGCTGTTGCGGCTTGGCAGCGTGAGCCTGCGGGCGGCGCAGCAGGCCGTGCCCGAAGCCGGCCGCGAAGGGCGCGACGCCCAGGCGGCGCGGCGCGCGCAGGTCGAGTCGCTGCGCAAGATGCTGCTTGCGTTCGCGCAGGACATTCGCGTCGTGCTGATCCGGCTCGCGTCGCGCTTGCAGTCGCTGCGCTTTTATGCGGCGGCCAAGATCACGCCCGCGCCCGAGATCGCGCACGAGTCGCTCGAAATCTACGCGCCGCTCGCCAACCGGCTCGGCATCTGGCAACTGAAGTGGGAACTCGAAGATCTCGCATTCCGCTTTCAGGAGCCCGCTACCTACAAGCGCATCGCGAAGCTGCTCGACGAAAAGCGCGTGGAACGCGAGAGCTACGTGGCCGAGGCGATCGCGCGGCTGCAGAGTGAGCTTGCCGCCGCGCATATCCCCGCCGAGGTGAGCGGGCGGCCCAAGCACATTTACAGCATCTGGAAGAAGATGCGCGGCAAGGAGATCGACTTCTCCGAGCTTTACGATGTGCGCGCGTTCCGCGTGATCGTGCCCGACATCAAGGATTGCTATACGGTGCTCGGCATCGTGCACAACCTGTGGCAACCGGTGCCGAAGGAATTCGACGACTACATCTCGCGACCCAAGCCCAATGGGTATCGCTCGCTGCACACCGTCGTGATCGGCGACGACGGCCGCGCGTTCGAGGTGCAGATCCGCACGCAGGAGATGCACCAGTTCGCCGAGTACGGCGTGGCCGCGCACTGGCGCTACAAGGAGGCCGGTGCGAAGGGCTACGGCGGCCAGTTCAGCGCGAGCAGCAGCTACGACGAGAAGATCGCGTGGCTGCGCCAGCTGCTTGCCTGGAAGGACGATGTCTCGGACGCTCGCCAGCCGTGGGAGCAGTTGCGCCAGGCCACGCTCGACGACGACCACATCTACGTTCTCACGCCCCAGGCGCGCGTGATCGCGCTGCCGCAAGGCGCGACGCCGCTCGACTTCGCGTATCACCTGCACAGCGAACTGGGCCATCGCTGCCGTGGCGCGCGCGTGGACGGCGCGATGGTGCCGCTGAACACCCAGCTTCGCAACGGCCAGACGGTCGAGATCGTCTCGGTGAAGGAGGGCGGGCCGTCGCGCGACTGGCTCAATCCGCAGCTCGGCTATCTGCATAGCCCGCGTGCGCGCCAGAAGGTGCGTGCGTGGTTCAACGCGATCGAGGCGCAGGAAAACATCGCCAACGGCCGCGCGATGGTGGAAAAGACGCTGCAGCGCGAGGGCCGCACGTCGGTCAATCTCGATCAGCTCGCGGCCAAGCTCGGCTTCAAGTCGCCCGACGACCTCTTCAGCGTGGTCGGCAAGGAAGAGTTCAGCCTGCGCAACGTCGAGCACGCATTGCACGACGCGCCCGCGGCCGAGCCCGAGGAGGAAACGCCCGAGCAGCTCACCAAGCGCGCGAGCGGCGCGAACGTCGCGCATGGCGGGTCGTCGGGCGTGCTGGTGGTCGGCGTGGATGCGCTGCTGACCCAGCTCGCGCGCTGTTGCCGGCCCGCGCCGCCCGACGCGATCAGCGGTTTCGTCACGCGCGGCAAGGGCATGTCGATCCATCGCAGCGATTGCCCGACGTTCCTGCGCATGGCCGACCGTGCGCCCGAGCGCGTGCTGCACACCACCTGGTCGGCTGACGTGATGGGCGGGCGCGGCCAGTCGGTCTACCCGGTCGATATTTCGATCGAAGCCACCGACCGCCAGGGTTTGCTGCGTGACATCTCCGAAGTGTTCGCGCGCGAGAAGATGAACGTGATCGGCGTGAAGACGCAGTCGCGCCGCAATGCGGCGTACATGCAGTTCACGGTGGAAGTGTCGAATTCCGCGCAGATCCAGCGCGCCTGCGTGCTGCTGGGCGAGGTGGGCGGGGTGCAGCGGGCGTCGCGCAAGGGCTGAGGCGGGCAGAATTGGCGCGCTGCAAAAAAAGCTTGCCAAGTCTGCGGGTACTTCATATAATCTTTCTTCTTCAGGCTCGTAGCTCAGCTGGTTAGAGCACCACCTTGACATGGTGGGGGTCGTTGGTTCGAGTCCAATCGAGCCTACCAACGAAATCGAGGTCGCGGCGGTAGTTTTGCCGAGGCTTCGCATGCAGTAAAAGGCGCTCTGCGCTCAAGGCGACTACGGTTATGACACCGCGAACGTTTACCGAAACTACTTCGGAGCGACGCTAGTCGAGGACCTCTTTCGCCTCTGCAGTCTGGTTTGAAAAGTGAATGCGGCCCCTCGAAAGCGGGGCCGCATTTTTTTTCGCTGCGAAGTTTTCCGCGGTCTGTTCCCACGAACAATACGATGTGCCTTCGCGGCACTTCTGGAGAAAAACATGGTTGCGATACGTCTGCCCGACGGTTCGGTTCGACAGTACGATCATCCCGTCACGGTCGCCGAAGTGGCGGCTTCGATTGGCCCCGGCCTCGCCAAGGCGGCGCTCGGCGGCAAGCTCGACGGCGAACTGGTCGATACGTCGACGCTGATCGATCGCGACGCATCGCTCGCCAT
The DNA here is from genome assembly GCF_905220155.1 of Paraburkholderia sp. J7. Taxonomy (NCBI): domain Bacteria; kingdom Pseudomonadati; phylum Pseudomonadota; class Betaproteobacteria; order Burkholderiales; family Burkholderiaceae; genus Paraburkholderia; species Paraburkholderia sp. J7. The sequence goes on along the minus strand of NZ_CAJMYZ010000006.1, from coordinate 399,023 downwards.
CGTCACGGACAAGGATGCCGATGGCCTCGACATCATCCGTCACTCCACGGCGCACTTGCTCGCCTACGCGGTGAAGGAGCTGTATCCGGAAGCCCAGGTCACGATCGGGCCGGTCATCGACAACGGTTTCTACTACGACTTCGCGTACAACCGTCCCTTCACGCCCGAAGATCTCGAAAAGATCGAAAAGCGCATGCAGGAACTGTCGAAGAAGGACGAGCCGGTGTCGCGCCGCGTTGTCACGCGCGGCGAAGCCGTGGACTACTTCAAGAGCATTGGCGAGAAGTACAAGGCCGAGATCATCGAGTCGATTCCGGGCGCGGAAGAGATCAAGCTGTACTCGCACGGCGGCTTCACGGACCTGTGCCGCGGCCCGCACGTGCCGTCCACGGGAAAGCTCAAGGTCTTCAAGCTCATGAAGGTCGCGGGCGCGTACTGGCGCGGCGACTCGAAGAACGAGCAGCTGCAGCGCATCTACGGCACGGCCTGGACGAAGAAGGAAGACCAGGACCAGTACCTCCACATGCTCGAAGAAGCCGAGAAGCGCGACCACCGCAAGCTCGGCAAGCAACTCGACCTGTTCCACATGCAGGACGAGTCGCCGGGCATGGTGTTCTGGCACCCGAAGGGCTGGACGCTCTGGCAACAGGTCGAGCAGTACATGCGCGGCCGCCTGCGCGTGGCCGGCTACGACGAGATCAAGACGCCGATGATCATGGACCGTTCGCTCTGGGAAGCGTCGGGTCACTGGCAGAACTATCGTGAAAACATGTTCACGACGGAGTCGGAAAAGCGCGACTACGCGATCAAGCCGATGAACTGCCCGGGCCACGTTCAGGTGTTCAATCACGGCCTGCGCTCGTATCGCGATCTGCCCCTGCGTTACGCGGAGTTCGGCTCGTGCCACCGCAACGAGGCGTCGGGCGCGCTGCACGGCCTGATGCGCGTGCGCGGCTTCGTCCAGGACGATGCGCACATCTTCTGTACGGAAGATCAGATCATCAGCGAGTCGATCGCCTTCAACACGCTGGCGATGAGCATCTACAAGGATTTCGGGTTCGATCACATCGACATCAAGCTTTCGCTGCGGCCGGATTCGCGCGCGGGGACGGATGAGACGTGGGATCGCGCCGAGCAGGGCCTGCGCGAGGCGCTCACGGCCTGCGGCCTGCAGTGGGAAGAGCTGCCGGGCGAGGGCGCATTCTACGGTCCGAAGGTCGAGTACCACATCAAGGACGCGCTCGGCCGCTCGTGGCAGTGCGGCACGCTGCAGCTCGACATGGTGCTGCCGGAGCGCCTCGGCGCCGAGTACGTGGCCGAAGACAACAGCCGCCGCCGCCCGATCATGCTGCACCGCGCCATTCTCGGTTCGATGGAGCGTTTCCTCGGGATTCTGATCGAGCACCATGCCGGCGCGATGCCGCCGTGGCTCGCTCCGGTGCAGGCCGTTGTGATGAATATCGCGGAAAGTCAGGCCGAATATGCCGCGAATCTGGTCCAATCGTTGCAAAAACAAGGGCTTAGAGTGGTGGGCGATTTGCGCAACGAGAAAATTAGCTATAAAATACGCGAGCACACGCTTGAGAAGGTCCCGTACCTGCTTGTCGTCGGCGACAAGGAGCGTGAAGCACAAACGGTAGCCGTGCGTGCCCGTGGCGGCGTCGATCTGGGTGTCATGCCTGTCGATGCCTTTACAGCGCGTCTTGCGGAAGACGTCAAGACGTTCAGGTAAGCCACTGCGGCAGCGCGGCTCGTTTTTTTAATTTTTAGAGGAAACGTAACATCGCTACGGATAAGTCGCATCGCATCAACGGTGAAATCACTGCACCCGAGGTGCGTCTCGTCGGAATCGAGAACGAGCCGCTCGGCATCGTAAAGCTGGCCGATGCGTTCCGCATGTCGGAACAGCAGGACGTCGATCTGGTTGAAATTGCTCCTCAGGCGGTGCCTCCCGTATGCCGCTTGATGGACTACGGCAAGTTCAAGTACCAGGAATCGAAGAAGCAGCACGAGGCCAAGCTCAAGCAGAAGGTCATCCAGGTCAAGGAAGTCAAATTCCGTCCGGGTACCGATGACGGCGATTACAACGTCAAGCTGCGTAATCTCGTCCGCTTCCTCGAAGATGGCGACAAGACGAAGATCACGTTGCGTTTCCGGGGCCGCGAAATGGCTCACCAGGAAATCGGTATGCGCATGCTCGAGCGCCTGCGCACCGACCTCGATGAAGTCGGTCAGGTCGAGCAAATGCCGAAGATGGAAGGGCGCCAGATGATCATGGTGCTCTCGCCGAAGAAGAAGAAGTAATTGGCGCGCCGCGCGGTTGTTCGATGCGCGGCGGCCGAAAGCAGTTTTCAATGACGTCTTCGACGCTATTGCGTCGAAGGCGGCAAGCAGGTTCCGGAACGGCGCCCGCGCGCTGCACGTGAAGTGCGGCAAACGGGCGTTTTTCCTGAAAGCGGCGGCAAGCTTGTTTTTCAAAAAGCCAGCCAGTCGCCAAAACAAGTGGAGTGGGTTTCGAAGGGCGGAAGTCCCGGCAAGGTGTGTGAACACCGCGCCAACCGCACACCCATGTCCATCAAATAATGGAGTAGTCTGTCATGCCGAAGATGAAGACCAAGAAGAGCGCTGCAAAGCGCTTCGTGGTTCGTCCGGGCGGTACCGTCAAGCGCGGTCAAGCCTTCAAGCGTCACATCCTGACGAAGAAGACCACCAAGAACAAGCGTCATCTGCGTGGTGCAACGGCCGTTCATGATTCCGATCTGAACTCCGTGCGCGCAATGCTGCCGTTCGCGTAATCCTCAACCGATAACTCATAGGAGCGAAACATGCCTCGAGTCAAACGTGGGGTTACCGCACGGGCCCGCCACAAGAAGATCATCAACCTGGCCAAGGGTTACCGCGGCCGTCGCAATAACGTCTACCGCATCGCCAAGCAGGCGGTCATGCGCGCTGGCCAATACGCCTACCGCGATCGCCGCAACAAGAAGCGTGTGTTCCGCGCACTGTGGATCACGCGTATCAACGCGGCGGTGCGTCAGCACGACATGACCTACAGCGTGTTCATCAACGGCCTGAAGAAGGCTTCGATCGAACTCGACCGTAAGGTTCTGGCTGACATGGCTGTGTTCGACAAGGCTGCATTTGCTGCGATCGTCAAGCAGGTGAAGGCCGCCGTCGCTGCCTGATAGCAGGTATTGCGCAGGTTCGTTGCAGCAGCGTCCGGTTGTTTCGGTGATGCTGCAACAAAAACGGGGCTCCTCACCGAGCCCCGTTTTTGTTGGTAATTACGCTTCTTGCGCCGCTTCATGCAGTGCCTTCGCGCCGTCATTACCACGCTCGATCATCGCGGGTCGTGATGGCGCATCGCTGCGCTAAGTCTCAAACTCTGACGCTGAAAAGATGGGATCAATGGATCTGGACCAGATTGTCGCCGACGCGCAAGGCGCGTTCGCTTCCGCCCCCGACGTCAACACGCTTGAAAACGAAAAGGCCCGCTTTCTCGGCAAGTCCGGCGCGCTGACCGAACTGCTCAAGGGTCTCGGCAAGCTCGACGCGGAAACGCGCAAGACCGAAGGCGCGCGCATCAACGCCGTCAAGCAGCAGGTGGAAGCCGCACTCAACGCGCGCCGCCAGGCACTCGCCGACGCGCTCCTGAACCAGCGTCTCGCCGCCGAGGCGATCGACGTCACGCTGCCGGGCCGTGGCACGGGCACGGGCAGCCTGCACCCGGTGATGCAGACGTGGGAACGGGTCGAGCGCATCTTCGGTTCGATCGGCTTCGACGTGGCCGACGGTCCCGAGATCGAAACCGACTGGTACAACTTCACCTCGCTCAACAGCCCGGAAAACCATCCGGCGCGCTCGATGCAGGACACGTTCTACGTGGACGGCAAGGACGCGGATGGCCGTCAGCTGTTGTTGCGCACGCACACGAGTCCGATGCAGGTGCGCTACGCGCGCACGCACACGCCGCCTATCAAGGTGATCGTGCCGGGCCGCACGTATCGCGTGGACAGCGACGCCACGCACTCGCCGATGTTCAACCAGGTCGAAGGCCTGTGGATCGAAGAGAACATCAGCTTCGCTGACCTGAAGGGTGTTTACACCGACTTCCTCAAGAAGTTCTTCGAACGTGACGACATCAAGGTGCGCTTCCGTCCGTCGTACTTCCCGTTCACGGAGCCCTCGGCCGAAATCGACATGATGTTCGAGCAAGGCAAGAACGCCGGCAAGTGGCTCGAGATCTCGGGTTCGGGCCAGGTGCATCCGAGCGTGATCCGCAACATGGGCCTCGACCCGGAGCGCTACATCGGCTTTGCGTTCGGCAGCGGCCTCGAACGCCTGACGATGCTGCGTTATGGCGTGCAGGATCTGCGCCTGTTCTTCGAGGGCGATCTGCGCTTTTTGCGTCAGTTCGCCTGAAACGGCGACGCATTCGCTTGCAGAGCGCGAGGCGGACGCAGCACTGGATGAAGGTGCGCGAGAACCCGCTTCGCGACGGTCACAATCTGTCTGGAACGTAAAACCAAATGCTATTCCCCGAATCCTGGCTGAGAAGCTTTGTCGATCCGAAGCTCACGACCGATGAACTGGCCCACGCGCTCACGATGGCCGGCCTCGAAGTCGAAGGCCTGAGCCCGGCGGCGCCGCCCACCACGAAGATCGTCGTGGGCCGCGTGCTCGAAGTTGTGAAGCACCCGGACGCGGACAAGCTCAACGTCACGCAGGTCGATGCCGGCACCGGCGAGACGCTGCAGATCGTGTGCGGCGCGCCCAATGTCGCGCCGGGCATCAAGGTGCCCGTGGCGCTCGTGGGCGCCGAACTGCCGCCCGCGGAAGAGGGCGGCAAGCCTTTCGCGATCAAGCTCTCGAAGCTGCGCGGCGTGGAAAGCCAGGGCATGCTGTGCTCGGCGCGCGAACTGAAGCTCTCGGAAGACCACAGCGGCCTGATGATCCTGCCGGAAGACACACCGATCGGCCAGGACATCCGCGAAGCGCTGAACCTCGACGACACCATCTTCGAAATCAAGCTCACGCCGAACAAGGCCGATTGCCTTTCGGTGTACGGCATCGCGCGCGAAACCGCTGCGATCACCGGCGCGCCGCTGCAGGCGCCTGTGTATCCGAAGGTCGAAGTGAAGCTCGATGAAAAGCTGCCCGTGACGATCTCGGCGCCGGACCTGTGCGGTCGCTTCTCGGGCCGCGTGATCCGCGGCGCGAACGCGCACGCGAAAACGCCGCTGTGGATGGTCGAGCGCCTCGAGCGCTCGGGCCAGCGCAGCATCTCGGCGCTCGTCGACATCTCGAACTATGTGATGCTCGAACTGGGCCGTCCGTCGCACGTGTTCGATCTCGACAAGATCCACGGTTCGATGGACGTGCGCTGGGGCAAGAAGGGCGAAACGCTCAAGCTGCTCAACGGCAATACGGTCGAAGTCGATGAAACGGTCGGCGTGATCGCCGACAACCGCGAGATCGAAAGCCTTGCAGGCATCATGGGCGGCGACAGCACGGCCGTCACGCTCGACACCACGAACATCTATCTCGAAGCCGCATTCTGGTGGCCGGACAGCATTCGTGGCCGCTCGCGCCGCTACAACTTCTCGACCGATGCAGGCCATCGTTTCGAGCGCGGCGTGGACTGGTCGACGACGGTCGAGCACATCGAGCGCATCACGCAACTGATCCTCGACATCTGCGGCGGCGCAGCCGGCCCGATCGACGATCAAACCGTGAACGTGCCCACGCGCGAGCCGGTGACGATGCGCGTCGCGCGTGCGAACCGCATCATCGGCGTGAAGATCAGTGCCGACGAGATCGCGCAAATCTTCACGCGCCTTGGTCTCACGTTCACGCGCAGCGTGGACAATGCGGGCGACGAGCGCTTCAGCGTGACGCCGCCGCCGTACCGTTTCGACATCGAGATCGAAGAAGACTTGATCGAAGAAGTCGCGCGTATCTATGGCGTCGAAAAGATTCCCGCGCTGCCGCCGGTGGCGCGCAGCGAAATGCGCGCGACCAACGAAACGCGCCGCTCGATTCACGCCATTCGTCACGCGCTTGCCGCGCGCGATTACGCTGAAACGATCAACTTCAGCTTCGTCGACGCCGAGTGGGAGCAGGACTTCGCGGGCAACGCGAATCCCGTGAAGCTGCTGAACCCGATCGCGAGCCAGCTCTCGGTCATGCGCACGACGCTGTTCGGCAGCCTCATCAACGTGCTGCGCCATAACCTGAACCGCCGCGCCGACCGCGTGCGCGTGTTCGAAGCAGGCCGCGTGTTCCTGAACGATCCGTCGATCAAGGCCGGCGAGATGGCGGTGGAAGGTTTCGCACAACCGAAGATGATTGGCGCACTCGCCTACGGTCCCGCGCTCGAAGAGCAGTGGGGCGCGCAAACGCGCGGCGTCGACTTTTTCGACGTGAAGGGCGATCTCGAAGCGCTGTTCGCATCGCTTGGCGCGGCCAAGGCGCCGCGTTTCGTGAAGGCCGAGCACCCGGCGCTGCATCCGGGACGTAGCGCGCGCATCGAAGTCGAAGGCAAGTCGGTGGGCTGGATCGGCGAGCTGCATCCGCGCTGGATGCAGAAGTACGACCTGCCGCACGCACCGATGCTCTTCGAGGTCGAGGCCGACGCACTGATGGCGCGCGAGCTGCCCACGCCTACCGAAGTCTCGAAATTCCCGCCGGTCCGTCGCGACATCGCTCTTGTTGTCGATCAAAAGATCGAGGTGCAAGCACTGCTCGACGAGTTCCAGAAAGGCATGCAAGACGAGGCTTGCCGGATTGTGCAGAGGGTTGCGCTTTTCGATGAATTTCGTGCAAAATCAAATACTTCCGGACTTGGCGCGGACGAGAAAAGCCTTGCCTTCCGGGTGACCCTGCAAGATACTGGCGGAACCCTTCAGGACGAAACGGTCGATGCGGCCATCAAGTCCCTGGTGGATCGCCTGGCTCGAGTGTATGGCGCCCGGTTGCGCGGATAAGCTCCTCGGCTCATCACGTACCGACATCGCTTTCTGGTTTGCGAGGTTGCAGATCAACTTCGCAACCGGAAGCGCGCCATTTCATAGATAGATGAACGAAATGAACTCGAGTGATTTCGAAGCCCTTCTTGCGGCACAGCGTAGCGCCATGATTCGCGACATTCCTGCCTCGTCGGCAAGCGCCACGAACGACACGCCCACGCTGACCAAAGCCGAACTCGCAGAGCTGCTGTTCGACAATGTTGGGCTCAACAAGCGCGAAGCGAAAGACATGGTCGAAGCCTTCTTCGAAGTGATTCGCGACGCGCTGGAAAGCGGCGACAGCGTGAAGCTGTCCGGCTTCGGCAATTTCCAGTTGCGCGACAAGCCGCAACGCCCCGGCCGCAATCCGAAAACGGGTGAGGCGATCCCCATCGCGGCGCGTCGCGTGGTGACGTTCCATGCGAGCCAGAAGCTCAAGGCGCTCGTGGAGAGCGGCGCCGAGGCGAGCTTCCCGCGTTGATGCGTTGAGCTTGTCTGCCCGCGGCGGTGGCAATATGGCGGGCGTGAACGAATAAGTAGAAAGAGCGGACTTCAAGGACCCAGGCGGCGACGCCTCATTGCGCAACCACCACGACGGCAAACCGGCGATGACATCGACAAGCGAAAAGGTCGTCTTGCCTCCCATACCCGCCAAGCGCTACTTCACCATTGGCGAGGTGAGCGAGCTGTGCGGCGTGAAGCCACACGTACTGCGGTATTGGGAGCAGGAGTTCACGCAGTTGAAGCCGGTGAAGCGGCGCGGCAATCGCCGCTATTACCAGCATCACGAGGTATTGCTGATCCGTCGCATTCGCGAACTGCTTTACGAGCAGGGCTTCACGATCAACGGCGCGCGCAATCGGCTTGATTCGCATGGGGCAGCGGCCGACGAAGCCGGGCAGTCGGAAGCCGTGGGTGCGCAAGCTTCTGAAGGCACGACGGCGCTTGTGGACGTCGATCAGTTGCGCAAGGAATTGCTGCATGTGCTCGATGCGCTCGGGCGCTGATGCACGTCTCTGAACGCATGCATGTGAGTCGTTCACGAATTACGTGCGAAGCGGTTCTAATTAGAGAAACTCTCTGTTATACTTTCTAGCTCTCGGGGCGTAGCGCAGCCTGGTAGCGTACCTGCATGGGGTGCAGGTGGTCGGAGGTTCAAATCCTCTCGCCCCGACCAAAGAAATCAAGGACTTACGGTTAATCGCCGTAAGTCCTTTTTTCTTTTCCGACGCCATACCGCCACCATACCGCCACCACGACGTCGGGCACGGTTGAAAACGCTCGGGAGCGCCCGGAAAATGACCTTTCACTTTGTGGGGCGATTATGGGGCGACGGAGAAAGGAAGACCGGGTTAATCCGCTCGCGCTCATTCCAGGCGCGCTGAGCGCAGAGGAGCGCGACGCCTATCGACAGTACGACTTCGAAGCACACTTCAACGCTGTTCGCGATGGCTCGCGCGATGACCCGGATGAAGTGATGCACTGGCTCTTGTACTTCTGCAACGAAGTGACTGCCGGAAAGTATCCGCCGATGTGGCTTCTCGAACATCTGCGCGATATCCACGAAGACTTGCTTGCGGGGATGCCGCAACGCGCCGTGATGCCAATGCGGTGGCTACCAGAATTCAGCCGCGAAGAACTGGTTGGCCGCGAAGCAATGCGGTCGTTCGAACTTGCGAATCACGTTTTCACCCTCTGTACGACGCACCCGGTGATGCCGCTTCAACGGGCGAAACAGCGCGTTGCCGAGATGCATCACGCCTCTTTCAAGACGGTCGACCGTGCATGGCTCGCAAACGTCGGGCGCTTGTGGCTTACAAACCCCGCCGAACACCTCACGAAACCGCGATAACTTAAGGCATACATCGCCCTCCCGGTCTCCAACAATGCGAGTTATACCCGGCATTCGCCGGGGCTTCTCTGGAGACTCGGGACATGTCCGCTCAAAACCGCACATTCCTTGACGCGCGCGAACGCCTTCTTCGCTTGCCCGAAGTCCGGGCGCGGACCGGCATGGGAACGACGACCGTCTATCGCCGCATGGCTGAAGGCACGTTCCCGCGCCCGATTCCGATTGGCGGCAATCGCGTCGCGTGGATCGAATCGCAGATAGACACGTGGATCGCGGCAAGGATCGAAGCCGCCGGAGCCGCGCGCCTTGTCGGAGCCGAAGCCGTGGCGCGTGAAGCGAAAGTGCGCGATGAGCCGCAAACCGCAGTGTGCACAACCGAAGCCGCACCGGCCGCGTCGAAGGCCGTGCGCATCCGCAAGCCCCGCGCGGCGAAGACCACCGCGAAGAGAGCCGGCAAGCGCGCCGCCGCGCGTGACGCTGAAACCGTCTGAGCGGGGTGCGCCATGAATAGCACGCGCTATCGCGACGATCCGGTCGCGGCCCTGTTCAGCATCCCGACGCCACTCGACTACCTGCCGTGGGTGCGCATCCTGACCGCGTTCAAAGCGGCGGGCGGCAGCGAGTTCGCAGCGCGTGAGTGGTCCGAATCCGGCGAGGGGTACAACGAGCGGGTGTTCCGCACCACGTGGCGCTCGATCCGGGCCGAAGGTGGCATCACCGCGCGCACGCTCTACTGGATCGCGGGTGCGAATGGATACCGGTCGGAGCGCGTATGAACGCGCACCCGGAGGCGGAGGCGGAGACCGGCGCGCCGCCCGCGTACCGCAAGGTGTGGGATGCCGGTGCGAACGGTCTCGTGCGCGATCCCTATCTCGACAGCAAGGGCATCACCGCGCCGCAGGTGCTCGCGCGCCTGAAGCTCGTGCACTGGAAAGGCCGTGACTATCTCGCCGTGCCGTATCACTCGGTCACAAACGGTGCACTGCTCGCGGTGCAGCGCATCGAGCGTGCGCCCGACGCGAACGCGAAGTTCGCGAAGGTGCTGCTGCCGGGCAGCACGTGGAAAGGGGCCGCCTTCAACATCGGCGGCGACGAGCCGGCACCGGAGTTCGACGGCCTCGTGCTGGTCGGCGAAGGGCTCGCGACGATGTCCGCGTGCTGGCGCGCCGAGCCGCAATGCGTGGCGCTCGCGGCCGGGCCGGTCAGCAACCTGCGCAATGCGGCGCGTGCGGCTCGGCACCGCTGGCCTCACGCCCGGATCGTTATCGTGTCGGATGCGGGTGTCGAGGACGCGGCGCGCGAGGCGGCGGCAGCGTGCGACGGATGGCTCGCGACGATGCCCGAAGGTTCGCCGCGTGGGTTTGATGCCTGGGATTGCTTACGGGCAAACGGCGACGACCCCGACGAACTGAAGCGCATCGTGCTCGACCGCGCGGTAAAGATCGATCCGCTCAGGGAGGAACGCCATGAAGATCATCGCGAGGCGGGCACTCATGCCCGTGGTGCAGTGAAGCCGCTCGCCGGTATTGCGCCCGAGCGGATCGACTGGCTGTGGCCCGGCTGGATTCCGTTCGCGAAGCTCACACTGTTCGCGGGCATGGGCGGCAGCGCGAAGACGACGACCGGGCTCGACCTTGCGGCGATCGTGACCACGGGCGGCACATGGCCGGATGGCTCGAAGTGCGAACGCGCCCGCGATGTTGTGATATGGACCGGCGAGGACGGCGTGAGCGACACGCTTGTGCCGCGCCTGATGGCGGCCGGTGCCGATATGAACCGGGTATTCCTCGCGATCGGCCGGACCCCGGACGGCGCCGAGGTGCCGTTCGACCCGGCGGTGCATCTGGCGTCACTCGACTGCTCGGGCCGCGATGTCGGGGCGATGCTGATCGATCCGATCATGAACGTGGTGCGCGGCGATGCGAACAAGCCGACCGAAGTGAGACGCGCGCTGCAACCGGTGATCGACCTCGCGCAATCGACCGGGGCTGCCGTGATCGGCATCACGCACTTTTCCAAAAGCTCGAAGGAAGGCTCGCGGCGCGCCGTCGAGCGCGTGATCGGCTCGCAGGCGTGGACAGCCGTCTCGCGGATGACCTACGTGCTCGCGCATAACGAGAAGACCGGTGCGCGCGTGATCGCACGGGCGAAAAGCAACATCGCACCCGAGCACGGCGGCTACGCCTTCCGCACGGTCGAGACAACGGTGGGCGATGGTATCCCGGCGCTGCGCATCGAGTGGGGCAGCTATCTGGACCTGTCCGCCGACGAGATTATCGACTCGGTCGACAGCATGCTCGAAGAAGAAAACTCTGCCCGCACCGAAGCCGAACAGTTTCTTCACGATCTGCTCATCGACGGGCCGCGCCTGTACGGCGACGTGTTCCGGGAGTCGCGCGGCGCGGGCGTGCCGTGGCATGCAATCGAGAAGGCGGCGAAGAAGCTCGACGTGCAGAAGCGCAAGACCGGCGGCACCGGCTCGCCGTGGGCGTGGGCGCTGCCGGGGTAGTCCCTATGCGCGCGCGTGAAGTGGGGTAAAAGTTTGGCCCCTTTGCCTTCTTAGGCTAAGGAGGCAAAGAAGGTAAATAACAGTCACTAAGAAAAGCTTCACCCCTTACTTCGATGAAAGGCCGTGAACCGGCCAAAGGAGGCAACGTGACACCCGGTGAATCCCGTATCTCGCATGCGATCGATCACGTGCTGCTCGCGCTCGATACCGTGAGCGAGTGCCGGGCGCGCTGCCTTCTCGATGTCGACCGTGACGCGCTCACCGTGGCGATCGATTCGCTGCGTGTGGTCCGCGCACTGCTCGAAGACCTTGCGAGCACCGGCATCAAGGGAGACTGACCGTGATCGACGCCCCGGTGCCGCTAAATGGGGCGAGGCCCGCCGCGCAACGTGACCCGGCCGCCGCGCTCGCTGATGACCGGCTCGATGACGATCCGGACGACGCTTTCTGAAGCCCATTCATAGCCGCCGTGCCGCGCACGGCACTTACGCAAGGAGAGTGAAGATGGACGACCAGCAAGACAGGGAAGCCGAAGAATTAGCGGCAATGCGTACGTTTCTGACGCGGATAGCGCCCCGTGCAAACCTCAAGGAATGCCGCGCGATGATGTTTGCGCGCCTCGAACCGGGCCTTGTAGAGGCCATAGCGCAGGTAGAGGCCGCAGCGCAGGCACGGGCCGCAGCGCAGGCGAAGGCCGCAGTGCTGGCCGCAGTGCAGGCAATTGCTGCCCCGGCCGAGCGCAAACGGGGCAATGACAGCGTGGTGCGCTCGCTGCCCGCCGTGAGCTGAACGGCGACCGGGCCGCAAGGTGATCCGCGTGCGGCCCGTTTCGAAGCAGGCATGAAGGAGAGATGCGATGAAGAAGACGACGACGACCGATGTAGCAACAAGCCCCGCACCGATGACCGCGAAGGAGCGCGACGCACTACGCGACGCCGTAAAGCTGCAAATGAAGGTTGCGAGGGCAAACGTCGACGAATACGCCGCCGCGCAAAAGGCGGACATGGAAGGGCAGCTATCGAAGGAATTCACCGCCGAGGACGCGGACCTGGCTGAAATCATGCGGGAGGCCGAGGCCGATATCGGGAAAACCAAAGCGAAGATCGACGCCATGTGCAAGGCGCGCGGCATCCGTCGTTCTTTCGGCCCACAGGCATACGTACATTTCGACTATCGCGGCGAGAATTCCGTGAAAGACCGCCGCGCCGAACTGCGCGGGCTTGGCAATGCCAACATTGACGCCAGGCGCAAGGAGGCTTACCGGAAGATCGAAACATGGGGAGCCGAGGCGCAAATCAAACTCATTGCTGGCGCACTCACGAGCGCCGAGGCGAAGGAGTTTCTGGAGAGCATGCCGACCGTAGAAGCGCTCTTGCCGGGACTCACACTCGCCCAGCTAGACGCGCTCTCGACCAGACCCGGTCTGAGGCTGATTCAAGGGCAGACCGACAACTTGACCGGCACCGGTGACGAATGAACGGCGCGCCGCCGGGCACTGACGACGGGTGAAACGTGACGAATCCCGATGATCCTGTCGAACGCACCACCGCGATGATCCGCGCGTGGTGCGTCGAACACCACGTGCGCACCGCCGCCGATGATGCGGTCTGCGAACGCGACGCGGCGCGGGCACTGCGGTACGCGGACGGCAGCGCGCTGCGCCGGCACCTGATGGAAGGCAAGCCGATGCCGAGATATCGGACGCTCAACGGCCGGCGCTGGTATCGCATCGAAGACCTCGCGGCCTTTCTCGAAGGCGGTTTCCGTGACTGATCGTGCGATCTGTGCGAAGCCGTGATATCGCGTGAGAACGCGCCTTTTCGTGGCTGGTGCTTCGCTCACGCCCGCGCGATGCTGAAGGCCCGATCAACCGGCCCGATACGAAGGAGCCGACATGGATACAGCACGTTATGACGTGGCGCGGGTGTGCCGCGCATATGCTGTCGCACGCGGTGAGCCCGTCAATGCCGCCGCCTATGCACGCGCCCATTACGGCCCCGGCGCGGTGCTGCGCATTCTGGAGAAGGCCGCTTCCGGCGTGCTCGATAGCGGCGCGATCTCGGATGATCCCGACTTCACGACCGCCGGTGCGGCCTTCGTTGCATGGATTCTGAAGCCCGTTTCGCTGATCTCGCAAATCGATGCCGCAAGCCCGTTTTTCCGCGCGCCCTTCCTTGTCAAGACGCTCGCGCAGGATGCCGGATCGACCGGATACTGGACGGCCGAAGGCGCAAAGATCAAAACGAGCGCGGCGGGCTTCGATATCTTCTCGCTCCCGCCGACAAAGTGCGCCGCGCTCACCCTCGCGACGGACGAAGCCGTGCGCCGCCTCGACCCCGGCGCGGACGCGGCGCTTAGCCGTGATCTGGCGCGCGCCGTGGCGCTCGAAGAAGGCCGTGCGTTTGTCGATCCTTCGAATCAGGGCGGCCCGGACAAGCCCGCGAGTGTCACAGCCGGCGTGCCACCCATCGCATCAAGCGGCACCGACCCGGCGAGCATTCAGGCCGATATCGCGGCGATGCTTGCAGCCTACGAAGGCAACCTGCAAACAAGCGTGTGGCTGATGCCGCCGTCGATGTGCGTCGCGCTCGCGGGACTGGGTATGGCGGCCGGCGCGCTCTCGCTCGTGATCGGCTCTTCGTACTTTCAGGGCTTACCTGTGGTCACGCATCCGGGCGTGCCGGACGGCACGCTGATTCTCTGCGATCCTTCGGCTATCGCGCTGTCCGATCCGCGCGTGGTGGTGGCCGATAGCTCGGCTCAGGCAACTATCGAAGTTGAAGATGTCGACAGCAACACGACTCTCTACTCGACGTGGCAACAGAACATGGTCGCACTCCGGTGTCTTGAATACATCCATTGGAGAGTGATGCGCCCCGGCTGCGTGAGCGTGCTCACCGGCCTGATCTTCACCCCGGCGAGCACCGGCAAGACCGCCGCCCGCCGCGCGATCGGAGCATGAACATGAGCGTGCATTCCTTGCCGCGACGGCTCACCGATGCACATCTCGCGCTGTGGACATCGATACTCGAGGAAGCCGCGCCGGCCGCCGCCGATGAGCAACGCTTCAAGGAGCGCGAGCACGGCGAGCCGACACTGATTGAGTCCGACCGCATGCTTGATTGCGCGATCCGGCGCACGCTTCGGAGCCGTGGTCTCGGGCATTGGATCGACGTACCGCAGGAAGGAGCGCAACCATGATCGACCCGAAGAGCGCACGCATGCTGAGCGTGGCGACCGTCGACAATAGCTTTCTCGACACCGTGCGCGATGCCGTTGTGAAGCGCGGACTTCCCTCGAAGCTCGGCACACTCACCAAAGCCGAGCGTGAAGATGCCTTCGTGCGCGGCCTCGTGCGCATGGTGCAACGCGCCGCTCGACACGGCACCTGCGCCGGCGCGTGCGACCTGATCTCCAACCTGCACGGACAGGACGTGCTACTCGTGCGTCTGGTCGACGGCGTGCTGATCGGCCTCGCACTCGATCGCGAGCCGGCCGCCGCGCCGCACACGAACGGCCGCAGCGCACCGGGCACCGCCGACCCGCTGCACGCCTTCGACCTGTTCGAAGCCGGACGGCACGCCGGGCTCGTGTACCGGTGACATCGACGACGGGCGCACGCGGCGAGAGCGGGCGAAGGGTAGCCGGGGGGTATTTTCGGAAAATGTAACGATCGCCGGACACCCCGCACGCCTCATTTTCTTTTCTAAATCCCGACTTTCGCCGAATGCCCGCTGGCCCCATACAGGCGCATAATTCGAAGCGTTTTCATGGGGCCATGACCCGGCTGCAAACCGGCTTGACCGGTGCGCTACCCGGCCGCAACCGGCCGTGCCCCGAAGCCGAAGGGGAACAACGTGACTCATCGCGGACGAAGGTCGACTGTCGAAGAAGCCGAGACCGTTTCTCTTGCACTGGTGGTGCCCGAGCGCATGCGGCCGCCGAAGGCGCTCTCGGCCCCGGCGCGCAAGGTATGGCGTGACGTGTTAGCGGGCTTGCCGGCCGATTTCTACAGTGCCATCGACGCGGCGCTGCTCGGCACCTATTGCGAGACCGTGGCGCTCAATGCCGAAGCCGCACGGCGGCTCGCGGCCGAAGGCGCGCTCATCGAAGCGGACGGCCGGCGCGTGGTGAGCCCGGCCTTCCGTGTCTTCACGACGAGCAGCGCATCGATGATGAGTCTCGCGACGAAGTTGCATCTCGCGCATAGCTCACGGCTCACCCGTGATGCCGCGAGCACGAAGGCAAGCGCATCGGTGACGGCGCGCCGGCCGTGGGCGCGAGACACGAAAGGATAGACCGGACCAGGGCGCGATGCGAATCGAGATTCAGGCATCACGCCACGGTAGGCCGGAATCATCGGATACGCTTCCGGCCTTTTGCAGTAGGTGGGTTCGCGAGCGAGCGAGAAGGCCGAAGGGCAAAGGCACCGCGCGGGGTGCCGGCCGGAAAACCGCGCTTCCTGCTGTGAGGCTTGCACCATGTCACGCGTGAAGTTTGCCCCGTTCGATCGCGACTGGTTCGCGGGCGAGTTTGCCGAAGACCTCGGGCCGCGTCACGTGTCACAGGTAAGCGCCGACATGCTCGGCGCGATCACCGCCCCGACCGGCAAGACGCACTATCGACCCGCGCAACCGGACGCGCAGAAAGGCAAGCCCGCGCCGTCGAAGCCTGCCGTGTCACCTACCGAACGCAAGGCCGAACGGCCAAAGAAGAAGCACGCCCGGCCCGGGTAGGAGCGGCTCGCGCCCTCGTTGGTGTGCTGATATCAACCGGGCCTCGCCGGCCGCTCGTGGGCGATTCTCGTGAGCGTGCGGGCCGGCGTAGTGCCGCACACAATCACCCTCAATGGGGAAGATCAGGATGCCTTCATCGCGGAAGCCAACCTTGAGCGGCGCGATCTCACCCGGCACCCCGCGCGAGCGGAGCGGCGGCCCGGCGCGGTGACGCTCAAACGGCAAGAGCGTGTGACGATCAGCCACATTTCATTATTGAAAGTAAAACGTAAGATAGCCGAAGCTGGAAAGAACTTCTGACTGATTGATTGCTTGACTGGAATTCACCATGAAACGTACCACCCTGATCCTCGCGGCCGCGGTCATCCTCACCGCTACCCCGGCCTTTGCACAGGACGCCGACGCGAACCCATGGTATGTGATCGGCCAGCAGATGCAGCAAACATTGCGCAACACACAGGCGACGCGTGAACAGATATACGAGCAGTCCGCGCAGCACCAGGCGCAGATCCAGCAGCAGGCCTACGAGCAGCAGATGCTGGAGCAGCAGCGCCAGCAGACCGAGTACATGAGGCAGCAGACCGACTACATGCAGCAGCAGCAGGCACTGATGCAGCAGCAGCGCCGCTGCTATGGCGTTGGCTGCTGAGTGGGCGGGCCACCCATGACGACCCCCGCGTCACAGAAAGCCCGCGTCGACGGGCTTTTCTTCGTCTAGCGAAAAGACGCGGCAGGCCCGGAAATCGAGCCGCTGTACCGCTGGCGCGTCCGGGTCAGTGACGCGTGGAAATAAGGGTGACGGACGCGAAGCCGTCAGAAAGGCAAGACCCGGCGCTAGGCCGGGTTTTTTCATGCTGAGTTGACCTTCAGGATTGCCACGTTGTCAGCGTCGGGCCGCAACAGCAGTTCGAGCCGGTCGCCTAGCAAACGCCACGCCTCGCGCTGTTCGTCGGCGTAATCGTATCGCTGATACGTGCGCTTGATGCGGTTTTGCTCGCGATGGTTCAGGCACGCGTCGATGACAACCGGCAGCACGCCTAGACCCTGCATCAGCGTCGCGGCCGAGCGCCGCAAGTCGTGCGGCGACCACGATTCTTCAGCCTCGGGCACAAGCACAAGCGCGTTCGCGAACTTGACCGAACGCTTGGCGTGCGCGGGGCGGTCGAAGAACTTCAGTTGCCGGTCGCCAATCTGTTTCGAAATCGACTTCAGATCAACGTGCGTTTCAGTGCCGTCGCGCTTGCGCGCGGGCAAAAGCCATTCATCGCTGTCGGAAAGCTCTGTCAGGCGGCGCATATGATGCGCGGCGAAGTCGGACAAATAGACCGTGTGTGCGTCGCTGTTCTTCGAATTGCCGGACGGAATCCGCCATTCCCGCTTGTCTAGATCGACGTGCGCCTTCTTTGCCCGGATGACTTCGCCGACGCGAACGGCGGTCGCCAAAATCAGCAAGATCGCGTGTCGCGTCGAATCCTTCAGGTTCGCGTTCTTCAGGGCGACGGGCAGGGCGCGAAGTTCGCGGTCGGAAAGCACGCGGTCGGATTCTTCTTCCGCGCCGCCGACCTTCTTCTTCGTGATTGTCTGAAGGACGTTCACGGCGACAATCTCGCGGTCAACGCACCAGTTCAACATTTGCTTCAGGTCGCCAAGGCAACGGTTGGCAAGCCGGTTCGCACCGCGCGCAATGATGCCGTCAAGGATCGTCATCAGGTCAGCGCGCCGCACGTCCTCCATTGCCTTCGCGCCGACTGCCGGAATGACATCCTTTTGAAAGGCGCGGTCGGTTTCCGCGCCGCCGTCCTTGCGCTTGCTCAAGGCGGCAAGTTTCCATTCGTCATAGCGCTGTTCGAAGGTCGGGCGCGAAAGCACGGCTTCGGCTTCTTCAATCCGGGTTTCGAGCGAAACCTGATTTTCAAGTTTGGCGGCTTCGCGTGCTTCACGCGGATCGACGCCGCTGTTGAGCAATGCGCGCGCATCGGTATGTGTGCGGCGAATGTCCACAAGCTTGACCGTTGGCCATGTGCCGCAACCGAATCGGCGCTTCGCGCCCGCGAACTTGTATTCGAACACATAAGAGACTGTCACGGCACCCGCCTTCGATACGTGCACCTTGCCGACAAGCCCGCCCGGTTCGCGAATGGTTTCACCCTTGCGCGCCGCCGTGATTGCCTCTAGTTCCCTGACCGTATAGACCTTCATCGCTGACCCTCTCTGATTCCGTACCGCCACCCGTACCGCCACCGCTTCGAAAAATCGGCCGGGGATGAACGGGAACGTCTGGAAAGCGAAAAACGCTGTAGAGTGCTGATTATACGGCGATTTGTGTGCTTTGCGGAAAGCTTTGGGAACGTCCGGGAAAATGGGATTAACAAAATGGGGTGCAGGTGGTCGGAGGTTCAAATCCTCTCGCCCCGACCAGGAAATAGAGCCCGCGTAATCGAAAGATTACGCGGGCTTTGTCTTTTGGCGCGACATTGCATGAGCGCCTTCTCGTGACCTGACTACACGAGCGCGATCCTCAAGCTCTTGCCGCAGGCAGCAGCATATTTGCGCAGCGTCGCGAAAGAGGGCGAATGCTTCTCGCTTGCCAGCGACGCCTCGAGGCGCGAGACAGCCGATGTCGTCGTGCCCATGCGTTCGGCAACTTGAGCCTGTGTCAGGCCGGCTTCCTTTCGTGCGGTCAGCAAGACATCCAGTGCCGAGAACTCTTCGTCGAGCGCGTCATAAGCCGACTTGACTTCGGGCTTCGCCAGCAGCGCTTTCACGAACGCCTCGTCATGTGGGACAGGCTGGTATTGTTCGACGCCCTCACGTTTCGGCCAGGACTTAGCCATTTTCTTGGACCTCCTTCATGCGTTTGCGGGCAATGCTCAATTCGGCCTCAGGTGTTTCTCGCGTCTTTTTGACGAACGAGTGCAGCACAACAATCCGGTGGCCGACTTGCGTGCAGTAGAACACACGTCCAATGCCTTCCGGCCCGCGTGGCCGCAGTTCAAACAAGCCGCCACCCATCGCCCTTGAATGTGGCATGCGCAAATCTGCGCCATGCGAC
Organism: Paraburkholderia sp. J7; assembly: GCF_905220155.1. NCBI lineage: Bacteria > Pseudomonadati > Pseudomonadota > Betaproteobacteria > Burkholderiales > Burkholderiaceae > Paraburkholderia > Paraburkholderia sp. J7. The sequence goes on along the minus strand of NZ_CAJMYZ010000006.1, from coordinate 379,867 downwards.
TGCATTGCGTTAGCGAGTCGCAGATAGCTGGCAAGAATGCCTGTGGGCAGACGGGCAACCTGACGCCGCGTGGCTTCGTTGTAGTACGTGATTGTCTACATGCCGCGAGAATATTAGCAAATTTGCGAAATTGCGGTGAATTTGCCATAGGATGGCCGTGCGGGCAATGAGCGAGCGCAAGGGTTGGACGATGTGCAGCGTACAACAGGCGAACGGGGCCATTGCCAGACGCACGAATGACACCGCAAGATCCGGCTGTCAATTTTTCTCACATATCGGTGAGAATCCTTCGTTATACGGCGCGTGCCGCTCGCCTTACGATACGCGTACTTCGCGCCGGTGATACGTCGCATCGCGCGCCCGCGCGCAACCCCATACAGCGTCACCTCACATGAACCCGATCGAACTCGTGCAGCTGGTCATCCTCGCCGCCCTATGGGGCGGGTCGTTTCTGTTCATCCGTGTCGGCGTGACCGATTTCGGCGTCGCGCCGCTCATGGCGCTGCGCGTTGGCATCGGCGCGTTGTTCCTTCTGCTCGTGCTGTTCTCGCGGCGCCCTGCACGTGAAGCGCTCGGCACGCTGCGCGAACGCGCATGGCCGCTCTTCGTCGTCGGCATCCTCAATTCGGCCGCGCCGTTCTGCCTCTTCGCATGGGCCGAGCTCACGCTCTCCGCGGGTGTTACGTCCGTGATCAATGCGACCACGCCGCTGTGGGGCGCAGTCGTTGCGTATGTCTGGCTTAAGGATCGCCTGAGCGGGTTGCGTGTGGTCGGGCTGGCAATCGGTTTCGCGGGTGTGCTCGCGCTCGTCTGGGATCAGGTCGTGACGCACGCCGGCGACGGCGCGTCCTCCACGAGTGCCGTACTCGCCGCCCTTGCGGCGCTGGTCGCAGCGGCGCTGTACGGTGTGGCTGCGAGCTACACGAAGCGCCATCTCACGGGCGCCGATCCGCTCACGGTCGCTGCCGGGACGATGACGGGCGCGACTCTCGTGCTCGCGCCTATTGCTTTGGTCACCTGGCCCGCTGCGCCCATTTCGCTGCATGCGTGGGGCGCGGTGCTCGGCCTGGGCGTAGCGTGCACGGGTGTTGCCTATCTGTTGTTCTTCAGGCTGATCGCAGCGGTGGGCCCGGCGCGCGCAATCACGGTGACGTTCGTGATCCCTATCTTCGGCATTCTGTGGGGTGCGCTCTTTCTCGGCGAGCGCGTGTCGATGGGCATGGTCGAAGCGTGCGCGGCGATTCTCGTGGGCACGGCGCTCGCGACTGGCTTCGTGAAGCGCTTGCCGGGCTTCACCGCGCGTCGCAGCGGAGCAGGCGCGGAGCGCTAGCAAGACAGCGCATAGTGCGTTGCGTGCGCTGTGCGCGCCGCGCAGCACACTGCCTTGCGCGCAGGATCTACGAAATCGCGCGGCGACTGGCGTCGCGCGTTTTTCACACCTTCCAGCGTGCTCAAGCCACCACACGCGGCGCGGCTTTGACTTCCTTCTCACGACCGTTGCGCCCAATCGGCAACGTTGCAACAATCATCGCTCCCAGCACGAGCAGCACCGCGGAATAGATGAGCCCCGCCGCATAGCTGTGCGTCGCATCCTTGAGCCAGCCCACGACGAGCGGATTGGCCGCCGAACTGATATTGCCGATCGCATTGATCACCGCGATGCCCACCGCGCGCGCTTGCGGCGTGAACGCCTGATCGGGCGTGGTCCAGAAGATCGACATCGCCGTGTACGACCCCGCCGATGCGAGGCACACGCCGAGCAGCTGCACGAGCGGTGCGCCGCCTTGCGCCGTCAACACGCAGCCAATCCCCGAGAGCAGCATCGGCGCGGCAAGGTGCCATTTGCGTTCCTGGCGCCGGTCCGAGCGGCGGCCCCACGCGATCATCGCGACGATCGTGACGAGCTGCGGAATCGTCGCGACGAGGCCCACGGTGACGTTGCTCGCCCCTGCGCTGAAACCCTTCACGATCAGCGGCGCCCACACGGCGACCATGGCGAGTGTGTTGACGAGGCAGAAGTACGCCGCCGCGAAGCGCAGAACCACCGGCGAGCGCAGTTGCTGCCAAAGGCTGCGTTCGTTCGCTGCGTGCGCCGTGGTCGAAGCGAGCGCGTCGTCGGCCGGCTCGGCGAGCGCGGCTTCGAGCGTGCGTTTTTCCTCCGCGCTGAGCCAGCGCGCGGCGCGCGGCGTGTCATCCAGGTAGAAGAACGCCACGCAGCCGAGCAGCGCGGCCGGCATGCCTTCGAGCACGAAGAGCCATTGCCAGCCGGCCAGTCCTGCACGGCCGTCGAGCTTGAGGATATAGCCCGAGACTGCGGAGCCGAGTGCGGCCGTCACGGGCATGGCGATCATGAAGAGGGCATTCGCCCGCGCGCGCCACGCGCTCGGGAACCAGCAGGTCAGATAGAGCAGCATGCCGGGCAAGAAGCCTGCCTCGGTCACGCCAACCAGCATGCGCAGCCAGTAGAGCGTGGTTGTGTTGGTGGCGAACATCGTCGCGGTGGAGGCGAGACCCCACGCAATCATGATGATGCTGATCCAGCGGCGCGCGCCGATGCGCGCGAGCATGAGATTGCCCGGAACGCCGCACGCGATATAGGCGACGTAGAAGAGGGTGGTGGCGAAGCCGAACTGCGTGCTCGACAGGCCGAGGTCCTTCATCATCGTCAGGCCTGCGAAGCCGATGTTGATGCGATCGAGAAACGACACGACGAACAGCAGGAACAGGAAACCGAGCAAATGGCGCGAGACCTTGCGGGTGACCTGTTCGGTGGCGGCTGCGCAGTTTGACTGCGTTTGCGCGGACGTGTGCGGCACGCACGAAGCATGCCCTTGCGGGATTGGGCTCATGTGTCTCCTCCTAAGCACCGGGACGTGAGCGTGGCAAGGCTTATGGCGTTGTTGTTTGCCGCGAATCACAATTCACGCGGATTATGCGAGGTGCCCGCGCGCCGTCTGTCCTCAATTTGGGTACAGCCGAGCATCAAGCCCTTCATCGAGGCGGGCGTGGGTTTTCACTTTCTCTCGCCTGTACGGCAAACGCCGAGCGCGCGACGTCGACGTCGTTGCAGTTCGGAGTCAGAGCTATTTCCAGTACAACTTCCAGGACGGCCGCGAGCCCGTCGGTGCGCGGGCACGCAACAGGACGCGTGCTAGAATTTTTTTGCATGCCGCCCGTCGCGCGGCGCTAATCCGACAATTCGACGTACTTCCGAGCGCATGGAGGGCCCCATGCCGGCAGGCAGTCAACTGACGCTCTACACGAGCCGCAAACACAAGAAGGGCCACAAGTCCGCGGTCTCCTGGATCATTGACGCCGCGCGTGCGCAGGGTGTCTTCGGCGTGACCGTGCTGGAAGGCTACGAGGGCCTCGACGCCCACGGAAAGATGCATGCCGCTCACTTCTTCGATCTTGCCGACGAGCCCGCTGTGGTGCTGATCGTTGCCGACGAGCCCTCCATCGACGCGCTCCTCGTCACGCTGGAAGCGGGTGGCGTCGAACTCTTCTATACGCGCACGCCAATCGACTACGGCCGTCTCGGCGGTGTCTGACGGGCAGCGTCTTTTCGCGCCGCTGCGCAGGCATTCGGCTGGGGGCCCCCCGTCACGCGAGTTCCGGCCAATTCCCACTACCCGTTACACTGTGGGTATTGGTGCGGTGCACCACGCGTAGCGCCGCATGACCGGCATTTCCCATAGCGACTCGCCGGGGTCGCAGACAAGGAGTGAGGAAGAGGCATGGCAATCGAAACGGTAGGGATCGTGGGCGCAGGCACGATGGGCAACGGCATCGCCCAGGCGGTGGCGGTGGCGGGGCTCAAGGCGGTGATGATCGACGTCACCGATGCGGCGCTCGCCAAGGGCGTCGCGACGCTCACGCACAGCCTGGAGCGGCTCGTCTCGAAGGGCAAGCTCGATGCGGGCGTGCGCGACGCCGCGCTCGCCCGAATCGAAACGACTACCGACTATCAGCGTCTCGCGGGCGTCGATCTCGTGATCGAGGCGGCGACCGAGAATGCCGAGCTGAAAACGCGCATTCTCAAGCAGATCGAGGCCGCAGCCCACCCCGACGCGATCATCGCGTCGAACACCTCGTCGATCTCGATCACGGCGCTCGCGAGCACGCTCGCCGACCCGTCGCGCTTCATCGGCATGCACTTCTTCAACCCGGTGCCGATGATGCCGCTCGTCGAGGTGATCAGCGGCCTGCAAACGCGCGCGGAGGTGGCCGAGTCGGTGCGTGAAATGGCGCAGCGTCTCGGCAAGACGCCGATCGCCGTGAAGAACGCGCCTGGCTTCGTCGTGAACCGCATTCTGGTGCCGATGATCAACGAGGCGTTCTTCGTGCTTGCGGAAGGCATTGCGAGCGCCGAGGAAATCGATGCCGGCATGAAGCTCGGCGCCAGTCACCCGATCGGCCCGCTCGCGCTGGCGGACCTGATCGGCCTCGACGTGTGCCTCTCGGTGATGGACGTGTTCCTGAAGGACTTCGGCGACTCGAAGTATCGCGCGTGCCCGCTGCTGCGCGAGATGGTCGCGGCGGGCCAACTCGGCCGCAAGACCGGCCGCGGTGTCTATCAGTACGACAAGGCCGCCTGACCGATTGCGCCCGGCTGGCTTCAGTCGAGCACGCTAACGCGGTATTGCGTGACCTGTTGATACGTCTTGCCGGGCCGTAGCACCACTTCGTCGCACGCGGGCGCTTCCATGTTGATCTGGTTCGGGAAGCCGCCCGCTTCGAGGCACAGCCCCGCGTAGCGCGCGCACGTCGCGCCGCGGCGTCCAGGCTGACCTTCCAGATAATTCCCCGTATAAAGCTGCAGGCCGCGCTGGTCGGTCGAGACGGCGAGCTCGCGCCCGCTGCCCGGCTCGTACACGCGTGCGACCGGCCGCACGGGCCAGCGGCCCGGCGCGGCGTGCAGCGTGCCCGCCGTGCTTTCGGGCGCGCGTAGCACATAGCAGTGGTCGAAACCGCGCGCGCGTTCGAGCTGGTCGTTCGGCCAGTCGAGCCGCGCGCCCAGCGGCGCACCGTGGCGGAAGTCGAACGCGCTGCCCGAGACGTCGGCAATGCGCTCGGGAATCAATTGAGGATCGACTTCGAGGAACGCGTCGGCGTCGATCGTCAGCACGTGGCCGCGAATGTCCGGGCTCGTTTCGCCGGAGAGGTTGAAGTAGCCGTGGCTCGTGAGATTGAGCGGCGTGGGCGCATCGGCCACGCCCTCGTATTCGATCGTGAGCGTGCCGTCGTCGTCGAGCGTATAGCGCACCTGCACGCTCACGTTGCCCGGAAAGCCTCCATCGCCTTCCGGCGAATCGAGCCGCAGCACCAGCGCGCCCCGATCCTCTTCCACTTGCCAAATCTGCCGGTGAAAGCCGTTCACGCCGCCGTGCAGCAGATTGCCGTTCTCGTTGCGATCGAGCGGATAGTCGATTCCGTCCAGCGTGAAGTGCGCACTCCTGATGCGGTTGGCCCAGCGCCCGACCAGCGCGCCCATGTACGTGCTGGCCGCGAGATAGTCGGCGGGCGTGTCGTGGCCGAGCAGGATGTCTGCGAGGCGGCCGGCGCGATCGGGGGCGAGCCACGAGACAAGCGTCGCGCCAAGATCGCTGACCGTCACCTTCATGCCCTGCGCGTTGCGCAGCGTGTAGAGCCGCACGGCGTCGCCGCCGGGCAGGGCGCCCCACGGTTCGGAAGTCGGATGGGCAGCAAGAGTGTTCATGAGGTGAAGAGAACGTATGAAGAAAGCGTGATTGTCCGGGGTGGCCGAAGCCGCTTTATCAAGTGGACAGGCGTGGGCCCGAAGCGTTCGCGACACTGTCCTGATATTCGCGCGGCGTGCATCCCAACTCACGGCGAAATACGGCGTACATATATTGCAGCGACGTGAATCCGCAGCGGATCGCCACCTCCGCGCTCGAAGCGTCGCGGCTCGCGAGCATTGCCTTCGCGGCATCGAGCTTGTGGCGCAAGATTTCCTGGTGGACCGTGCACCGGAGTTCACGCCGGAAATATTCTTCCAGCGACGAGCGCGATACGCCCACATAGTCGGCCACCTGCTCGGTCTTGATGCCCTGGCACGCGTACTGGCGGATGAAATGGCGCGCGCGCATGACGTGCGGGCTCGACAACGGTTCATGCCGGGTCGATTCGAGCACATTGATGCCGACGGGCGGAACCAGAATGCGCTGCCCCGGAAAGCGCGCGCCGCGCAGCATCTGGTGCAGCAAGTGGGCGGCCGTCTTGCCCATTTCCTCCGTGCCCTGAATGACCGACGAAAGCGGAATACGCGTGAGCGTGCGGGTGAGCGGGTCGTTGTCGATGCCGATGATCGCCACCTGCTCGGGCACTGCAATACCGTGAATCAGGCATGCCTGAAGCAAATGCCTCGCCCGCGCGTCGGTCACAGCGATCACGCCCACGGGCTTGGGCAGGCTGTGCAGCCACGCGCTCAACTGTTCGATGTGCTGGTTCCAGGCGCTGGCGCTGGTGGCCTGACCCCGATAGATCGGCGCCTGCAGGCCTTCTTCGCGGGCGAGCGCCTGGAATGCCAGCTCGCGCTCCTGCGCCCAGCGGTTTTCCTGCGCGACGGGCAGGCTGTACATCGCGAGATTCGGCAAGCCTGCGCCGATCAGGTGCGTCCACGCGAGCGAGACCAGTTTGCGGTTGTCGGTCGCGATATAGGGTATGTCGGCCGGGTACTGGCTGGCGTCTTCGAACGACGAGCCCACGGCGACTACCGGCAGCGGGCAGCCGCGCAGGGCGTCGGCCACGGCGGGGTCGTCGAAGTCGGCGATGATGCCGTCGCCGTCGAAGCGCTCGATGCCCGCGAGCCGGCAGCGGAAGTCCTCTTCGAGAAAGAGGTCCCACGCCACGCGTGTGGAGCGCAGATAGTGGCCGATCCCCGCAATGATCTCGCGGTCGTACACCTTGTTCGCGTTGAAAAGCAGCGCGATACGGTGGGGCGTCTGGGAAGCGGGGGCACGGGTCATGTCGTGTCGGCGGCTGGTCGCCCGGCGCGCAACGCCTGCGAAAAAACCGCCATGTCTCCATTTCGGGCGCGGTGCGCGCAAATGAGCGCCGCGCTACGATGTCTTTCGCGCCTCTGGCGCGTCGTTTTAAGCGTCCGGCTATTTTAGGCCCAGATTCGCGGGCGCGGGCGCGCCGGCCGCGCCAGTCGGCAGGAAACATTAAAGGTCTCACGCAATTTCGCAATTGCCGCGCTTTGCGCGTCGCGGGCAGTATGGCGTCACACAGAGGGATGCACGCCGCGCCGCTGCGCTGCAACAACATTGGAGACATCATGTCGTATTTCGAACATATCCCCGCTATTCGATACGAAGGCCCGCAGTCGGACAACCCGCTTGCGTACCATCACTACGACCGGACCAAAAAGGTGCTCGGCAAGACGCTCGAAGAGCATCTGCGCATCGCGGTGTGCTACTGGCATTCGTTTGTCTGGCCCGGCAACGATATTTTTGGGCAAGGCGCGTTTCACCGCCCGTGGCAGCAGCCCGGCGACGCCATGGAACGCGCGCGCCAGAAGGCCGACGCAGCATTCGAATTTTTCTCGAAGCTCGGCACACCTTATTACACGTTCCACGACACCGATGTGGCTCCGGAAGGCAAGGACCTGAAGGACTACACGGAAAACTTCAAGCGCATGGTCGACTACCTCGGCGAGCGCCAGCAAGCGAGCGGCGTGAAGCTGCTGTGGGGTACCGCAAACCTGTTTTCGAATCCGCGCTACGCGGGCGGCGCCGCCACGAACCCCAACCCCGAAGTCTTCGCGTATGCCGCCACTCAGGTTTGCCATGCGCTCGACGCGACGCGCAAGCTCGGCGGTGAGAACTACGTGCTGTGGGGCGGCCGAGAAGGCTACGACACGCTGCTCAATACCGACCTCAAGCGCGAGCGCGAACAGTTCGCGCGTTTCCTGGCGATGGTGGTCGAGCACAAGCACCGCACCGGTTTCACCGGCACACTGCTGATCGAGCCGAAGCCGCAGGAGCCGACCAAGCATCAGTACGACTACGACGTCGCCACGGTGCACGGCTTCCTCACGCAATACGGGTTGCAAAACGAAATCCGCGTGAATATCGAGGCGAATCACGCGACGCTCGCGGGCCACTCGTTCCATCACGAAATCGCAACGGCGTTCGCGCTGGGCGTGTTCGGCAGCGTCGACGCGAATCGCGGCGACCCGCAGAACGGCTGGGACACCGACCAGTTCCCGAACAGCGTCGAAGAACTCACGCTCGCGTTCTACGAGATTCTGCGCCACGGCGGCTTTACGACGGGCGGCATGAACTTCGACGCGAAGGTGCGCCGCGCAAGCGCCGATCCGGAAGACATGTTCTACGGCCACGTGGGCGCGATCGACGTGCTCGCGCTTGCGCTTGAGCGCGGTGCGGCGCTCGTGGAAAACGACCGGCTCGAACAGTTCCGCAGCCAGCGCTACGCGGGCTGGGACAGCGAGTTCGGCCGCAAGATTCTCTCGGGCGGCTATTCGCTTTCGTCGCTCGCCGCCGACGCGCTCGCGCACGGCATGAATCCGCAGCACGCGAGCGGCCAACAGGAGCGCCTCGAGAATGTCGTGAACCAGGCCATCTACGGCCAGCGCTAGCCGTACCACGGCGCGCGAAAAGAAACGCCTGAAAAAACATTAGCGCGCGCCGTCAAATTCGCAATTGCGCTGCTTCCCACACAAGGCAAACTGGCGCAAAAAAGAAGGACGGAGACATGTTTATCGGTATCGACCTCGGCACGTCGGGCGTGAAGGCCGTGCTGCTCGATCGCGCCGGCGACGTGCTCGGCAGCGCGAGCGCGCCGCTCACCGTGAGCCGGCCGCAGCCGCGCTGGTCCGAGCAGGCGCCGCAAGACTGGTGGCTCGCCACGCAGGCCGCATTGCGCGCGCTCATCGACGAGGCGCGTGGGCGCGGTATCGACCCGGCGCGGATTGAAGCCCTCGGCCTGACCGGCCAGATGCACGGCGCGACGCTGCTCGACGCGAGTGGACAGGTGCTGCGTCCCGCTATCTTGTGGAACGATGGTCGTTCGGACGCCGAATGTATCGAGCTGGAGCGCGCCGTACCGCAGTTGCATGCCATTGCCGGGAATCTTGCAATGCCGGGCTTCACGGCGCCTAAGCTGCTATGGGTGCGCAAGCACGAGCCGGAGATCTTCGCGCGCATTGCGCATGTGCTGTTGCCGAAGGACTATTTGCGCTGGCTGCTCACGGGCGTGTTCGCGACCGACCCGTCCGACGCCGCCGGCACGCTGTGGCTCGATATCGCGAAGCGCGACTATAGCGAGACCTTGCTTGAGGCGTGCGGTCTCACGCGTGCGCAGATGCCGGACGTAGTCGAAGGCAACCAGGTAACGGGCCGGCTTCGGCCCGAACTCGCGCGGCAATTCGGCCTGCGCGAAATTCCGGTCGTGGCGGGCGGCGGCGACAATGCGGCGGGCGCCGTGGGCGTGGGCATCGTGCGGCCCGGCGACGCCATGCTTTCGCTCGGCACGTCGGGCGTTTATTTCGCGGTCTCGGACGGCTTTCTCGCCAATCCCGACTCCGCCGTGCACAGCTTCTGCCATGCTTTACCGCACACGTGGCACTTGATGTCCGTGATGCTGAACGCGGCCAGTTGCCTCGACTTCACCGCGCAACTGACCGGTTACGAAAGCGTTGCCGCGTTGCTCGCCGACGCCGAAGCAAACTCGAACGCCGAGCGCGACGCGCGCCGGCCGTGGTTTTTGCCGTACCTCAGCGGCGAGCGCACGCCGCACAACAACGTGAACGCGAAGGGCGTGTTTTATGGCATGACGCCGCAGACCGCGCGCGCCGATCTGGCCAACGCGACGCTGGAAGGCGTAGGCTTCGCGCTGCTCGACGGTATGGATGCGCTGCACGCGGCGGGGCTCGTGCCGGAGACGATCACGGTCATTGGCGGCGGCTCGCGCAGCGCCTGGTGGACGCAAATGCTCGCCGATATCAGCGGCCGCGCGCTTACGCTGCGCGCCGGCGGCGAGGTCGGCCCGGCGCTGGGCGCGGCGCGCCTCGCACATCTCGCGCTTGAACCGGGCGCGACGCTCGAGCAGGTGTGCCCGCAGCCACCTGTGCTCGCAATACGCGAGCCCGACGCCGCACGCCACGCGTGGTATCGCGAGGCACGCCGTCCAACCTTTAGCGCGCTGTACCGCGCGCTCGAACCGGTTTTCGCAACCGGCGCCTGAGAGAGGGCGCCGGTGCAGAAAAGGCTGCACGGCCAGTGTAGTCGTGCAGTCGATTGGTAGTCCTACGGTTATACCGCACGCCGTGCCTTTTCGCGTGTGTTCCGCAATTACATCGGCAACCGCCTGATAACCATCGCCGCGGCGGCGACGCGTACGCGCGCGCCTGCGCAACGGCATCAAGAGGAGCATGGAGACATGAATTTCGCCAAACGTCGTTCGGTTCTGAGTTCGCTCGTATGCGGGGCCGTGCTCGCGAGCCTGTCGCTCGCCGCACCGCTCGCACACGCGAGCAAGGATCACCCCGAGATCGGCTTCTGTATCGACGACCTGCGTGTCGAGCGCTGGTCGCGCGATCGCGATTACTTCGTCGCCGCCGCGGAAAAGCTTGGCGCGAAAGTGTCGGTGCAGTCGGCCGACGCCAGCGAGGAACGCCAGATCTCGCAGATCGAAAACCTCATCTCGCGTGGCGTCGACGTCATCGTGATCGTGCCGTTCAACTCGAAAACGCTCGGCAACGTCGTCGCCGAAGCGAAGAAGGCGGGCATCAAGGTCGTTTCGTATGACCGCCTGATTCTCGACGCCGATATCGACGCCTACATCTCGTTCGACAACGAGAAGGTGGGCGAGCTTCAGGCGAAGGGCGTCTTCGATGCGCAGCCCAAGGGCAATTACTTCCTGCTGGGCGGCGCGCCCACAGACAACAACGCGAAGATGCTGCGTGAAGGACAACTGAAGGTCCTCAAGCCCGCTATCGACCGTGGCGACATCAAGGTGGTCGGCCAGCAGTGGGTGCCGGAATGGAGCGCTTCGACGGCGCTGCGCATCATGGAAGACGCGCTCACCGCGAACAACAACAAGATCGACGCCGTGGTCGCTTCGAATGACGGCACGGCGGGCGGCGCGATCCAGGCGCTCGCCGCGCAGCATCTCGCGGGCAAGGTGCCGGTGTCGGGCCAGGACGCGGACCTCGCGGCAGTCAAGCGCGTGGTGGCCGGCACGCAGACCATGACGGTCTACAAGCCGCTCAAGCTCATCGCGGGCGAAGCCGCGAAGCTCGCCGTCGATCTCGCGAAGGGCCAGAAGCCGGCATACAACGCGCAGTACGACAACGGCAAGAAGAAGGTCGATACGGTGCTGCTGCAGCCGACGCTGCTCACGAAGACCAACGTGGATGTCGTCGTGAAGGACGGCTTCTACACGCAGGCGCAACTGGCAAGCCAGTAACGTCTATGGCCTGACGGCCCGCGCGCGCCACGAATGTGGCGATGGCGTCGCGCGGGCCTTCGCAGCGAGTGACCAGCGTATGACCGAACCCTTGCTGACGATGCGCGGCATCGTCAAGTCCTTTGCGGGCGTGAAAGCGCTCGACGGCATCGACCTCACGGTGCAGCCCGGCGAATGCGTGGGCCTGTGCGGCGAGAACGGCGCCGGTAAATCGACGCTCATGAAAGTGCTTTCGGGTGTGTACCCGCACGGCACCTGGAGCGGCGAAATCCGTTGGGAAGGCGCACCGCTCGAAGCGCACAGCGTGCGCGACACCGAACGGGCGGGCATCGTCATCATCCACCAGGAACTGATGCTCGTGCCCGAGCTTTCGGTGGCCGAAAACATCTTTCTCGGCAACGAAATCACGCTGCCGGGCGGCCGCATGAACTACGCGGCGATGTATCAGCGCGCCGACGAATTGCTGCGCGAGCTGAATATCGACGCCATCAATGTGGCGCAGCCGGTGATGAACTATGGCGGCGGCCACCAGCAGCTCATCGAGATCGCAAAGGCGCTGAACAAGCGCGCGAAGCTGCTGATCCTCGACGAGCCTTCGTCTTCGCTCACCGCGGCCGAAACGAAGATCCTGCTCGATATCGTGCGCGACCTGAAGCGCCGCGGCGTGGCGTGCGTCTACATCTCGCACAAGCTCGACGAGGTCGAGGCCGTGTGCGATACGGTGAGCGTGATCCGCGACGGCCGTCACGTGGCGACCGAGCCCATGGCGACGCTCACTACCGACCGCATCATCGCGATGATGGTGGGGCGCGAAATTCGCAATCTCTTTCCGCGCGAGCCGCACGACATTGGCGAGGTCGTGTTCGAGGCCCGCAACGTGACCTGCTACGACGTGACGAATCCGCGCCGCAAGCGCGTGGACGACGTGTCGTTCTCGGTGCGGCGCGGCGAGATCGTGGGTGTGGCCGGGCTCGTGGGCGCGGGCCGCACGGAGACCATGCAGGCGATCTTCGGCGCCTATGCGGGCGCATGCACGGCGACGGTGCTGCTCGAAGGCAAGCCGCTGAAAATCCGCTCGCCGCTCGACGCAATCGATGCGGGCATTGCCATGGTGCCCGAGGACCGCAAGCGCCACGGCATCGTGCCGCAACTGGGCGTGGGCCACAACATCACGCTCTCGGTGCTGCAGCGTTTCTCGAAGCACGGACGCATCGACACAGCAGCCGAACTCGACACGATCCGCACGGAGATGCAGCGTCTTTCGGTGCGCGCGGCGAACCCGATGCTGTCGATTGCGAGCCTTTCCGGCGGCAATCAGCAGAAGGCCGTGCTCACCAAGATGCTGCTCACCGACCCCAAGGTGCTGATCCTCGACGAACCCACTCGTGGCGTAGACGTCGGCGCGAAGTACGAGATCTACAAGCTGATCTTCCAGCTCGCCAAACGCGGCGTGGCGGTCGTGATGGTGTCGTCCGAGTTGCCGGAGGTGCTGGGCATCAGCGACCGCGTGCTCGTGATCGGCGAAGGCGAGTTGCGCGGCGACTTCGTCAATGACGACCTCACGCAGGAAGACATTCTTGGCGCGGCGATCCAGAGCGTGCGCGCCCAACCCGATACAGCGAGTGCAGTATGACCCCCGACGTCACGACCCAAAACGCGCGCGAAGAACAGCAGCCAGGCGGCAATGGTTTCGCCATGCGTTTTCAGCAACTCTTCGCTCGCTACAAGATCCTCGCGCTGCTGCTCGCAGTGGCGGTGATCTGGCTGTTTTTCTCGCTGCTCACGCATGGCGCGTTCGTCACGCCGCGCAACGTGTCGAACCTGTTGCGGCAGATGTCGATCACGGGGATGCTCGCGTGCGGCATGGTGTTCGTCATCATCGCGGGCGAGATCGATCTCTCGGTGGGCTCGCTGCTGGGCCTCCTCGGCGGCGTGGCCGCGATTCTCGACGTGAACCGCGGCTGGCACATCGGTGTGACGGTGCCGGTGGTGCTCGCGCTCGGCGTGCTGGTGGGCCTGTTCAACGGCTGGTGGTCGACCTACCGCCGCGTGCCGTCGTTCATCGTGGGTCTCGGCGGCATGCTCGCGTTTCGCGGCGTGCTGCTCGGCATCACGGGTGGTTCGACCATCGCGCCGGTGTCCGATCACTTCGTGTTTCTCGGCCAGGGCTATTTGCCGCGCGCGGCCGGCGACGTGCTCGCGCTCGCACTTTTCGTGCTGCTTGCCGTGCTCACGGTGCGCCAACGTGCGAACCGCAGGCGCTATCAGCTGAGCGTCGTGCCGATCTGGCAGGACGCCGTGAAGATCGTCGGCGCGGGCGCGATCCTGCTTGCGTTCGTGCTGATGCTCGACAGCTACGGCGGCATTCCGGTGCCCGTGCTGCTGCTGCTCGCGCTGCTCGGTATCTTCACATGGATCGCCACGCAAACCGTGTTCGGCCGCCGCATCTATGCGGTGGGCTCGAACCTCGAAGCCACGCGTCTTTCCGGCGTCAACACGAACCGCGTGAAGCTCGCGATCTTTGCGCTCATGGGTCTTATGTGCGCGTTTGCGGGCATCGTCAATACGGCGCGTCTCGCGGCCGGTTCGCCTTCGGCTGGCACGATGGGCGAACTCGACGCGATCGCGGCCTGCTTTATCGGCGGCACGTCGATGCGTGGCGGCTCCGGCACCGTGTATGGCGCGCTGATCGGCGCGCTCGTGATGGCGAGCCTCGATAACGGCATGTCGATGCTCGACGTGGACGCGTATTGGCAGATGATTGTGAAGGGCGGCATTCTCGTGCTCGCCGTGTGGATCGATGTTGTGTCGGGGTCGAACCGCCGCTGAGAAACAGGCGGTGAACACGATTGCAAACGTGCTTGCGCAGTGAGTTTGATGACAGTGTTCTTGCACCGCGCGTGACATCGCAACGCATCGGATGACGTCGCGCGCAGTTGCTCTCCTCACGCGCCCCGAGCGCGTTCTCAGGGCGGGACTGATGTCCCGCCCTTTTTCTTTCATGTATTCGACCGTCAACCGCACACCGAGCGGAGCAGGTTCGACGCGTTGGCAATCGTTTCCTGCCACAATCGTTTGCACCTGTGTCGGACGGCAGACTCGCGTGACGCTACGCTAAGCGCACAACGCAATCCGTCCGCAAGGTCATCGTCAGCCACAGCACTGCGCTGCAATTGCGTTGCTGCGCGTGCTCGCCGATTTGTCGCTTTGCTGGTGCAACCGCTGCATTAGCGGCCGCGTTGCACCGAATCGCGCTGCAAGGTTGTGGCAGGGTTTAGCCAACTTCGACGGCGCGATTCCGATCCTCCGGAGACAAGCCGACCATGCCCACTCTTTGCGAAATCTGTAATGCCCGGCCCGCAGTCGCGCGCGTGACTGTCGTGCAAAACGGGCAGCGCAAGTCCATGTCGATCTGCGACTACGACTACCGCCAACTGATGCGTCACCAAAGTATGCTCAACCCGTTCGACTCGCTGCTGGGCGGCAGCGGCCTGTCTCGCTTTTTCGGCGGACAAGGCGGCGACGACGAACATGACGACGAGCACGATCTCGCCGCCGAGGTGCCGCGCGAATCCGTGGACGCGACCGATGCGTTCAGCGAGCAGACGCTCGAAATCCTGCAGCGCGCCGCGGAAAAAGCCCATGAATTGCAGCGGAATGAACTCGACACCGAACATCTGCTGTACGTGCTTGCCGACACCGATGTTTGCGCAGCACTCCTGAAGGAGTTGAAGCTCTCGCCGCAGGACATCCAGGGCTATATCGATCAGCATGCGCAAAAGGGCACGGCTGCGCCCGACGCGCCCATCGACAAGATGACGATTTCGCCGCGCCTGAAAAAAGCGTTTCAGTTCGCGTTCCAGGCGTCGCGCGATCTCGGCCACTCGTACGTCGGCCCGGAGCATCTGCTGATCGGTCTCGCTGCGGTACCCGACAGCATTGCGGGCACGTTGCTCAAGAAATACGGCGTCACGCCCGAGGCGCTGCGCCAGAAGGTCGTGAAGGTCGTGGGCAAGGGCGCGGAAGATGGCCGCGTGGATGCGCCCACGGGCACGCCCACGCTCGACAAGTTCGGCCGCGACCTCACGGCCATGGCGCGGCAGGGCAAGCTCGATCCGGTGCTGGGGCGCGCGCTGGAAATCGAGAACACCATCGAGGTGCTCGCGCGGCGCAAGAAGAACAACCCGGTGCTGATCGGTGAGCCGGGCGTCGGCAAGACCGCCATTGTCGAGGGGCTTGCGCAGCGCATCGTCAACGGCGACGTGCCCGAGGTGCTGCGCGGCAAGCGGCTCGTGGAAGTGAACATCAACTCGATGGTCGCGGGCGCGAAATACCGTGGCGAGTTCGAGGAACGCGCAAAGCAACTGATCGACGAAGTGACCGCCAAGCACGACGAGCTGATTCTCTTCATCGACGAATTGCACACGATCGTGGGCGCGGGGCAAGGAGGCGGCGAAGGCGGCCTTGATATTGCCAACGTGTTGAAGCCTGCGCTCGCGCGCGGCGAGTTGAGCCTCATTGGCGCGACGACGCTCAACGAGTACCAGAAGTACATCGAGAAAGACGCGGCGCTCGAACGGCGCTTTCAGCCCGTGCTCGTGCCCGAGCCCACGGTCGAGCAAACCATTGTGATCCTGCGCGGCCTGCGCGACAAACTCGAAGCGCACCACCAGGTCACGTTCGCCGACGACGCCTTCGTGGCCGCGGCCGAACTGTCGGATCGCTACATCACGTCGCGCTTTTTGCCCGACAAGGCGATCGATCTGATCGATCAGGCAGCGGCGCGCGTGCGCATCGGCGCGACCTCGCGTCCCGCCGACATGCAGGAGCTCGAAGCGGAGATCGCTCAGCTCAAGCGCGAGCAGGATTACGCGGCTTCGCGCAAGCGCTTCGACGAAGCGAAGGGGTTCGAAGAGCGCATCAACGAAAAGCAGGCGAAGCTCGACGAACTGACCGAAGCGTGGCAGCGCAAGACGGGTTCGGAAACGCTTGAAGTCACGGTGGCCTCGATTGCCGAGGTCGTCTCGCGGCTCACCGGCATACCGGTCGCGGACCTCACTCAGGAAGAGCGCCAGAAGCTGCTCAAGATGGAAGCCACGCTGCGCGAGCGCGTGGTAGGCCAGGAAGACGCCGTAGTCGCGGTGAGCGACGCCGTGCGTCTTTCGCGCGCGGGCCTCGGTCAGTCGAACCGGCCGATTGCGACCTTCCTGTTCCTCGGGCCGACTGGCGTGGGCAAGACCGAGCTTGCGAAGGCGCTTGCGGAAACCGTGTTCGGCGACGAGCAGGCCATCATCCGCATCGACATGAGCGAGTACATGGAGCGCCATGCGGTGGCGCGGCTCATCGGCGCGCCGCCGGGCTACGTGGGCTACGACGAGGGCGGCCAGCTCACCGAACGCGTGAGGCGACGCCCGTACAGCGTGATTCTGCTCGACGAGATCGAGAAGGCGCACGCCGATGTCTACAACGTGCTGCTGCAGGTGTTCGACGACGGGCGCCTGACGGATGGCAAAGGCCGCGTGGTCGATTTCAGCAACACGATTCTGATCGCCACGAGCAACCTGGGCGCGTCGATCATCATGGACAACCTCGAGCGCCCCGAGAAGTCGCGCCTCGACGACAAGACGATCCGCGCGGAACTCATGAAGGTGCTCAAGGGCCATTTCCGGCCCGAGTTCCTCAATCGCATCGACGAAATCATCGTGTTTCATGCGCTCTCGCGCGACAACATCCGCGCGATCGTGCAGATCCAGCTCGAACGCGTCACACGCACGGCGGCTGCACAGGGCATCACGTTGATTATGGGGCAGACGCTCATTGATCACCTCGTTGAGGCGGGCTATCAGCCGGAGTTCGGCGCGCGCGAGCTCAAGCGGCAGATTCGCCAGGAAGTGGAAACGCGCCTTGCCAAGGAGATACTCGGCGACGCTCTGCAGACGGGGGATACCGTCGAGATCGGTTACGACAAGACGAACGACGAAGTGACGATCAGCAAGGTCGCCGTGCCGCCCGACGTGAAGGAGAGCAAGCCCGCGAAGAAGACGAAGAAAGCGGAGTCACCGCCGGTTGATGAAGTCGCGAGCGAGATCGCTGCAGACGACATGGAAGGCGATCCGCCACCGCCGCCTCCGAAGAAGAGCGGGAAGGGAGGAGGAAAGGCGAAGCCTGCCTGATCGTATGAAAAACGGCTGGCGCACCGAAAGGTGCGCCAGCTTTCTTCATGCGGATACGATAAGGAATCCAGATCAACCGGAAGCGATGCGCCACCACGCCGGCAGCAGCGCACGCACCCCGGGCTGCGCAAAGCGGTCGTCCAGCAGATGCACGACACCGCGATCGTGTTCGGTACGGATCACGCGGCCCGCGGCTTGCACGACCTTGCGCAAGCCCGGAATCAGGTACGTGTAATCGAAGCCATCGCCGTAAAGCGTATCCATGCGTGCGCGCATTGCCTCGTTCAGGGCGTTCACCTGAGGCATGCCGAGCGTGGCGATGAATGTGCCGATGAGGCGCGTGCCAGGCAGATCGATGCCTTCGCCGAACGCGCCGCCGAGCACCGCGAAGCCAATGCCGCAGCCGCCTTCCACGAAGCGCGCGACGAAGGCCTGCTGGCCCGCTTCGTCCATCGTGCGCGACTGAAGCCACACGTCCACTTGCGGATGGCGCGCCATGAACACATCGGCGGCTTGCTGCAGATAGTCGTAGCTGCTGAAAAAGCATAGATAGTTGCCGGGGCGCTCGGCGTATTGCAGCGATACGCGTGCGACCAGCGCTTCGAGCGAACGCTCGCGGTCCTTGAAACGCGTCGAGATATGGCGGGCGATCTGGACGTCGAGCTGCTCGGCGCGAAACGGCGTGTCGATGTCGATGCTCACCGTGTTGGCGGGCAGGCCAAGCATGTCGCTGTAGTAGTGCGTGGGCGAGAGCGTGGCCGAAAAGAGCGTCATGCTGTGCGCCGTGGCGATGCGCGGGCGCAGCGCGTCTGCGGGCACGATATTGCGGATCGCGATCGTCGAGCGCGGGCGGCGCGCGCTCTGCTGCGCAAGCGGCGTGACGTCGAAGAGCGAATGCGTATCGAAGCGTTCGGCAATGCGCGTGAAGTGCAGGGCGTCGAAATAGAAGCGTTCGAGCTCGGGGTCGCGCACGAGCGCGGGCTCGGCGAGCTGATCGCCAATCGCGCCGATTACTTCGCCGAGCGCGGCGACGAGGCCTTCGGGCAAGGTGTCGCTCGCGCGCCAGGCGTTGGGCTGTACCGCGTTTTGCGCATTCCAGAGCTTCTGTAGCCGCGCGAGCGCGCGCTTGAGCGGTGCGCTCGCGGCACGGCGCACGGTGTCGATGCGCGTTTGCACGAGTTCCGCCGAGTACATTGCGCGGGCGCGCTCGGGCAGGTTGTGCGCTTCGTCCACGAGCACGCTCGCGCGCCAATGGTTGTGCGCGCCGAGCATGAACAGCATGGCGCTCGCGTCGAACCAGTAGTTGTAGTCGCCGACGATCACGTCGCTCCAGCGCGCCAGTTCCTGGCCAAGGTAGTAAGGGCAGACGGTGTGCTCGCCCGCCACCGCGCGCAGTGCTGCGCGATCGAGCCGCACGCGTTCGAGCGCCGCCGCGCGCGCGGCCGGCAGGCGGTCGTAAAAGCCGCGCGCGAGCGGGCAGGATTCGCCATGACATGCCGCTTCGGGATGCTCGCAAGCCTTCTCGCGCGCAACGAGTTCGAGCACTCGCAAGGGGAGGGGCGTTCGCTGCGTATTGTCGGTGGCCTGCTCGGGTGCGGTGGTCAGCGTGGCGAGCGCATCGAGCGCCAACTGGCGGCCCGAGCTTTTCGCGCTCAGAAACACGACTTTGTCGATGGCCGCGCGCGGGCAGGCCTTCAACTGCGGAAAGAGCGTGCCGATGGTTTTGCCGATGCCGGTCGGCGCCTGCGCGAGCAAACATCGCCCCTGCGTGGCCGCGCGCCAGACGGCTTCGGCGAGATCGCGCTGGCCGGCGCGAAATTGCGGGTGCGGTAGGCACAGCGCGGCCAGCGCGGCGTCGCGCGCGGTGCGGTGCGCGCTTTCCTGCTCGGCCCATGCGACGAAGCGGCGGCATTGCGTTTCGAACGCGGCGCGCAGTTCCGACGCGCTCGCCTGCTCGACCAGCGCCGTCTCGCGCCCCGAACCGATGTCGTAGTACACCAAAGCGAGTTCGAGCGCCTCGAGGCCGAGCGTGTCGCAGAGGAGCGCGCCGTAGACGCGCAACTGCGCCCAGTGAAGCGCACGCTGATTTTCGCGCATCGCTTCGAGGTCGCCGCGATAGGTCTTGAATTCTTCGAGCCTGCGGCGCGCGGGATCGTAGCCGTCGGCGCGGCCGCGCACGGTAAGCGATTCGAACGTGCCGGAGAGCGCGATCTCGGTTTCGTAGCCGGGCGCACGCCTCGCGGCGATGGCCGCGTGGCCGGCGCGACCGTCGCTTGCATCGGGCGAGGGCGTGAAGCGCAAGTCGAGGTCGCCGCGCTTCGCGGTGAACTCGCACAGCGTGCGCACGGCGACGGTGTAGCTCATGGCGCGCGCAACGCCGATGCAGCGTTTTCGTCGGTCTCGTCAGCCAGATCGGGCCAGCGCACCTGCAACACGGAAACCGGCATGTCGTGCTGCACACAATAGGCAAGCCAGCGACGCTGGTTGTCCTGCAGGCGGTCGCCGGGGCCTTTCACCTCGATCAGTTCATAGCGCCGTTCGTGCGGCCAGAAGCGCACGAGATCGGGCAGGCCCGAACGGTTGACAACGGGTTCGCGCAGCAGCCGCTCGAACCACAAGCGCAGATGCGCGGCGGGAAAACAATCGAGCGCCAGTGCGAGCAGTTCGTCGCTCAGTGCGGGCCACGCGACGAAGGGCGACTGGATGCCGGCCTTTTGTGCATAGCGCCGCTGGATCGAGTCGCGGTAGGTGTGCGTTTCGAGTTCGGCGAGACATGCTTCGAAGTGCGAAGCACGGCGTGCGACGAAATCGGCGGCGTGCAGATCGGCGGGCCCGCGCTGGAACGGATGGAAGAACGCGCCGGGCAGCGGCGCGAACAGCGCGGGCCAGCAGAGCAGGCCGAAGAGGGCGTTGATCAGCGTGTTCTCGACGTAAAACACCGGCGCCTGCGGCGTAGCGAGCGAGAGGCGTGCGGCTTCCTCCACACGGAGTTCCCCGGGCGCCGCCGGCAGCGTGAGTTCAAGCTGCACGAAGCCCGGCTCGGTGCTCGGTTTCGACTTCGCTCGCGTGCGCGCGAGACGCCCGAGTGTGCGCGCGGCGCGCTGCGCTTCCTCTTCGCTTTCCGGCGCATCGGCAATGGTCTGCGCGAGCGCGAGCGCTTCCTCGCGGCGGCTTAGCTGTTCGAGCACGCGCACGCGGCGGTAGCGCGATTCAGGATGGCCGCAGTCCAGATAAGCGCGCCACGCGAGTTCGGGTTCGCCCGCCCGCTCGGCCGCGAGCCCTATGGCGTGACGCAGCTTGTCGTGGCGAGCGCGCAGCCAGGCGTTGGCATGCGTGCGCGGGGCCAGCGCGTCGAGCGCATCGAGTGTCGTGCCGATAGCGACGGCGGCGTCGAAGTCCAAGGCCTGGGTGGTGCTGTCGAGGCCGTCGCGGCAATCGCGCAGCGCGAGATATGTGTCGATGTCTTCACGTCGCTGGAACGCGCGCGAGTCACGATCGAAGGGCACGCTTTCGTAGCGATAGACGCCGAGGTCGGCAAGCACGAACTCCGACCAGTCCTGGTGCAGGTTGCCGAAGAACATGAGGCGCAGGCGCTCGCAGAGCGGGGCGCTCGCGAACAGCAGCACGGTGTCGGGCGAGGACGGAAACCACCCATGCCAGTCGCGCGGGTCGGGTGCGGCGGCGTAGTGCGCCTCGAGCGCTTCGAGCGCGGCCGTGCGTGTGGCGCGCGGTGCCAGCGCGACACCGAGGCGCGCCGCGAGCGCCTGCAGTTCGGCTTTCGTCACGAGCGCGGCGAGCGATTCGAGATCGAGCGCGGGCGCTGCGTCGAGCCAACCCGCCGCAACGAGCGGGGCCGCTGCGTCGCGCGGGCAGCCGATTTCGTCGTACGCGAGACGGCTTGCGCGGAAATGGGGCCCCTTGCGCATCAGCATGCGCACGAAGAGCGCACGCGACGCCTGGGGCATGCGGGCGAAATCGTCGGCGAAGCGGCGCTCGGCGGCGTCGAACAGGTCGGCGCAGCGTGCCTCGAGCCACGCTAGCGCGCGCTCGAAGTTCGCGAGGTAGTAAAACGGATCGGGAGAATCGGGAAGCACGCGCGGCACTGTACGGATATACAGCGGCGATGATAGCAGGGTCGCGCGCGGGGGCGAGCGCCGTAAGGGATTCCCCGCCCCGTACGCTACAATTGCCGCAGCCTGAAAAACGGATGAGCAATGAACAAACGTAACGCATGCTTCGTCGGCCTCGCGGCCGCCGTCACCCTGCTCGCGGGATGCGCGGCGCAGTACCGCAACACCAGCACCTGCGAAGAGGAGATGCGTAACCGCCTTGCCGATACGACGCTCGGCGACCTGAAGGTGACGCATAGCGCGACGACGTATCGTGGCGCGCGCGTGGTGATCGAAGGGCGGCTCGAGAACGGCGCGGCGTCGGCCGCTGTGGCTGCGTCGGCGCCATCTGCGTCGGCGGCTTCGGCTGCATCGGCAGCCGTGTCAGCGACCGGGCAGACCGCCCAGGCGGCGCCGCTGATCGCGGTACCGTCGGTGCAGGCGGGGGCGCTGCCCGGCACGATTTCGGTTCCCACGGCTCCCGTCGCTCAGGACGGCGTCGCGGGGGGCAAGCCGACCACGCCGGTTGCGGCGCTGGCTGCAAAGCTCGGCATCAAGAAGGCCGCGGTCACACCGACGGCAGCGGAGTGCACCTTCAACGAATCGGGCCTCGCGACGTTCCGCTGGCTCGCGCCGGCGCGGCTCGCAAAGACCACGCCCGACCCGAACGCCGCGAACGACTAAGGCGAATTCACGCTGTTTGCCGTGCCGTTTCGCCGTCCGCGAAATCTGCGCGCATGAAGGCCTCGCGAGAGGCCTTCGTCGTTTGTGACGGCCGTTGCCGCCGCCGTCGCGCTCAGAACGCGAAGAACGGACCATTGCCGGCAGGCGTGACCTGCGAGGCGATCGCCGTGAACACGCGCCGTCCGAAGAAGAAGGGCAGCCCCCAGCCGAACGCGCTCGCGTTGTAGCCAGCCAGATTGCCGAATGCCCAGTTGCCGGTGGCGAACAGCGTGGTCGAACTCGCCACGGAGAAGGTCACCGAAGCGCCCACGCCGTCGATACCGGCTATCGTCGCGCCGAAGCTTGCGGGCGAACTCGGGCAATACCAGAAGCCGCAGCGCGTCATCGTCGTGCTGTTGAAGTAGAGCGCGTTCGAGCCGGTGTCGAGATAGCTCAGCGAGTAGACGGTGCCGTCCGATGTCGTCGTTTTCACGTAGCCGGTGCCCGAGTTCGCGCGCAGTACGCTCGCGCTGCCGAGCGCATTGTTCGCCTGCGAGCCTATGCCGAAGATCATCGACCCGCTTACTTCGGAGGCGCCGCTGTCCGCCACGCCAGGCAGGTCGATGACCACGCCGTTGTTGTCGGTGGCAAAGGCCGCCACCGGGTTGCTGACCTGCTGCGCGAGCGGTTGCGCGCTCGCCGTGCAGCCGCTCGCCGGGCACGCGTAGTACCACGGCGTGGCTGCCGCCGTCACGCAGGTCGCGCCGCAGTCGGCGCTGAACGGTCCCACGCCGAGGATGCCGTTCGAGCGCAGCGTGGTGGCGCTGTTCATCGCGAGACCGCTGCCGGCGCAGCCGGCCGGTGCGGAGGCGGGCACGGCCGGGTCGGCAATCAGCTGGATCGGCAGGGCGGCGGCCACTTCGCCCGCGAGTTTCACGTCGGCGCTGCGCACCGCCCCCCACGTGTAGCCCGTACCGAACACGGCGCATTCACCCGCGATGTCGGCGCTCGTGCCGGCTGGCACGGCGGGCAACACGAAGCCAGCTGGCAGCGCGGTAGCCAGCAGGCGCAGGCCCTGCGAGCCAGTATCGACCTGCACGTTGGCGACGCTCGCGCAGTTCGTGGTGCCCGGCAGGCAAACCGTGACGCTCGCCATCAGCATGTTGCGCGTCGAGGTGGCCGTCGGGCCGACCGTGACGGCCACGACGTTGGGCGTGGTCGATTGCGGGACCGTGCCGCTCGTGCTCGTGGCAGACGGCGTGCTCGCGGGGCCTGCCGCACTTGCCGATGACGGGGCGCTTGTGGGTGCGCTGGCGCCTGTGCTCGCGGCAGCGGTGCCACTGCTTCCGCCGCCGCCGCAAGCCGTCAGCAAGGTGCAAAGCACGATGATGGCGACGTTCTGCCCGATGCCGCGCGCGCGCGATCGGCGCTGGGTGCGGGCCTTCATTGCAGGTCCCCAACGCTTACGCCCACGGGCAGCGCGGCGGGCAGCCACATGCGCCCCACGTAGGCGCGCATGTGGCCGGCCGTCTCCACCACGACCTGCGCGCCGTCCACGCGCGCGGCATGCAGGCCGTCGCGGCCGGCGGCGTGAAGCGCCGCGGCGGCGCTGCGCCAGTCCGCTGCGTAACGGCCCAGCAGCGTTTCCACGTTAGGCTGAGCCGGCCCCTGCCACGTGTACGCGAAGACCGTGCCGGTGGCGTTCCCCACGTATTCGTTGATGGTCGTGCCGCCGTCGTCGACATCGCTGACGACGCGCGCCGCGCCGCCGCCGACAACGCGCTGCGTGGCGCCGGCCGGCACCGCTGCGGTGTCGCCGAGCGCGGCGCGAGCGGGTGTGGCGGCGAAGCTCAGGCAACTGAGCGCGCAGGCGAGGGCCGCGGCGCGGCCCGCCTGGGTGAGGCTGCAAGTTTTCATGACGCTCTCCGGTCCCGCTTTTTATGAATTTCTTTTTTGAGATTTCGCTGTGAAATTAGCACCGGGGTCGTTCTCGCAAGCGTCTCAGACCGGAAGGCCGGCGCAGCGCAAAAGGACGTCTTGACGTGGCTTCGAGTTAGGGCATTGATCTAAAAGGGAATTGCTGGCGATTCAGCAGGTTCGTAGTGCCGAATCGAATGTGGATGAATGTTACGGATAGGCGGGTTTTAGCTGTCACGGGTACGGTCACGCGTGCTTCGCCGCGGCTGAAGCTGGACCCGGATTCAGTGCGACTCCGTGGTTTTTGCACATCGGGCCGCCGGACCGGTAAAATGTTTGGTTGATCCACGGAAACTGGCCGTGGCGTAGCCGAAGGGATTACCCGAACATGAGTGATTTTCATCAACGTCTTGCCGCACGCGCGCTTGCGCTTCTGATGGCGGGCGGGCTGGTCGCCGGCTGCAGCTCGCCGACGCCAGGCAAGATCGATTACCGTAGTGACGCCAAGGCGAAGCAGTCCTCGCTCGCTGTGCCGCCGAACATGCTCGACGAAGCGTCTGACCAGCGCTCGCTCGCGCCGCAGGGCGGCGAAACCTCGCTGTCCTCGCTCAAGGAGACTCAGGCCGCGGCGCCGCAGTCCGACCAGAGCCAGGTGGTTCCGCAAGTGCCGGGCATGCATATCCAGCGTGACGGCACGGAAAGCTGGCTTGTCATCGACAGCCGCACGCCCGACCAGGTCTGGGCGCAGGTGCGCCGCTTCTGGCAGGAACAGGGCTTCCTGCTCGTCGTTGACCAGCGCGACAAGGGCGTGATGGAAACGGACTGGAACGAAACCCATCCGAAGATCAGCGACGGTCTGATCCGCAACACGCTGTCGTGGGCCACGGGCAACTCGTACGTGACCGCCGAGCGCAACAAGTACCGCACGCGCCTCGAAACGTCGCCTACAGGTGGCACCTATGTGTTCATCAGCCAGAAGGGGCTGAGCGAACAGCTTTCGGGCACCAATAACGACTCCAGCAAGTGGGTGCCGAAGCCCAATGACCCGGCGCTCGAAGCCGAGTACCTCAAGCGCCTCATGATGACGCTCGCGAATGCGAAGCCGGGCGTGCCCGACGCGCAGGTCGCAGCCGAAGCCGACGCCAAGGCCAACAGCAAGGGCACCGACGCGAAGTCGAAGGCTCCGGATGCCGCCGCGGCCGCCGTGGCCGCGCAAAACGTCGCCGCCGTCGGTCAGCAATCGGGCAGCGGCTCGAAATCGGGCGCACAGGGTACGTCGGGTCAGTACACGTCGACCGAACTCACGCTCGGCGAGCCGTACGACCGCGCCTGGGTGCGCGTGGGCATTGCGCTCGATCGCGCCAACTTCACGGTGGACGACCGCGATCGCACGAAGGGCATCTACTACGTGCGCTACGTCGATCCGAAGGATCTGAGCTCGGACGAACAGGGTTTCTGGAACCAGATCTTCCACGGCCGCAAGGAAAAGATCGCCAAGCAGTACAAGCTCAACGTGCGCGCCGTGACGGACAACCAGACGCGCATTGCGATCGTTGACGACAGCGGCCAGATCGACTCGTCGCGCCCGGCGCAGGAGATCATGAGCCTCGTGGTCGACGAACTGCATTAAGCCTTGCGCTCAAGCCAGCAACCGCTGGCTTGTGTGGCAAAAGAAAAACCCGCCTGCGCTTCGCCGCGCAGGCGGGTTTTTTCATGCGGGCGCAGTTCGGCTCAGTGCGGAATCATCCAGGTGAATACGTTCTGCTGCAGCCACACGAGGATACCGAGCAGCACCGTCAACAGGATCGAGTGCTTGAAGGTCTTCGCGAACACATGGCCTTCCTGGCCCTTGAGGTCCGTGGTGGCGACGCCGGTTGAGATGTTTTGCGGCGAGATCATCTTGCCCATCACGCCGCCCGACGAGTTCGTCGCCGCCATCAGGATGGGATTGAGGTTGAGCTGTTTCGCGGCCACCACCTGCAGGTTGCCGAACAGCGCATTGCCCGACGTGTCGCTGCCCGAGAGGAACACCGCGACCCAGCCGAGAAAGGCTGAAACCAGCGGGAAGAACGCGCCGACCGAAGCCACGCCGAGACCGAGCGTATAGGTGAGCCCCGAATAGTTCATGAGGAACGCGAGCCCGACGATGGTCGCGACCGTGAGGATGGCGATGCGCGTCTGCCCCCAGGTATCGACGATCGCGCTGCCGAAATCGGCGGGCTTCAGGCGCACGACGAACGCGGTGATGATGGCCGCAACGAGGATCGCCGTGCCGGTGGCGAGCGGCTGGAAGTCCCAGATCGCGCCATAGGGCGTGTTGTAGAGCGTGATGAACACGGCCTTGTCGAGGCCCGGCCACGGCACTTTCACGTCGCCGATCGTAAAGATCTTCGCGACGGTCCAGATGATCACCACGGCCGCGACGATGATCCACGGATACCAGCCCTGTGCACCCGTCACGGCGCCGCGTGTCTCCTTCGCGCGATCGACCTTGATGGCGAAGCGCGGATCGGGCACAGGCTTCCATACGCGCAGGAACAGGATGGTGAGGATCAGCGAGACGAGCGACGAGAGCACGTCGGTGAGGCTGTAGTTGATGAAGTTGGCCGTGACGAACTGCGTGAGGGCGAAGCTGCCGCCCGCGACGAGCAGCACCGGCCAGATGCGCAGCATGCTGCTCACGCCCGCATAGATCGCGATCACGTAGAACGGCAGCAGCAACGCGAAGAACGGCAACTGGCGGCCGACCATCTGGCCGAGCAGATCGGCGGGCAGGTGCGTCACGGCGCCGAGCACGGTGATCGGCACGCCGAGCGCGCCGAACGCGACAGGCGCCGTATTGAAGATGAGCGTAAAGGTCAGGGCTTCGAGTGCCGGGAAGCCGAGCATGATGAGCAGCGAACTCGTAATGGCGACGGGCGTGCCGAAGCCGGAAATCCCTTCAAACAGCGCGCCGAACGAGAAACCGACCACGACGAGCACGATGCGCCGGTCGTTGGGCAGATTGTCGAGCAGCCACATGCGAAACGCCGCGAAACGGCCTGAGCGCAGCGCGATGTTGTAGAGCAGGATCGCCGTGACGACGATCCACATCACCGGCCATAGCGCGAATACCACGCCCGCGAGCACCGAGCTGATCGCGAGATTGACTGGAAACTGCCAGCCGGCGATCGCGACGATCAGACCGACTACGAGTCCTGCGAGTGAGGCTTGCCAGGCGGGCCGCCGCGCCCAGCCCAGCAGGGCCAGCACGGTGACAATGGGCAGCACGGCGATGAGAAACGAAAACAGCAGCGAATTGCCGATAGGGGTCAGCAGCTGGTGGAACATCACGTCTCCTTTATGCTGGTTCGTTATCGGCGCAGCAATGCGGCAGCGTGCGCCGGGGCGCGTCGTCGGCTGTGGAGTTCGGTGCCCGGCCAGGCGGCCGAGTTAAGGCGGTGCTTCAATCCCCGCTAGCCCACTTGGAGGATAGATAACGAGACGGGAGCGTCAAGGAGGGAAAGTACGGTCCGGCACCGTTTTGCGGTGCGTGTCGCAGCGCAGTATCGCGCGTGAGTGTCAGTGATGCCAGTGTCCGCCGCCGCCGCTCCAGTAGCCGAAGCCGAATGAGACGGCGGGCGCGCCCCAGCCCCAGCCGTACGCGGGGTAAGGGTAATACGCGGGGTAGGCGGCCGGATAAGCCGGATAAGCGGTCCACGCAGGCACGGCGATCGCAACGGGCTGCGTGGAATAGAGCGGACCGGGATACTGTGCGTCGGGCACGGCGAGTGGCGCGGGGTTCGGCGCGGTTTGCACGACTGCGGTTTCCTGCTGGGTGGCGGCTACGGGCACGGTGCCGTAGTAGTAGGGCGGGTAGCCGTAGGGGGCGTAGTAGTAGCAGCCGGAAAGCGCGGGGAGCAGGGTCGCGGCGGCGATCACAAGCACTAACGGACGTTTCATGGCGGGCTCCGCGAATGGCGAACGGCCGCGCAGGGTTATCGCGTTCAGGCTCAGGCCGTTTGATCGTTCGAGCTTACGCCGTACCTGTGGGTTTTGCGTTGCGGCTCGTTAACGGAATGTTTCAAGCCAATCGTTCAAGCGCATGTTTCACTTCGCGCGTGCGTTGACGCTTGACCCACGCAAACGCGGCGCAGCCCGTGAGGGTCTGCGCCGCGCATCCTTCCCTGATGCACGCCTTGAATGGCGTGTTGCCTGTCATGTCGTTACTGTTGCGTGCCGTCGCACCGATCGTGAGGCTAAACGCGTAGCCGCATCGTCGGTTCGTCCGGCCTTAAGGCCTTAGTGCTTGCCTTGATGCTTACTTGCCAACCTGATTGCCGATCAAGCCGCCGACTGCCGCGCCGCCCACGGTGGAGAGTGCATTGCCGCCAATCGCAGCGCCGGCCACACCGCCCACGCCCGCACCGATGACCGTATCGCGGTCGCGTCTCGACATGTTGTCGCATGCAGTCAGGCTGCCCAGCACGGCGACGAGTGTCGTTACCGTGAGCAGCATGCCTGCGCGTTTGAGTGTTGTCATGGGTCGACTCCCTACGCATAGTGCGTTTGAGTGTGAGGTGCGACTTGCGCTTCGCGCACACGCCGCGCCTCCAATACCCTCATCCTAGGCAGCCGACCCGTATCCGGGTGTGTGCGCTTGTCAGAGAGTTGTGGGAGTCGTTAGAAAATGTATCGGCGGGCCGCAAGGGCCCGCCTGGGACGCGGTGAGCTTACTGGCGCTGATAAATCTCGGCGCCTTGCTTGATGAACTCGACCGCCTTCACTTCCATGCCTTTTTTCAGGGCTTCGTCATCGCTCACGCCCTGCTTCGCGGCGAAGTCGCGCACGTCCTGGGTGATCTTCATCGAGCAGAAGTGCGGGCCGCACATCGAGCAGAAGTGCGCGACCTTGGCCGAGTCCTTCGGCAGCGTTTCGTCGTGGAACTCGCGCGCCTTGTCCGGATCGAGACCGAGGTTGAACTGGTCTTCCCAGCGGAACTCGAAGCGCGCCTTCGACAACGCGTTGTCGCGCACCTGCGCGCCCGGATGACCCTTCGCAAGATCGGCCGCATGCGCCGCGAGCTTGTACGTGATGATGCCTTCCTTCACGTCGTCCTTGTTCGGCAAGCCCAGGTGTTCCTTCGGCGTGACGTAGCAAAGCATGGCCGTGCCGAACCAGCCGATCATCGCGGCGCCGATGCCCGAAGTGATGTGGTCGTAGCCCGGCGCGATGTCGGTGGTGAGCGGCCCGAGCGTGTAGAAGGGCGCTTCCTTGCACCAGTCGAGCTGGAGATCCATGTTCTCCTTGATGAGCTGCATCGGCACGTGGCCCGGGCCTTCGATCATCACCTGCACGTCGTGCTTCCACGCGATCTGCGTGAGTTCGCCGAGCGTCTTCAGTTCGCCGAGTTGCGCTTCGTCGTTGGCGTCGTAGATCGAGCCGGGGCGCAGGCCGTCGCCGAGCGAGAAGCTCACGTCGTATTCCTTCATGATTTCGCAGATCTCTTCGAAATGCTCATAAATGAAGGACTCCTTGTGATGCGCGAGGCACCACTTGGCCATGATCGAGCCGCCGCGCGAGACGATGCCCGTCATGCGGTTCGCGGTGAGCGGCACGTATTGCAGGCGCACGCCCGCGTGGATCGTGAAGTAGTCCACGCCTTGCTCGGCCTGTTCGATGAGCGTGTCGCGGAACATTTCCCACGTGAGGTCTTCGGCTTTGCCGTTGACCTTTTCGAGCGCCTGGTAAATCGGCACCGTACCGATCGGCACCGGCGAGTTGCGGATGATCCACTCGCGCGTTTCGTGAATGTGCTTGCCGGTCGAAAGATCCATGACCGTGTCGCCGCCCCAGCGGATCGCCCACGTCATCTTGTCGACTTCCTCGCCGATCGACGACGTGACCGCGGAATTGCCGATGTTGGCGTTGATCTTCACGAGGAAGTTGCGGCCGATGATCATCGGCTCGCTTTCCGGGTGGTTGATGTTCGCCGGGATGATTGCTCGGCCCCGCGCGATTTCCTCGCGCACGAACTCGGGCGTGATCTCCTGAAGGGCGTTCGCGCCGAAAGCCGCTGCGCCGAACGCCTGGCCCGGATGCTGGCGGCCCATCATCGCCGCGAGCTTCGCGCCGTTCGGGCCGCTGGCCTTGAGGCTTTCCAGATACTCGGCGCGGCGCTGGTTCTCGCGAATCGCGATGTACTCCATTTCCGGCGTGATGATGCCTTGGCGCGCGTAGTGCATCTGCGTGACGTTCTTGCCGGCCTTCGCGCGGCGCGGCGTGCGATGCAGGCCCGGGAAACGCAGCTCCGCCGTTGCGGGGTCGGCGGCGCGCTCGCGGCCGTATTCGGAGGAGAGGCCCGGCAGGGCTTCGGTGTCGCCGCGCGTTTCGATCCAGCTCTGGCGCAGCGCGGGCAGGCCCGCGCGAATGTCGATCTTCGCTTCCGGGTCGGTGTACGGACCCGAGGTGTCGTAGACGTAGATCGGCGGGTTCTTCTCGCCGCCGAAGCCCGTGGGCGTATCCGCCTGCGTGATTTCGCGCATCGGCACGCGGATATCGGGCTGCGATCCGGTCACGTAGATCTTGCGGGAATTGGGCAGCGGCGCGATCGCGGCTTCGTCGACGTGCGCGTTGGCGGAAATGAACTTCGGATTCGCGTTCATGCGTCTCTCTCTCCATGCAATGCAAAGTGGGAACAGCGGCTTAGCAGGAGACGAGACGGAACGTGGACGGACTTCGCTGTGATGGATGAGGCGTTGAGCGATGTTGCGAAGTCCGGACGCTTCCCTGCGCTGGCATTATCCAGATCAGGTTCAAAGGGTATTTCTCACCCGCGAAATACGCAGCACGACTTTCGTTCGATGCGGCGCATAACGCAGGACCCCCGCGTAAGCAAGGCCAAACGATACACCGCGCTGCGACGATCTGGCAAGTGCCTTCGCGCGCGAGATGTGTCACGCGCGCGGAACTTACAGCGTGAAATCCTTCGAGGCTTCTGGCTGAAACAGGATGCGTTCGATTTTCAGTGTTTCGACCGCGCCGCCCGGCGTCGTGAAGCGCACGGCGTTGCCCCGTTTGGCGCCGAGCAGCGCGAGACCCGCTGGCGAAAACACGTTCAGCCGCCCGGCGTCGACGTTCGCCTCATGGGGATAGACGACGGTGTACGTGAGGGCTTCGCCGTTGCGCTCGTCCACGAGCGTCACCTGCGAGTTCATCGTCACGACATTGGCGGCGACGTCGCGCGGCTCCACGATTACGGCGTGTTCGAGCAGGTCGTCGAGCATGGTTTGACGGGCCAGTGCGGCGCCGGGTTCAGCGGCGCATTTCTCGAGGCGGGCGACGTCGAGTTCGGTGAGGTAGCGGATTTTTTTCGACATGACGGTTCTCCTTGCGATCCAGATGAAAGTCGAGGGACGGGCGAGGGCTGGCGGGCGAAATCGCGCAATGGCGCGCGGGCCGCAGCGGGGCGCAACGGATCGGCCCGGAGCCCGACCGAACGGCTCCGATGGCTTGGGGAGGCAGGTTCAGTGCGGACGCCGGGCGGCGGAAAGCGGGGCGGACAGAGGAGGCAGGGCGCGCGCTCGGGTGGACAGCGGCCGCGCCGCCGTTCGCTCGCGGCCGGCTCGCGCACGCGCCGGCGCGCTGCGCAAACTGCGCGGCGGCAAGACGGGGACGGGACGCGAAACAAGCAAAAACATGGCGAACGGCGTGTTAGAAATGAAGTAAATGAAAGTTAAACGAAAGATTCGACCATGCTAGCACGATCTCACGAACCTGGCGCGACGCTGTCGCAGCACCGCGATAGGGTGCGCGATCGGCCATTCCGGCTCGCGCTTCGCACTGTGACGCGAACACAACGACACACCGCGCATAAAGCATCCTGAAAGCATCCGCGACGACCGGCGTTGTTGCATAATGCGGTTCGCCCGTCCCGGGTGTCCTTCGCACTCCGTCCTTTTTCGCGTTCTTGCGCATCTGCACCATGCCGTCGAGCTTCACCCGTCCCGCCGCCTTGCCGCCGGGGCGCCCGCGGTTCTGCCCTTCATGTGCCGCGGCAAAATGACGATGCCTCCCCGTTTTCCTTCCCGCGTGAACCCCCAATCCTTCATGTCAACGGTCCTTCAGGCCGCCGCCGCGCTATGGCGTTTCGTGCGCGGCGTGCGGTTGCCGCAGTCGCGCGCCGGGCGCGTCGCGCTCTCGCTCGCGGTCGTCTACTTCGTTTGGGGCTCGACGTATCTCGGCGTGAAGGTTGCGCTCGAATCGTTCCCGCCGCTGCTGCTCTCCGGTTTGCGCAATCTGCTTGCCGGGATCGGGTTGTTCGTCTTTGCCATGCGCCGGCGACCCGTCATGCCGACCCTCCTCGAAGTGCGCAACGCGGGCGTGGTGGGCACGCTGCTCGTGGGCCTGTCGAGCGGCATGCTCGCCTACGGCATGCGGACCGTGGGCACTGGCACGGCGGCCGTGATGGTCGCCACAGTGCCGCTCTTCGCGACCGTGATCTCGGCGGTGACCGGGCGGCGCGTGGCGAAGGCCGAATGGGCCGCGGTCGCGCTCGGCCTCGTCGGCATTGCGATCCTGAGTCATGGCGGCGGTGCTTCGGGTTCGGCGGGCGGCAGCCTCGCGATTCTGTGTGGCGCGCTCTTCTGGGCGATCGGCGCACATCTGGCGGGCAAGCTCAGGTTGCCTACCGATCTGTTCATCGCGACGGCGCTGCAAATCGGCCTCGGCGGCGCCATTTCAACCTCGGTCGCGTGGATTAGCGGCGAGCGCATGGGCGAGTTGCACGTTCTGCCGCTCGTGGCGTTCTTCTACCTGATGTTCATCGGCACGATGGCGGCCTATGTCGCGTATGGCTATCTGATCCGCAATACCAGCCCGCTCGTGGCGAGCAGTTGCATGTACGTGAATCCCGTTGTTGCCGTCGCGCTCGGCGCGCTGCTGCTCGGCGAGCCGGTCACGAGCGGCACCGTCGTCGCGACCGTGCTGATTCTCGGTAGCGTGGGTTTGTCGTTTCTCTTCGACGACCGCCGCCGCACGTCCTCCTAAGCTCATCCTTTCGCGGCGACGCGCTTCGCCTCATCGCGCCACATTGGCGTGCGCGGCCGCCCCGCATGTGTGGTTCGGAGCGGCCGCATCTTCGTCGCTGACCGATCGATGCCAGACGCGATTACTTGGCCTTTTCCGCGGAGTTCGTGAGGGCGTGGCCGCCCGCGGAAACGTCCTCGCCGGCACCCGCCATCGTGTTGCAGGCCGAAAGCGCTGCCAGCGAAGCGGTAACGAGAAAGAGGGCAATCAGGCGTTTCATGAGGAAGTCCTCCACGGTGTCAAAGGTGGCCACTGTCCAGCACGTCGCGTGCCCGGTCATTTGTGCCTCCCTATGTGTCCGCCATCAGGTCCGCTGCTTGCGCTAGCACCGATGCAGGCGCGACATAGCGCAGCACATCCGGCCACAAGGAGGACTACGCCATGCTTCACTACGCCATCGTGTTTTTCATCATCGCGATCATTGCCGCTGTGTTCGGCTTCACCGGCATTGCCGCGGGCGCGGCCGAAATCGCCAAGATCCTGTTCTACATCTTCCTCGTGGTCTTCGTGGTCACGCTATTGCTAGGCGTGATGCACGGATGACGCACGCAATGCCAAACCGCTGCGCACCACCCCGTTCATGCATGCCATGTTTGAAGGAGAGTCAGATGTCGAAGACACACGCTTCGTTCGAGTTCGATCTCAAACGCGTGCGCGATGAAGCGCGCCGCAATCTCGACCAGGGATCGGTCACGCCGGACTACCCCGCGAATCGCCAGACCGTGCTCAAGCTGCTCAACGATTCGCTCGCCACGGAACTCGTGTGCGTGCTGCGCTACAAGCGGCACCATTTCATGGCGAAGGGCATCGAGTCCGAGTCGGTGGCGGCCGAGTTTCTTCAGCACGCGAACGAGGAGCAGCAGCACGCCGACATGCTCGCGGCGCGCATCGTGCAACTCGGCGGCGAGCCTGACTTCTCGCCGTCGACGCTGGTCGAGCGCTCGCACTCGGAATACAAGGAAGGCGCCGGCCTGAAGGACATGATCCGCGAGAATCTGATCGCGGAGCGCATCGCGATCGAAAGCTATCGCGCGATCATCAACTATCTCGGCCACGATGACACGACCACGCGGCGCATCTTCGAGCAAATCCTCGCGACGGAAGAGGAACACGCCGACGACATGACTGACCTGCTGTACGCGCACAAATAGCGCGCAGACTCGCCCTCAGGAAGAAGCCTGTGCGCCCGTGCCCACGCGCGGGCGCGTTGCATGGTGAATCCAGCCCGCGAGAGCCGTGAACGCAATGCCGGCCACGCACACGCCGATCCAGCCGAACGCATGCCAGGCCGTCACGCCCACGGCGGAGCCGGTTGCGCCGCCAATGAAGTAGCAGACCATGAACACCGTATTCACGCGGCTGCGCGCCTCGGGGCGCAGCGCGTAGATGCGCGACTGATTCGAGATCTGCGCGGCCTGCACGCCGACGTCGAGCACGATCACGCCGATCACGAGGCCGATCAGGCTCTTGCCGGAGAACGCGAAGATAACGAACGCGAGCGCCATCAGCACGATCGACATCGTGATGACCGCGCGCGGCCCGCGCTTGTCGGCCGAGCGGCCCGCCATGGGCGCGGCCATCGCGCCCGCCGCGCCGACGATGCCGAAAAGCCCCGCCACCTGCGGCCCGAGATGGAACGGCTCGCCCGCGAGCAGCAGCGTGAGCACGGGCCAGAAGAGGCTGAACGCGGCGAAGAGGCAAGCACCCGTTGCCGACGCTTCGCGCAGGCCGGGCAGCTCCAGCACGAGATGCCACATCGAGCCGAGCAGCTTGCCGTAGCCGAGCTGCGAGGTGGGCTGGCTCTTTGGCAGTTTTTTCACGATCACGACCGCAAGCACGAGCAGCGCGACAATCGACGCGCCGAACACCGCACGCCAGCCAAAGTACTGTCCGACGAACCCGGCCGCCGTACGCGCGAGCAGAATGCCGAGCAAGAGCCCGCTCATCACGGTGCCGACCGCGTGGCCGCGCGCCTCGGGCGGCGCGAGTTCGGCGGAAAACGGCACGGCCTGCTGTGCGATGGTGGCGAGGATGCCGATCGCGAGGCTCGCGCCGACCAGAACGGCAAGTGACGGCGCGGTGGCCGCGACGAGCAGGGCGACGCACAAGCCGGCCGTTTGCAGCAGGATGATGCGGCGGCGGTCGTAGCGGTCGCCGAGCGGCGCGAGCAGCAGCATGCCGGCTGCGTAGCCGAGCTGGGTGCCCGCCGGCACGGCGCCGATCCACGCCGCGCCGGCCGGGAAGCTCTGGCGGAAGTCGTCTAGCAGCGGCTGGTTGAAGTAGATGTTCGCGACCGTGACGCCCGCGATGGTCGCGAGCAGGAGCAGCAGGCCGCGCAGCGACTGGCTTTCGCCAGCGGTTGCGGAATCAGGTGTGGACATGAGCGAAATGCGGGTGGCGCCCGGTCAGACGGAAGACAAGCTTCGAGCGTGCCGATCATACCGGAGCGCGCGCAATCGCGCTGACGGCGCGGGAACGCGCCGCCAGGCGTGCGTCTAGCTGCGCATTCAGCCGATCAGCTCGCCCGAGGGCTCGTAGAACGGATACGGGCCGTCGAACGTCTCGACGTACTCGTGGTGCGTCACGATCCCGCCGTTCGGATCGTAACGATGCAGCGCAAAGGCGGGCGGCTCGAGCGTGAAGGTGGAGGGCGCATCGGGCGCGAGGTCGAGCGTGACCTGGTGAGCGGGCGCGGGCACGGCCGAGGCAATCGTGCCGCCGAAGCGCACGAACATGGGCCGGTGCACGTGACCGCACAGCACGCGCTCGACGTTGGGATGCCGTGCCACGAGCGCTTCGAGCGCCTGCGCGGCTCGGTCGTCGAGGCGAATTGCATCCATGTGACCAATGCCGCAGTCGAACGGCGGGTGATGGAGCGCGACCACCACGGGCTTGCCGCGCGCCGCCTCGAGCTGCTGCGCGAGCCACGCAAGACGCGCTTCGCAGAGCGTGCCCGCGCTTTGCCCCGGCTGCATGGAGTCGAGTGCGATCACGCGTAGCGCGCCGAGGTCCACCGCGTACTGGACGAACTCGCCGCCCTCGCGCAGTTCGGGCCGATCGGGAAACACTTCGCGCAGCGGCCCGCGCGCGTCGTGGTTGCCGATCAGGAGCCAGTACGGAATCTCGAGCGTGTCGAGCAGCGTTTTGAGGTGCCG
The DNA here is from genome assembly GCF_905220155.1 of Paraburkholderia sp. J7. Lineage (NCBI taxonomy): Bacteria > Pseudomonadati > Pseudomonadota > Betaproteobacteria > Burkholderiales > Burkholderiaceae > Paraburkholderia > Paraburkholderia sp. J7. The sequence continues at coordinate 343,330 of NZ_CAJMYZ010000006.1, read as the reverse complement.
GTATTCTTCGAGCGAGCCCTGATCGACGAGGTCGCCGGTCATGAGCACCGCGTCCGGGCGCGGCGTGAGCGCATTGAGCCTGGCGATGGTGCGTGCAAGGCTCGCGGCCGTATCGACGCGGCGATAGGCGAGCGCGCCCGGTGGCTTGATGTGCAGGTCGCTGATCTGGGCGAGCAGCATGGTAGTCCTCGTTTTGTAAGATTTACGCAAGCGCAATGAGTGCTTCAGGGGCGATCGAGATGCCAACCGGCGTGCCGCGCGCCAGCTCGATGCGGCCCGCCACGTCGACGAGCAGGGCATCGGGCGCGGCGCCGCCGATGGTCAGGCGCGTGCGCTCGCCGAGAAAGGTCGCCTGTTCGATTACGCCGCGCAGTTGTGCGCCGACCGGGTCGGCGAGCGTGGCGTCTTCGGGGCGGAAATACAGTTCGGCGGCGCCGGTCGTTTGGGACGCGTTGGCCGGCACGGCGCCGCCGCTCGTGCGCAGCATGCCGCCTTGCCATTCTCCGGCGATCCGGTTAAGCGTGCCGACGAACTGCGCGACTGCACGGCTCGCAGGCTGGAAGTAGATCTCGCGCGGCGTGCCGATCTGCTCGATGCGGCCCGCGCTCATCACGACGATGCGGTCGCCCAGTTCCATCGCCTCGGCCTGATCGTGCGTGACATAGACCGTCGTCACGCCCAGTTCGCGCAAGAGCGCATTCATCTCGCCGCGCAGGGTGTCGCGCAGGCGTGCATCGAGCGCGGTGAGCGGCTCGTCCAGCAGCAGCACACGCGGGTGCGGCGCCAGCGCGCGCGCGAGCGCCACGCGTTGGCGCTGGCCGCCCGAAAGCTGGTTGATGGGCTTGGCCGCGTGCGCTTCGAGGCGCATCATCGCGAGCAGTTCGTCGACACGTGCGCGCGCCTCGGCGGCGGGGACGCGCTGGATTTTCAGGCCATAACCGATGTTGCCGCGCACGTCGAGGTTCGGAAAGAGCGCGTAGTTCTGGAACACCATGCCGACCTTGCGCTGCTCGATAGGCTGCGCGGTCACGTCCTCGTCGCCGAAAGCGACACGGCCGCCGGCGTCGGGCGTTTCCAGACCCGCGATCATGCGCAGCGTGGTGGTCTTGCCGCAGCCCGAAGGGCCGAGCAACACGAGCGTTTCGCCTGCGCCGATCGCGAGGTCGAGCGGTTCGAGCACTCGCGTGCCGCGAAACGTTTTCGCGCAGCGCGTGAGCGTAATCGGGATCGGTTCGAGTTTCATTCGGAATCCTTGTTGTTCCTTTGCTGGCCTGCGAGACGCGGCTTGCCAGTTGGCTTTCCTGAGGCGCCAGGTACGTCCACGCCGAGCCATTGCATTGCCACGAGCAGCGGCATCGTCATGAGGAAGAAGAGTATCGTGTAGGCGCTGCCCACTTCGATGCGCAGCGATGCGTAGGTGTCCGCGAGGCCCACTGGCAGCGTTTTGGTGTCGGGCGTGTGCAGCATCCACGTGAGGTTGAATTCGCCGATCGAGAGCGTGAGCACCGCGAGCGCGCCTGCCACGATGCCGGGGCGCGCGTTGGGCAGCACGATGGTCGTGAAGCGCTGCCAGAAGCGCGCACCGAGGCTCGCGGCGCCTTCCTCGAGCGTGCGCAGGTCTGCCGACGCGCACACGGCCGCCACGGGCCGCACCATGAACGGCAGCGTGAACACCACGTGGCCGACCACGATGAACGCCGCACTCATGCGAAACGTGCTGAAGCCGCCGTACACCACGAGCAGCGCGAGCGCCGAAGCGAGGCCGGGCAGAGCCACGGGCAGCACGAGCAACTCTTCGATGAAACGCGAGAGGCGCGTGCGGCTGCGTGCGAGCGCATAGCCCGCGGGCACGCCGGTCACGAGCGTGATGGCGAGCGTGGCGGCCGCCACTTCGAGCGAGAGGAATACGCTCGCGTGATACTGCGTCCAGACCTGGTCGAGCCAGCGCAGCGTGAGGCCGCTCGCCACGCCACGAAAATAGTTGACGGTGAGCCCCGCGACGATCGACATCACGACAGGCACGATGAGAAACGCGCACGTGGCGAGCGTGACGAGCCATTGCGCGCAAGTAATCCACGCGCGCGCCGAGGGCAGCGCGACGCGCCGCCGCGCGGCAGGCGGCTGGCCCGGCGCCTCGTGCATGTCTTGCGCTGCCGAAGCTGCGGAATTGACGACCGAATTCATTCTGGAATCCTCAAAACCACTGTGCTCATGCCGTAGCCGCGACGGCCGCACCCGTCACGCTGCGCGCGAGCGTGAGCACCGCCCACGTGACGAGACCGAGCACGATGGACAGGCCCGCCGCCGTCACCATGTTGGCGTTGAGCGTGAACTCGGTGTAGATGGTCATCGGCAGAACGTCGATGTCGGTGGCGAGCGTGAACGCCGTGCCAAACGCACCCATCGCGGTCGCGAAACAGATCGCCCCTGCAGCGACGAGGCCGGGCGCGAGCGCGGGCAGGATCACATCGCACAGCACGCGCCACGACGACGCGCCAAGCGAACGCGCGGCTTCTTCGAGCGAGCCGTCGAGCTGGCTTGCGCAGGCCATCACGGTCACGATCACGCGCGGAATCGAAAAGTACAGGTAGCCCGCGAAGAGTCCCGCCATCGAGTAGGCGAAGACCCAGCGCTCGCCGGTGAGCCGCAGCGAAAGCGCGCCGATGAGTCCCTGGCGGCCTGCGAGCATGATGACCATGAAGCCGACTACCACGCCCGGAAACGCAAGCGGAAACGTGAGCAGCGCGACGAGCGCACGGCGCCCCGCGAACGTGCGCCTTGCGAGCAGAAGGCCGCAGATCGTGGAGATCACGAGCGTGGCCGCGGTGACGGCGGCCGAGAGCGCGATGGTCGCGGCGAGGCTTCTCATGTAGCGGCCATTCGTGAGCAGCGTGCGATAAGTCTCGATGAAGTGTCCGTCGGCGCTCACCTGCACGAGCGCGATCATCGGCAGCAGCCAGAATGCGAGGAACACCGCGAGCGCGGGCGCGACGAGCGCCACGCGCCAGCGCAACGGAAAAGTGAGGTCATGCATGGAAGTGATCAGCCGAAGTCTCAGTGCATGATCTGCAGATAGCGCTCGCCAAACGCCTGCTGCTGCGCCGCCATCTTCGCGAAGTCCACCGGCTTTGCACGCGCGTAGTCGCTCGCGGGCAGGAACTTCGAAGCCGCTTCCGGCGAGAGCGCGCTCGCGCGCACCGGGCGCAGGTAAGCATTCGCCCAGAGCTTCTGGCCTTCGTCGGAGAGCACGAAGTCGAGCACCTTCTTGCCGTTCGCTTCGTGCGGCCCGTTCTTCACGAGGCTCATCACGTAGGGCACCGAAATCGTGCCTTCCTTCGGGATGACGAATTCGACGTTTGCGTGGTCCTTGTACTTGGCGCGGTAGGCGTCGAAGTCGTAGTCGAGCAGGATGGGGATTTCACCCGAGAGCACGCGCGCGTAGGCGGTCTGCTTCGGCACGATCGGCTGGTTGGCCTTGAGCTTGCCGAACCATTCGAAGGCGGGCTGGAAGTCGTCGAGCGTGCCGCCCAGCGCGAGATTCACGGCCACTGCGCCCGCATAGCCCACGAATGCGCTCGACGGATCGAGGTAGCCAACCATGCCCTTGTACTCGGGCTTGAGCAGATCGGCCCACGAGCGCGGGACCGGCTTGCCTTCGAGCGCATCCTTGTTGACGAAGAAGCCGAGCGTGCCCGAGTGGATGGCGAACCAGTAACCTTGCGGGTCCTTCAGGTCAGCAGGAATGTCGCTCCAGTGCGCGGGCTTGTACGGCGTGATCACGCCCTTGTCCTTCGCCTGGAATGCCGACGACACGCCGAGGTAGACGACGTCGGCGACTGGGCTTTTCTGCTCGGCCATCAGTTGTGCGATGGATTGGCCGGAGTTCTTGTTGTCGAACGGCACGCGAATGCCGGTCTCTTTCTGGATCGCCTGGATCTGGCTTGCCCAGTCGGCCCATTCGGGCGGGCAGTTGTAGCAGATCGCGGTTTGATCGGCCTGTGCCGTGAGCGGCGCAGCAAGACCGGCCACGAGGGCGGCGGCGGTTGCGACGAGCGGCAGGGTACGGGAGAGGTGAGTCAAGCGCCGCAACGGCGCAGCTAGCGTGCGCAGGGCAGCGCGCACGGGTACAAGCGAAAGCGGGCCGGCAAAGGCGAGTCGGCGGGTCACGGCAGGTCTCCAGGTCGGTTGCGAGAGCGTACTGGTGGATGAGGGCCGCGTGCGTGCACGGCCCGGATTGTTCAGGTTGTTCGGTGTGTTACTAAGGCCTGCTGATGGTTCTGCAAAAGCGGCTCACGAAAGCGCGCCGCCGAGTTCGAGGTTGCGATCGATCGCAACCCCGCGCGCGCCGAGCGGCGCGTGGGCGATCGCCGCGATGGTGCCGCCCGCGCGCAACGTGTGCGGCAGCGTATTGGCGAGCGCTCCCGCGTACTGGCCGCCGATGCGCGCCATCAGGCATTGCCACGCTTCGCGGCCAATGTCGCGGTTCGGTGTGCCGATGCTCGCGAGCGGCGGCGCGAGCAGTTCGCTCATCGCGAGGCCGTCGAAGCCGAGAATCGACATGTCTTGCGGCACACGCAGGCGTGCGCGGCGCAGCCCGCGCATCACGACCATGGCGAGCAGGTCGTTGCTGCAGAAGAGGGCCGTGGGGCGCGCAGGCCCGCTCGTCAAATGTGCGAGCACCGAAGGCGCGAGCTCTTGCGCGTTGAAATCGATTTCAAGGGCCGGCGCAGGCGTGAGGCCGGCCTGCTGCATCGCGAGGGCATAGCCGGCATGACGCTGGCGCGCGCGGTCGGAGGCGGCCAGCGTGCCGGCCAGCATGAGGATACGGCGATGGCCGTGCGCGATGAGCATGCGCACGCCGTCGCAGGCGGCCTGGTGATTGTCGACCGATACCGAGGGGCGGCGCTTCGTGTCGTTGTGCATCAGCACGTAAAGTGGGCCGTCGGCGTCGAGTTCGTCGAGCAACGGGTGCGTGTCGGCGTCGGCGACAGTCAGGATCAGGCCCTCGACACGTTGCGCGCGCAACGTCTCGATTGCGTGGCGCTCGCGATCGGCGTCGTACTGCGTGGTCATCAGCATGAGGCGAAAGCCCTGCGCGCAGGCAAGCTCGTCGATGCCTTGCAGGCACTCCGCGAACACTGGGTTGGCGAGCGTGGGCAGCACCACGCCGATGAGCCGCGTGCGCTCGCCGCGCAACTGGCGGCCGAGCGGGTTCGGGCGGAACTTCAGCGCGTCGATGGCTTCGCGCACCCGCGCGAGCGTGATGGGGTTGACGGTGTGCGGTGCATTGATCGCACGTGACACCGTGGCGATGGAGAATCCGGCGTGTGCGGCGACATCCTTGATGGTTGGTGTCATGCGAGCGGCCCCGGCGTCGTTGTAAACGTTTTCGATGGGGCCGATTATGAAAAATGCGTATGACCGGCAGATGACGGACGCGCTAGCCGGTCGTGGCTTTGGGGCATGCGCCGCACAATGGTAGAATCGCGTCCGCCCTGCCGGGGTGATGAAATTGGTAAACATAGCGGACTTAAAAAACGATTGAGTGCCCGACCGGAAACGGCCGGTGCAGAACCCCTCAAATTCGGCGAACCCCCTGGGCCATCAAGCGCGTTGCGCGCGAGGCGCCGAGGCAACGCCGAGCCAAGCCGGCTGCTGCGCAAAGCGGCGGTCAGGAAGGTGTAGAGACTAGACGGGGGGCGCCTAAGGCGCGCGCGGCGTGACACACGCGGCGCTTCGCGACGGCGAAGGCATAGTCCAGCGCACGAACGCGCGTCCGTACAGGCACGCGTGGCGTCGAAAGACGTGGTGTGACGAAAATCCGCCGCCTAACGGCTTGCCGGTTCGAGTCCGGTCCCCGGCACCAGATGTTGTTCCAGTGGATTCCGCTGGAATCCTGAAACCTGCGATAGCGTTCAGCTTCGCGGGTTTTTTATTTGCACGGCTAAATCCGCGCGGACGCACGAAAGGGGAGCGGTTGCGGCGAAGGGAAGAGAGAAAGGAGGCGGGAATAAGCTCATGGCAGCCGCGCGAAATGGCGGCGCGTGAATCAGTCGGGCGCTGCGCCGCAACAAGGCGCTTGCGCACTCAACGATTGCCGATCTTCCCGGTGATGGGATTGATCAGCCTTGCGAATCCGAACAATGCCGCAATGCCGAAGGGGCAGGCGATGAAGAATGCGGTCAACATGACTCGGCCCTAAACGTAACAAAATGTATCGTCAGTTTAGCTCGGTCATGCGCTTTGGGTATCAGGGTGAACGACAACAAACTATTGCGCTATCGCAAGGAATTGAGTCCTCAACGCTGGGGGAAACGGGCTGTCACGCCCGTCTGGCGCGGGTAGGCGAAAAGACTGTGCGGATCGCATCAGATGCAGTCGAAGATTACCTCTACTGTCTGTGACGTCACGCCGCGCAAGCCTTCGCTATGGATCTCGACCGTGTGTAGCTGCTTCTTCTGCTTTTCGCAGTAGTCCTCGGCTTCGCTGAGCCCGACGGCGCGCACGTGATTCCACGAAACCAGATCCCAGCGCGCGCGGCTCGTGACGGTGAGATGGCCATCCTGTCTCGAATTGACGGCAGTCACCGATGTGCACGCCGTCAGCATGCTGATTACAAACAACAGGACGTAACCTTTCATAGATTCTCCGTGGTCCGCGAGCATTCTCGCCGCCAACCCGGGGCATTGGCAACCCAAAGCAATGCGCTTCGGCTCCGCTTCGGCTCGTTAGGGTTGCTTGATGCAGTGGAACGCTGCCGTGCCGTAGGGCACCGTCACGACAGTTTGCCCGCGCAACTCGGGCTCCGAATCGATCAGTGCGCGCAGTTCGGCTTCGATGCGGGCCTGCTCCTCGGGCGGCAAGGCCGCAATGAAACTCGTGGATTTCACCCGCGCGACGATGACGTCCTCTGGCGAACCGGTGTGGCCTTGCACGAAGTGCTGCTCGTGCAGCGGCCCGAATCCGGCAAACGGGAAGGCATTGCGCCACTGGCCCGTGTAGTAGCGCGGCGTGTCGCCTTCGGCGCGGTTGACGATGGCGTCGAGCCGCGCGACCCAGTCGACGCTCGCGTCGCGCAGGTTCCAGATCAGGCCGAGGCGGCCGCCGGGTTTGAGCACACGCAGCATTTCCGCGAGCGAGGCCGCGTTGGCGAACCAATGGAAAGCCTGCGCACACACGATCGCGTCGACGCTGGCGTCACCGAGCGGGAGCGAGGCTGCCGTACCCGCACAGGTGTCGACTGCGGGTAACGCGGCGGCAAGCTTCGCCAGCATGGCGGCTACGGGCTCGACGGCGATCACGTGGGAGCCGGTTTCCAGCAAGCGTCGAGTGAATTTGCCAGTGCCGGCGCCCAGATCGACGACTGTCGCGCCGGGGCCCAGGCTGAGCGTGTCGCGCAACCAGGCGTTGACTTCGGGCGGGTAATCGGGGCGGCCGCGCGCGTAGTGGTCAACTGCGGCGGGCGTGTAGCCCTGTTCAGCCGAGTGGTGTACGGCGTTGGGCGGGTTGCTCATGAGCGCGCTCCGGCGGTGGGTCCGCGAGCGAGCATAGCACTGCGTGCGGCGCCGTCGAACGGCGCCCGCGCCGCGCAACGCGCCCGGATGGGCGCGCGGCGCAAGGCAATCAGTCGTGGGCGATCAGGTCGCCGACTTGACCCTGGCCCGACACGAGACAGGAAGAGAGGAAGTTTTCGCTCTGGCTGTTCGCGCCGCGCTCGCCGAATCCGCGCACGAGCGCTTCGGCCTTGACGAGTGCGGAGCCTTGGGCGCAGGTCAGCGAGCCAGCCTCGTGAGCCTGCACACGTGTCATGGCCCGATTCGCGAGGAGGAGTGCGAGGACGATGACAACACCAACATTGAATGCTTGTCTCATGATTTCGTCTCCTTGTGCATTCAGACTATCTCAGCCGTTCGGCGTCCGAATCCAGGAGTTTCCCGGCGATGCACTGCAGCACATGTGGCGCATAAAAACGCACTTTCATGTGGTCTGCGTAATGCTTCGGCCTCCTTCGCTTGGCGCTTTCGTGCCGCTGTGCCTTGAGTAGCGTGGCACGGCAAAAAAGCGCTCAAACGCAGGGCCGGGCGCTGCGTCGCAACAATGCCGCGACGCGTCAGATTCGACGTCTGCTAACAAATGTAGCTCCGTTGTGCGCAGAGCTGGACGTGGCACATCGACACGGTGTGTTTTTGCACAACGCGCCGCGGGAAAACCACCATGCGGCACTGTTTTTCCGCCCGCTACAAACGAGGAAGCGCGGGAACGCCATGCACGGGCCGCGGCATGACGCCCGACCCCGCTGCGCCCGGCTGGCTTGAAATACGGCGGGGCTTCCTGCAAGATCGACGCCCGAACCCTTTTTTCCTGTGCGAGGTGAACCCATGCAGTTGATCGGCATGATGGACTCCCCCTATGTGCGTCGCGTCGCGATTTCGCTTCATGTGCTCGGTCTGCCGTTCGAGCACCGCAGCATTTCGGTTTTTCGGCAGTACGACGAATTTGCCCAGATCAATCCCGTCGTGAAGGCCCCCACCTTTATCGACGACGACGGCACGCAGCTGATCGACTCGACGCTGATCCTCGACTACCTGGACCACAAGGTGCCCGCCGGGCAGCGGCTCATGCCGCAGGAGACCCAGGAGCGGACTTTTGCACTGCGCGTGAACGGTTTCGCGCTCGCGGCCATGGAAAAGACGGTGCAGCAGGTCTACGAGCGCGAATTGCGCCCCGCCGAGCGCCAGCACGAGCCGTGGTTCGAGCGCGTGAACGCCCAGATGCACGCGGCGTGGGCCGTGCTCGACCAGCTCGTTGCGGGCCGCGACGGCTGGCTGTGCGCGGGCCGTATCACGCAAGCCGACATTACCGCGGCCGTTGCGTGGCGTTTCAACCAGTACATCCTGCCTGGCTGCGCCGATCCTGCCCGATATCCGGCAATAGCCGCGCTTTCTGCGCGCGCCGAGACGTTGCCGGAATTCGTTGCCACGCCGCTCGACTGAAGCGCATTCGCGCCAGCCGGCGCTCGCGCAAAGCGCCGTGTGGCGGGGCCAGGCGTGCCGCCGAGCCCCAGTGCCTGCACACAGGTTTCGATTGTTTGCGATTTTCGACAAGTGACTTCGCGGACGGCCCATTTATCAGCGCACGCTGCATTCCTAGAATGACAACCATCGAATGACCCTGCGTCAGGAGGACGCGGGGCATGCAGCGGGAGCGGTCATGAAATCCTTTATCGAACGACAGTTGTATCAGCCAGCGTTGGTTCTGCCGATGGTGGACCTGATGCAGTTGATGGTGTCGGTCGACTTCAACTTGGGGCAAGTCGGGCTGATGGTGGCAACGCGCGGCGCGCGTGCGGCATTCCAGCGCTCGCGCGAACTGTGGAGCGCGGGTCATGGGGAAGGTGCGGCCGCCGATTGCGTGCACTGATCGCACGTGCACTGAATTTGTCCGACTTTAACGACTGAATCTCCGATCACCTCTTCACCGAACGCCTGACGCAAGCGCGCACTGACGTTCGCCGATCCCCCTGACGCGCAGCGGCTTCGCCCGTTTGCTGTTGTGACGTCACCCTGTGAGCCGCCTCGACGTGTGAGGCGGCTCTTTTTTTGCGCGATCGTTGTCCATCGCGGTGCGCGCCGATACCGACCCGATTCGCTGAATCACACTGGGGGCGGTGGCCATTCGTCGCGCGTAAGATGGCGCGATCTGCCGCTCGTTCACGGCGCGCGGCGGATCGGCTCAGGCGCCATTCGCGGTTCCACTGGCGCTCAACTCGGGTCAACGGCAAAGGAGGGCGGCATGGCACAGCGTTTCGATGCGATCGTGATCGGCACGGGGCAGAGCGGGCCGCCGCTCGCCGTGCGGCTTGGCGAGAGCGGCCGCAAGACGGCGGTGATCGAGCGCGCGTCGTTCGGCGGCACCTGCGTGAACGTGGGCTGTACGCCGACCAAGGCATACGTCGCTTGCGCGCGTGCCGCGCACGTGGTGCGCCATGCGGCGGATTTCGGCGTTCAACCCGGAAACGGCGCGCAGCCGGGCGACGTTCGTGTCGATCTCGCGTTCGTGAAGGCGCGCAAGGAGCGCATCATCGCCGCGTCGCGCGATGGCGTCGAAAGCTGGCTGCGCCATACGCCGAACGTCACCGTGTTCACGGGGCACGCGCGCTTTACGGGCGCGCACGCGGTGCGCGTCGCTGCGCACGACGGTACGCAGATCGACCTCGAAGCGCCCGAGATCTTCATCAACACGGGCACGCGCGCGCAAATTCCCGCCATTCCCGGCCTCGAGACGATCCGCTACGAAACCAATTCGACGCTGCTCGCGCTCGAGCAACTGCCCGCGCATCTGGCGATCTGCGGCGGCAGCTACGTGGCGCTTGAATTCGCGCAAATGTTCCGCCGCTTCGGCAGCCGCGTGACGGTGCTCGTGCGCGGGCAACGCGTGTTCGCTCGCGAGGACGACGATTTCTCGCGCGCCGTACAGGACGTGCTTGCGCGCGAAGGCGTGGAATTTCGCTTCGGCGCAGAACCGCGCAGCGTCGCGCCGCTCGATGGGCAGGCGGGCGTGCGCATCGCGCTCGACAGCGGTCCGCTCGACGTTTCGCATCTGCTCTTTGCAACGGGGCGCCTGCCGAATACCGACGATCTGGGGCTCGACGCCGCTGGCATCGAGCGTGACGCTCACGGGCTCATCGCTGTGGATGGTCAATTGCGCACGCGCGTTGAGGGCATCTGGGCATTGGGGGACGTGAACGGCCGTGGCGCGTTCACGCACACGTCATACGACGATTTCCAGATCGTCGCGGCGAATCTGCTGGACGGCAAATCGCGCAGCGCCGACACACGCATTCCCGCTTACGCCGTGTACGTCGATCCGCCGCTTGCGCGCGTTGGCATGAGCGAGCGCGACGTGCGCGAGCGCGGCAAACCCGCGCTCATCGCGACGATGCCGATGTCGCGCGTGGGCCGCGCGCGCGAACGCGGCGAGACCGACGGCTTCATGAAGGCGCTGGTGGATCCGCAAACGCAGCGCATTCTCGGCGCGGCGATATTCGGCATCGAGGGCGACGAGGCGATCCACACGTTCATCGACACGATGACAGCCGACGCGCCCTACACGACGCTGCAATACGCGATGCACGTGCACCCGACTGTGAGCGAACTGGTGCCCACGTTGCTCGACGGCCTGAAACCGCTTGAATGAGTGCATCTGCATGAACGAACCGAACAGCGCCGCGTTTGGCAACCTCTTTGCAGGCATCAACCCGGACGCCACTGAAGAGCGCTTCGATACGCTCGTTTCGCGCGACGGGGTGCTGATCGAGCGCATCGTCTCCACAGGCCAGGCGAGCCCGCGAGGCTTCTGGTACGACGATGCGCGCGAAGAGTGGGTGGCGCTCCTCGCTGGCGCGGCGACGCTGGAATTCGAAGATACGGCGCAGCCGCCGCGACGCCTGCTGCCTGGCGACTACGTGCATATTCAGGCGCACTGCCGCCATCGCGTGTCGTGGACCGATCCGAGCGTGCCGAGCGTATGGCTCGCGGTGTATATCGGCGCGGCGCAAGGTGAAGGCGACAGCGAGGCGTGAGCGCGGCGATAATCGGCACTATTGAACCGATACGCAATGTCATGCCCACGAACTATCCCCTGCGCGTCGCTCTGGTTTCCGACACGCACAATCTCGTGCGTCCCGAGTTGCTCGCTTTCGTCGAGGGCGCGGATGCCATCGTGCACGCGGGCGACATCTGCGATCAGCGCGTGCTCGACACGCTCGCGGCCATCGCGCCGCTCACTGCCGTGCGCGGCAACAACGATCATGGCGCGTGGGCCGAGGCGTTGCCCGTGCAGACCGTCGTCGAGCTTGGCGGTGTTCGACTTGCGGTGGTCCACGAACTGCCGGATCTGCACGGCGATCCTGCCGGCGAAGGCATCGCCGTAGTCGTGAGCGGGCATTCGCACAAGCCTGCGCTGGAAACGCGCGAGGGCGTGCTGTACGTGAATCCTGGCAGCGCGGGGCCGCGCCGCTTCAAGCTGCCCATCTCGGCGGCGACGCTGACGATCGGGAAGGACGGCGCAGTGCACGTCGAACACGTCAATCTCGTGGAATAACGAAACGAGCGCGCAAGAAAAAAGGCCAGCGCGAAGCTGGCCTTTTTGCGTTTCAGCGGTGCCGTATCAGGCGCGCACTGCGTTGCCGACGGCGTACTCCTCGTCGAGTTCGCGTGCGAGACGCACGCCGCGCAGCACGGCATGCGCTTCCGCCTTGGTGCTCACGCTCGGCGCGGAGCCCGGCAGCGGTCGGCGCGCCGTTTCATGCAGCGCCAGCACCGAGATGATGCCGATCACCGCCGCACCCATCAGGTAGTACGCGGGCATCATGAGGTTCTGCGTGTGCTCGACGAGCCATGCCGCCACGAGCGGCGTCGTGCCGCCGAACAGCGACACCGACACGTTGAAGCCGATGGCGAGCGCGCCGTAGCGAATCGCGGTCGGGAACAGTGCCGGCAGCGCCGAGGGCATCACACCCGTGAAGCACGAGAGCAGCGCGCCGAGAATCAGGAGACCGAAGAATACCGGCACGAGCTCGCCCGTCTGGATCAGCGTGAGCGACGGGATCGACAGCAGGATCAGGCCCACGCAGCCCGCGAGCATGACCGGCTTGCGGCCCACGGCGTCGGAGAGGCGGCCGAACGCGAGCGTCATCGGCATCATGAGGACCATCACGATCAGCACGAGGAACAGGCCGTGTGTTTCGTTGAAGTGCAGCGTGGCCGAAAGATAGCTCGGCAGATACGACAGCGCCATGTAGTCGGTCACGTTGAAGATCAGCACGAGACCCACGCACAGCAGGAAGGGGCGCAGATGCTGCGTGAGCAGCGAGTGCAGCGTGAGCTTCGGGCGGGCGTGCTCTTCGGCTTCGCGCAGTTCCGCTTCGCGCTTGAACGCTGGCGTTTCTTCGAGCTTCGTGCGGATATACAGACCCACGAGGCCGAGCGGGCCCGCGATCATGAACGGCACGCGCCAGCCCCAGTCGAGCAGTTGCTGGTGCGAGAGCATGGCGGTCAGCACCGCAACCGTGCCCGCGCCGAACACATAGCCGATCAGCGTGCCGAATTCGAGGAAGCTGCCCATGAAGCCACGGCGCTTGTCGGTGGCGAATTCGGCGATGAAGGTCGCAGCGCCCCCGTATTCGCCGCCGGTCGAGAAGCCCTGCACGAGGCGCGCCACCAGCAGCAGCGCGGGCGCTGCAATGCCGATCGAGTGGTACGAAGGAATCAGGCCGATGGCAAAGGTTCCGCAGGCCATCATGATCATGGTCATCGCGAGCACGCGCTGGCGGCCGATGCGGTCGCCGAGCGGCCCGAACACCATGCCGCCGATCGGGCGCACGAGGAACGCGGCCGCGAACGTGCCGAACGTGGCGATGAGCTGTGCCGATGGGCTGCTCGACGGGAAGAACACCTGGCCGAGCGTGACGGCGATGTAGCTGTACACGCCGAAGTCGAACCATTCCATGGCGTTGCCGAGCGCCATGGCGCCGACGGCGCGTTTGAGGAGGCTTTTGTCGACGATCGTGATGTCGTCGAGGGTAAGGTCGGTCTGGGCCGACGAGCCGGAAGTGGAAGCGGTCAAGGTCTGCATCTCCAATGACTGCGACGAGCCCCACGCGAGCCCGCCACGGTTGCCGGAGAGTGCCGTTTCGCGATAGCGGCGACATTTCGCGCACGGCGCGCCGCATGTCGTCAGGGACGAGGGCGGGCCGATGATGCATCGCACAAGGCGCGCGGCGCACGAAAGCAATGCTGAGGTGTCGCGAAACGACACTCGGACGAATTGTGTTTAACGTAGCGCCTGCGTGGCCGTGGAAGGGGGGCAGGGCGCATGAGGACGCTGGACCGGCATGAGGTGCACGGTAAAGCGCCGCTGAAACGAAAAAGAAGCCCGCGTGGCGGAGCGTTCCTTTTGTCATCTGCGCATTCGGATCAACGGCGTTTTTGGGCGCCTTCCAGAATGCAATTGATGGCTAATGCCTGTTGAACGAAGCGTTATGATAGCACGATAACGGAAGATCGCGCAAACGCCCGCAACTGCGGGGATTGGGGCGCGGGCTGGAAGCCCCGTGTGGCGGGGGATTGGCGCGATTCGATGGAACCGTTTCCGCCGCCTGGAAAGCGCATGAAGCGCATAAAAAAACCGCGCCGGGGGCGCGGTTTTTGCGGGGATCGGCGCGGCGTTTTTCGTCTGTCAGGGACAGATCCCGCCGTGCAACGGAAGGGTGTTTAGCCTTCGGTCGGCGGCACGTAGCCCGACGCCTGGTCGGCGCCTTCGCCGAAGAAGAACTTCTCCGTCTGCTTCATCAGATACTGACGCGCACGCGGATCGGCCATGTTCAGGCGGTTTTCGTTGATCAGCATGGTCTGCTGCTTGAGCCATTGCTGCCACGCCTCCTTCGAGACGCTTTCGTAGATGCGTTTGCCGAGTTCGCCCGGCAGCGGGGGAAAGTCGAGTCCCTCGGCTTCCTTGCCGAGCTTCGCGCATTGGATCATACGGGCCATGCTGTGCTTCTCCTTAGTCGTATGTGTGGGGTGGCGGCGCGCCCTGTCTGCGGACGGTGCAGACGGGAACGTTCAGAGCTGTTTCATCAGCACGAGCGACTTGCGCTGCCAGTTATAGAGGCGGCGACGGTCTTCGGGCAGGTCGTCCACCGTGGCCTTGACGAAGCCGCGCTTCAGGAACCAGTGTTCGGTGCGCGTCGTGAGCACGAAAATGCGCGTGAGGCCGCGTGCCCGCGCGCGTTGCTCGATACGGCGCAGGAGTCGCTCACCGTCGCCGGAGCCCTGGGCTTCGGGCGAGACCGTGAGGCACGCCATCTCGCCGATACGCTCCTGCGAATACGCGTACAGCGCCGCGCAGCCAAAGAGCACGCCGTCGTGCTCGATCACCGAGAAATGGTCGATGTCGCGCTCGATCTGGTGACGCCCGCGACGCACGAGCGTGCCGTCGGTTTCGAGCGGCTCGATCAGCGTGAGAATGCCGCCAACGTCGTCGGGGGTCGCTTCGCGCAGGCTTTCCAGGTTCTCGTACGAGATCATGGTGCCCACGCCGTCGTGCAGGAACAGTTCGAGCAGCAAGCCGCCGTCGAGCACGTAGGGAATAATGTGCGCGCGGCCCACGCCGCCGCGGCAGGCGCGAATGGAGTGCTTCAGATAGAAGCCCTCGTCGCCGAGCACGGTGCCGCCTTCCTGCAGCTTGTAGGCGTCGTCGAGCGACATTTCGCGGATCAGCTCGCCTTCCTCGTCGATCAGGCCCTGCGTTTCCGTGAGGAAAATGATCTTGTCGGCGCGCAGCGCGATGGCCGCCGCCGAGGCGACGTCTTCCATCGACAGGTTGAACGCCTCGCCGGTGGGCGAAAAGCCGAGCGGCGAGAGCAGCACGAGCTTGCGGCTCGCGAGCGAGTGGCGGATCGAATCGGCGTCGATCTTGCGCACGACACCCGTGTGCTGGAAGTCCACCCCGTCGAGAATGCCGACCGGACGCGCCGTCACGAAGTTGCCCGACACCACGCTGATGTGCGCGTGCGCCATGGGCGTATTCGGCAGACCCTGGCTGATCGCGGCCTCGATGTCGAGACGCACTTCACCGGCCGCTTCCTTCGCCGATTCGAGTGCGCGGGCATTGGTGATGCGCATGCCGTGCGAGAACTCGGACTCGACGCCGTGCAGGCTCATCTGCTCTTCGACCTGCGGGCGCGAACCGTGCACGAGCACGATCTGGATGCCCATGGCCTGCAGGAGCGCGATGTCGGCAACGAGCGCATTGAGCAGATTCTGGTGCACGACTTCGCCGCCGAAACCGACGACGAATGTCTTGCCCTGGAACGCGTGGATGTAGGGTGCGACCGATCGCATCCAATCCACGAATTGCGCGTGCTGCGCCATGATCTGCGAGTCGGAATCCGCAGCGGCGGCGGAGGCCGGCGCGCTGGCGGTGGCGGGGACGAGGTCGGTTTGGGAATTCATGCCCGGGATTATAATGCGCCCCCATGTCGAATGTACCCAAAAGACCTGCCTCGGCGCAGGGCAGCAACACCCCGGCCGGGCAGGAAACGGCGCAGGACGGCGCGAAAGCGAAAAGCGCGTCGCAGAAGTATGGCGACGGGGAAAAGCTCGCGTCGTCGGACAAGCTTGCCGCGCTCATGGGCGGCGGCGCGCTGGGCGGCGCGCGCGTGCAGGACAAGCGTGCGGCACAGCCCGCGCCAGCGCAGCCCGCGAGTCCGAAGGACGCGCCAGGCGGGCATGGCGAAACACGCAAGCCTGAGCAGTCTCATGAAGCGCGAAGCGCTTCTCAGCCAGCGGCGGCGCAGCCGGCGCGCGGGGAGCCAAATCGCGCGCCGCAAAGCGGACAACGCGCGCAGCAGGGCGAGGCACGCGCGCCGCGCAAGCCAGACGCGCAGCGTGATGCCCGCGCGCAAACGCAACGTGCACCGCGCGACGCTTCGGATAACACATCGCAGAAGCCGTCGCGCAATGCCCCGCGTGATCCTTCCCAGCAGCAAAAGCCGACGCAACATCAACCGCAACGCGCGCCACGGCCGCAAGCTGCGCGCGAACGCGATCCATCGGCGCAGCAGCGCGCCGCGCGAGCTGGCAACGAAACGGCCGTAACGAATGAAATGGCCGAACCGGCCGTAGCGAACGAACGCAAGCCGCGCGGCGAACGTCCGGCGCGCGCTCCGCGCGCCAACGTCGAGCCGAACAAGGTCCCGCCCATCACGTTCCCCGAAGCGCTGCCAGTCTCGGGCCGCCGCGAGGAAATCGCGCGTGCGATTGCGCAGAATCAGGTCGTGATCGTGAGCGGTGAAACGGGCTCGGGCAAGACCACGCAGTTGCCGAAAATCGCGCTCGCGCTGGGCCGCGGCCTCGGCGCGGGCGGCACGGGTCTGATCGGCCATACGCAGCCGCGGCGGATCGCGGCTTCGGCCACGGCGCGCCGTATTGCCGACGAACTCAATACGCCATTCGGCGAAGTGGTCGGCTACAAGGTGCGCTTTACCGACAATCTCTCGCCGGGCGCCTCGGTCAAGCTCATGACCGACGGCATTCTGCTCGCGGAGACGCAAACCGATCCGCTGCTCAAGGCCTACGACACGATCATCATCGACGAGGCGCACGAGCGCAGTCTCAACATCGACTTCCTGCTCGGCTATCTGAAGGAGATCCTGCCGCGCCGGCCCGACCTCAAGCTGATCGTCACCTCGGCGACGATCGATGCCGATCGCTTCGCGCGCCACTTCGGCAGCGAGGAAAAGCCTGCGCCGGTGATCGAGGTGAGCGGGCGGCTGTACCCCGTCGAGGTGCGCTACCGGCCGGTGCAGGAGGACAGCCCGGCGGTGAAGAATGCGCAGGGCACGACGGGCCGCGAGCGCAGTGAAAAGGGCGCGAAGTCGCAACGCGACACCGATCGCGACCTCATGGAAGCGATCGTCGACGCCGTCGATGAGCTCTGCCGCGAAGGCTCGGGCGATGTGCTCGTGTTCCTGCCCGGCGAGCGCGAAATTCGCGACGCAGCGGAGGCGCTGCGCAAGCACCATCCGCCGCACACGGAAATCCTGCCGCTATTCGCGCGCCTTTCCGCGCAGGAGCAGGAGCGCGTGTTCAAGCCTTCGAACGCGCGCCGTATCGTGCTCGCGACCAACGTGGCCGAAACCTCGCTCACGGTGCCGGGCATCCGCTACGTGGTCGATACCGGCCTCGCGCGCGTGAAGCGTTATTCGTACCGCAACAAGGTCGAGCAACTGCAGATCGAATCGATCTCGCAGGCGGCCGCGAACCAGCGCGCGGGTCGCTGCGGTCGCGTGGCCGATGGCATCTGCATCCGGCTTTACGAGGAATCGGATTTCATCGCGCGGCCGCGATTCTCCGATCCGGAAATCCTGCGCTCCTCGCTCGCCGCCGTGATTCTGCGCATGAAGTCGCTGCATCTCACGGAGATCGAGACGTTCCCGTTCATCGAGCCGCCGCCGGGCCGCGCGATCGCCGACGGCTATCAGCTGCTCAACGAGCTGGGCGCAGTCGACGACGACAACGCGCTCACGCCGCTTGGCCGCGAACTCGCGCGCCTGCCGCTCGACCCGCGCGTGGGTCGCATGATTCTCGGCGCACGCGACGAGCAGGCGCTGCGCGAAGTGCTCATCATCGCGAGCGCGCTTTCGGTGCAGGACCCGCGCGACCGGCCGATCGAGGCGCAAGAGCAGGCCGATCAGGCGCATCGCCGTTTCGCCGACGAGCGCTCCGAGTTTCTCCAGTGGCTCAAGATCTGGGCCTGGTTCGAAGAGGCCGTCGCGCACAAGAAGTCCAACCGGCAATTGCTGGATGCGTGCCGCGCGAACTTCCTTTCGCACTTGCGTCTGCGCGAATGGCGCGATGTGCATTCACAATTGCTGACGGTGGTGCGCGAGCATGGCTGGCGGATCAACGAAGCCGACGCGACCTACGAGCAGATCCATCACGCGCTGCTCACGGGCCTGCTCGGCAACATCGGCCTGAAGGCCGACGACGAGCCGCATTACCTCGGTGCGCGCAGCATCAAGTTCCACTTGTGGCCGGGCTCGGCGCTCGTGAAGAAGGCGGGGCGCTGGGTGGTGGCGGCGGAACTCGTCGAAACGAGCCGCCTCTACGCGCGCTGCATCGCGAAGATCGAGCCCGAGTGGCTCGAGAAGGTGGGCGCGCATTTGCTGAAGAAGTCGCTTTCCGAGCCGCATTGGGAAAAACGCGCGGCGCAGGTGAGCGCGTTCGAGCGCGGGGTGCTTTATGGCCTGCCGGTGTACCAGCGCCGGCGCGTGGCGTTCGGCAAGCAGGACCCGGCGCGTGCGCGCGAGCTCTTCATTCGCGGCGCGCTGGTGGAAGGCGAATTCGACACGAAACTCGCGTTCTTCGCGCATAACCGCAAGCTGCTTGCCGATATCGAGCAGCTGGAACACAAGTCGCGCCGCCAGGACGTGCTCGTCGACGACGAGCTGATCTACGGCTTCTACGATCAGGCGATACCCGAGGGCATTTACTCGGGCGCGTCGTTCGAGCGCTGGTATCGCGACGAGGTGAGGAAGGGCGGCCAGCCCGAGGACAAGCTGCGTCTGTTGTACCTCTCTCGCGACGACCTGATGCGTCACGAAGCGGCCGGCGTGACCACCGACCTGTTCCCGAAGCGCATGACGATGTCGGGCGTGGCGATGGCGCTCACGTATCACTTCGAGCCGGGCTCGCCGCGCGACGGCGTGACGCTCGCGGTGCCGCTCTACGCGCTCAATCAGGTCGACGCGCGCCGCTGCGAATGGCTCGTGCCGGGCATGCTCAAGGAGAAGGCGCAATTGCTCCTGAAGTCGCTGCCGCAGAAGCTGCGCCGGCATTGCGTGCCGTTGCCCGAGTACGCGGCTGGCTTTGCCGAGCGTGTGGGCGGCGAGCGCTTCGGCGCGGGCGGTCTGCTGGAGGCGTTGATCGCCGACGTGCGCGAGCAGAAGCAGGTCGCGCTGAAATCCGCCGACTTCAAGCTGGAAACGCTGGCCGCCCACCTTTTCATGAACTTCAAGGTGATCGACGAGCACGGTCGCCAGCTCGCGATGGGCCGCAACCTTGCGCAACTGCGCGCCGAACTTGGTGCGCAGGCACAGCAGCAATTCCAGAAGCTCGCGAGCGCGACGGCGCTGGCTGCGCTGGAAACGCACGCGCAGGGCGGGGATGTCGCGCAGATCGCCCAGGCCGAACGCGGGGCGAGCGCCAACGCGCCGCAAAAGAGCAACGTGCCGCTCACGAGCGCGCCGGGAGATGCCGCGCCCGCCACCGCGCTCTACGAAAACCTCACGACGTGGAATTTCGGCAAGCTGCCCGAGCTGCTGGAAATCCGCCGCGGCGGACAGACGCTGTTCGGCTATCCGGCGCTCGTCGACCGCGGCACGCATTGCGATGTCGAAGTGTTCGATTCGCCCGAGGAGGCCGCGCGGATTCATCGCGCGGGGCTGCGTCGATTGTTCGCGCTGCAGCTGCGTGAGCCGATCCGCTACCTGGAGAAAAATCTGCCGGGCCTGCGCGAGATGGCGATGCAGTTCATGGCGCGCGCCACGCAGGAGGAGCTGCGCGACCAGTTGGTCGAACTCGCGCTCGACCGCGCCTGCCTGCAAGATCCGCTGCCCGACGACGACGCGAGTTTCCACGCGCGCAAGGACGAAGGCCGCGGACGTCTGTCGCTGCTCGCGCAGGAAATTGCCCGGCTCGTGGGCCAGATCCTCGCCGAGTATGCGTCGCTCGCGAAGAAGCTCGTGCAGGCCAAGGCGTTCGGTGCGCCCGCAGCGGACATGCAGGCGCAGGTCGACGCGCTCATCAGCAAGCGCTTCATTCTGGAAACGCCCTATGCGCAGCTCGTGCATTTCCCGCGCTACTTGAAGGGCGTCGCGCTGCGCATCGACAAGCTGCGTGCCGACCCCGCACGCGACGCGCGCCAGGCCGCCGAGTTTCAGCCGCTCGCGCAGCAGTATCAGCGCGCGCTCTCGCAGCGCGGCGGTGTCTTCGATCCGCGTCTCTCGGAGTTCCGCTGGCTGCTCGAGGAACTGCGCATCTCGCTCTTCGCCCAGGAGTTGCGCACGCCGATGCCGGTTTCCGTGAAGCGTCTGTACAAGGTTTGGGAATCGATGCAGCGATAAGCCGCACCTGCCCGCCATTGCCGGCGTATTTTCGGTATTGCGGGCCATAACACTTGTTCGAAATGGGGCGCTTTATTGCGCCCCTTTCATATTTCAAGGGCCCTACGTCAACCTTGCGTGCAGGTAGACGTTCTACAATCACGAATCTGCCCGGGAACGATTCTTCATGCCGAACCACAACACATTTAGCCGCTCATTTGGCCGCTCATTTGGCCGCTATGCCACCAAGGCCGCTGCCGCCGCACTCGCCTGTGCCGCGCTGGTTTCAACGGCCGCGCACGCGAACAACATTATCGTCCTCAATTCCGGCGAAGCCACGCTGAGCCTCATCGACGACAAGACGCACGAAGTCGTCGGCACCGTGCCCACAGGCAAGGAACCGCATCACCTCTTTCCCACGCCGGACAACACTTCGCTGATCGTCGCGAACTCGGTGTCGAACAACCTGCTGTTCGTCGATCCGAAAACCGGCAAGCCGCAGCGCTGGGTCGAAAACGTCGAGGACCCGTATCAGCTCGGCTTCTCGCCCGACCGCAAGTGGTTCGTCACCACGGGGCTGCGCCTCGACCGTCTCGACATCTACAACTACGCGGGCGGCAGCAATATCACGCTCGCGAAGCGCCTGCCGCTCTCGGCCATGCCGAGCCACCTGGCGTTCACCAACGACAGCCGCACCGTGTTCGTTTCGCTGCAGGTGTCGGGCGAAATCGCAGCGGTCGATCTGCCCACGCAGAAGGTGCTCTGGAAAATGAAGGTCGGTTCCGCACCGGCCGGCCTGTGGCTCACGCCCGGCGACAAGTACCTGCTCGTCGGCATGACCGGCGCCGACTATGTGGCGGTCGTGGACTGGCGCAACCAGAAAATCGTCAAGACGATCCAGGTGGGCAAGGCCGCGCACAACTTCCGCTCGCTCGTGGACGGCCGCCACGTGCTGGTGTCGAGCCGCGTGGCGAACGTCATTAGCATCATCGACGAGGAAACGCTCGAAAAGACCGGTGAGATCAGCGGCCTGATGCCCGGTCCGGACGACATGGAACTTACCGCCGACAAGCGTTATCTTTGGGTGACGTTCCGCTTCGCGAAGCACATCGGCCTCATCGACATGCAGTCGAAGAAGCTCATCAAGACCATCGCCGTGGGCCGCTCGCCGCATGGCATCTACTTCTACGATCGCGCGCCCGTGACGGCGCCGAACGGGGCCTGAAGAACGGGAGGACGTGTGGACATGGTGGCGTCTGGGCTGGCGGTGATCGCGCACGCGGGGCAGGCCGTGGTTGCGGGTGCGGACGACCTCGTGTCGTGGCTCCAGACGCTTCTCTACGTCAATGCGATTCAGCCGCTGCTTTTCCACGTCGGCATGATGGACGTGGACGAAGACACCTACGACGCGCTCTACTGGGTGATCGTGGGTGTGCTCGAAGTGGGCCTGATGTACGCCTTGCTGCGCCCGCTCGAAGCGCTCCTGCCCGCGGAGAAGTGGCGTGACCGCAAGGGGGTAGGGGTGGATGCGCTCTACACCTGGATCACGCGCCTCGGCATTCTGAACCTGCTGTTCTTCTTCACGATGCAGCCGTTCTTCGACCGCGCGCAGAGCGCGCTGCGGCTCATGGGCGTGAAAACGGTGGATCTCGACAATCTCTGGCCGGGCGTGACCACGCAGCCGCTCGTGGCATTCGCCATCTACCTCGTGGTGCTCGACTTCTTCAGCTACTGGTACCACCGGCTTTCGCATCGCTACGGCATCTGGTGGGAACTGCATGCCGTGCATCACAGCCAGCGCAAGATGTCGCTCTGGTGCGATGACCGCAACCATCTGCTCGACGTGGTCGGTCAATCGTGCATGTTCGCCGTCGTCGCGCTCGTGATTGGCGTGCCGCCCGCGCAATTCGTGGTGCTGGTGGCGCTCACGAATTTCATGCAGAGCGTGCAGCACGCCAATATTCGCGTGCATTTCGGCTGGCTCGGCGAGCGGCTGGTCGTGAGCCCGCGTTTTCACCGCCGCCATCACGCCATTGGCTATGGCCATGAAGGCACCCACTACGGCTGCAACTTCGGCGTGCTGTTCCCTTGGTGGGACATGATGTTCGGCAGCGCGTCGTTCAATCGCGAGATCGAGCCCACGGGTATTCGCGACCAGCTCGAAGGCGCGCGCTATGGCGAAGGCTTTTGGGCGCAACAGGGTTATGCGTTCAACCGCATCGCGCGGCGCCTGCGTTCGGGTTCCCATGCGGCCACTGCCGCGCGGGCCGAGGCACGCGACGACGCCACCGTGACCTGAACGCCGGCGCGGCGTCTTTCCCCTTCATCGCACCCGTCTTACCCGCCGTACGCGCGGTGGTTTATGCTGTCGGCTTGGTCGCACCGATTTCGCCGACACCGTGTTCTCCACCCGTCCTTTTCGCCTTATTCCGCTCGCATGAATGATCTGTTGCGCTCGTTCGGACGCGCGCTCGCGAGCGTGTTCCATCCCGCCATGCTGCTCCTCACCTTCGTGCCGTTTCTCGTGGCGGCGGCGGTGTGGGGCGCCGTGCTCTATGTGTTCTGGCAGCCGCTGCTCGACCTCATGCGCGGCGCGCTCGCGAACTGGTCGTCCACGGCCTACCTCTACCATCTCTTTGACGCACTCGGCTTTGGCTGGCTGCGCGCGACGATCGCGCCGTTTCTGGTCATCATCCTGACGATTCCGCTCATCGTGATTTCGGTGTTGCTGCTGATCGTCGCGATTTCGATGCCGCGCGTGATCGGCCATCTTTCGAAGCGCCAGTATCCGATGCTCGAGATGCGGCGCGGCGGCAGCTGGTACGGCAGTCTGTTCTATTCGCTAGTCACGACCCTCGTCTGCCTGATCGTCATGATCGTGACGTTGCCGCTCTGGCTCATCCCGCCGTTCTTCGCGCTCATTCCGCCGCTCTTGTGGGGCTGGCTCACGTATCGTGTGATGACCTACGACGCGCTAGCGCTGCACGCAACCGTCGAGGAGCGCCGCGCGCTGGTGCGCAGCCACCGCCTGCCGCTGCTCGTGATCGGCGTGGTGAGCGGGCTGCTCGGCTCGTTGCCCACGGCGATCTGGGCCGTCTCCGCGTGGCTGCTGCTGTTCTTTCCGGTGCTCGCGGCGGTGACCATCTGGATTTACGCGTTCATTCTGGTGTTCACGGCACTCTGGTTCGGGCACTACTGTCTGCGCGCGCTTCAGCGCATGCGCGCGCATGAAGTGCAGCAGGCATCCGGTGACGTGACGATCGTGCACTAACACGCTCCACACTCAAGACAATTCAGCGAGGCGACACATGGCATTTGGCGTCATCATCATCGGCGACGAGATTCTCTCGGGGCGCCGCTCCGACAAGCATCTGCCGAAGGTCATCGAATTGCTCGGCGCGCGCGGCCTCTCGCTCGAGTGGGCCCAGTACGTGGGCGACGACCCCGAGCGCATCACCGAGACGCTGCGGCGCTCGTTCGCTTCGGGCGACATCGTATTTTCGACGGGCGGCATCGGCGCGACGCCGGACGACCACACGCGCCAGTGCGCGGCCGCGGCGCTGGGCGTGCCGCTCGCGCTGCATCCGGATGCCGAGGCGGCGATCCGCGAGCGGATTCGCGACATGCACACGGGCGCCGATCCCGTGAACTTTCAGTCGCCCGAGAATCTGCATCGCTTCCAGATGGGCACGTTCCCGCAGGGCTGCGAGATTATTCCGAACGGGTACAACAAGATTCCGGGCTTTTCGATTCGCGATCATCACTTCGTGCCCGGTTTCCCCGTGATGGCCTGGCCGATGATCGAGTGGGTGCTCGACACGAAGTACGCGCACCTGCATCACCAGACGCCGCACGCCGAGAAGTCGCTGCTCGTGTTCGAGCTGCCGGAATCGACGCTCACGCCGCTCATGGAGCGCATCGAGCGCGATTTTCCGGGCGTGCGCGTGTTCAGCCTGCCGAGCGTGGGCGATACGGAGCGCGGCGGCATTTACGCGCGCCGGCATATCGATCTGGGCGTGAAGGGCGAGCCCGAGGCCGTGGCGGCCGCCTTCGTGAAGCTGCGCGAAGGCGTGCACGAACTGGGCGGCGATGTGGTCGAGCCGGCGGCGCCGGGCGAGGGCGCGCCCGATCGCGAGCGCCGCAGCGGGCCGCGCGCCGGGTTTTGAGTCAGCGAGTCAAGGTGCGCCGCATAGCGCGGTAGGGCTGGCGGCGCATCATCGGCGTGTCACACGGGGCGCTCAGAGTGGCCCGTTGGGTTGCAGCGGGGCGGTTTCAGGGCTTTACGCGCCGATCCACGGCAGGCCTCGGAAGCACCAGCCTGTGACGGTTTTGCGGTGTCCCTGGCCGTCCTTGTCGCCCTCGAAACCTTCGAGCAGGTCATAGGCTTTCGTGAAGCCGGCCTTTGCGGCTTCGATGGCAGCGAGCTTGGAGCGTGCGGCGCTGCGGCACAGGAACAGCACGGGTGCGTCGGTTTCCACGGCGCTCTTGAGCTGGGTGAGGAACTCGGCGTTGGGCACGCCGCCCGGATAGCGGGTCCATTCGACGTGCGAGTATTGGCCGTCGCCCACGACGGGACGGCCGACCCAGTCGAGTTCAGCGCGCGTGCGCACGTCGACGAGGCGCGCACGGGGGTCGAGCTGCAGAAGCTCGAATGCCTCTGCGGGCGATACCGCGCCCGCGTAGGGCAGCTGGTTCTCGACGCGGCGCTTCTCGGCCTGGGCGTACAACTGTTCGAGCGTACTCATGACAACGGATCTCCTGTTTCGCGTTGGACCAAGAAACCATTCTAGCGCGTGGGGACGGAGCGAGGAGGCCGGTCCGGGCAATGCAAATCCGCAACCGCGCGGTGCTTGACCAACATAAAGGGCGGAATGCATTAAGTTGGTGCATGCAAGGCGTTTTGCACCATAATAAAGAGAGATTCGCGCGCCAAATTCGGGATTGCACGAATTTGGTGCCGATGAGTCGCCACCTTGGTGGCTCCACAAAAGCGCGGCGCACGATTTTTGATTGCAAGTGTGTGTCGCGAAAGGGATTTGCGCCACGTTGGCGCATGCATGGCACGGAAGCTGCTTTATATGTCTCGATCGATTCGCAGCCGGCCAGCCGAGGTCAGCAGGACGGACCTGGGAAGGAGGCGGCCGGCGAGGATCAACAAGATTGGGACGGCGGCAGCGTTCGCCGAAATCGTTAATCAGGAGAATAGGTTATGAGTAAATCCGTGGCCGACGTCATGCAACTCGTCAAGGACGAAGACGTCAAGTTTGTCGACTTCCGCTTCACGGACACGCGCGGCAAGGAGCAGCACGTTTCGGTTCCGCTGTCGGCATTCGACGAAGACAAGTTCGAGTCGGGTCATGCGTTTGACGGTTCGTCGATCGCCGGCTGGAAGGGCATCGAAGCCTCGGACATGCTGCTCGTGCCGGACCCGAACACGGCCTTCATCGACCCGTTCTACGAAGAATCGACGCTGGTCCTGACCTGCGACGTGGTCGAGCCGG
This sequence comes from Paraburkholderia sp. J7, assembly GCF_905220155.1. Classification (NCBI taxonomy): domain Bacteria; kingdom Pseudomonadati; phylum Pseudomonadota; class Betaproteobacteria; order Burkholderiales; family Burkholderiaceae; genus Paraburkholderia; species Paraburkholderia sp. J7. The sequence continues at coordinate 317,164 of NZ_CAJMYZ010000006.1, read as the reverse complement.
CCGACGGCAAGGGCTACGAGCGCGACCCGCGCTCGCTGGCAAAGCGCGCTGAAGCCTATCTGAAGAGCACGGGCTTGGGCGACACCGCCTTCTTCGGTCCGGAGCCGGAATTCTTCATTTTCGATTCGGTCCAGTGGAACACGGACCAGTCGGGCTGCTTCGTGAAGATCGGCTCGGATGAAGCACCGTGGTCGTCGGGTCGCGAAATCGAAGGCGGCAACACGGGTCACCGTCCGGGCACGAAGGGCGGCTACTTCCCGGTCGCGCCGGTCGACACGTTCCAGGACATCCGCTCGGAAATGTGTCTGCTGCTCGAGCAGATCGGCATTCCGGTCGAAGTGCACCACCACGAAGTGGCGGGCCAGGGCCAGAACGAAATCGGCACGAAGTTCTCGACGCTGGTTCAGCGCGCGGACTGGACGCAGCAACTGAAGTACATCGTCCACAACGTGGCGCACACGTACGGCAAGACGGCGACGTTCATGCCGAAGCCGGTCGTTGGCGACAACGGTTCGGGCATGCACGTTCACCAGTCGATCTGGAAGGACGGCCAGAACCTGTTCGCGGGTAACGGCTACGCAGGTCTCTCGGAATTCGCGCTGTTCTACATCGGCGGCATCATCAAGCACGCTCGCGCGCTGAACGCCATCACGAACCCGGGCACGAACTCGTACAAGCGTCTCGTTCCGCACTTCGAAGCACCGGTCAAGCTCGCTTACTCGGCACGCAACCGTTCGGCATCGATCCGTATTCCGCACGTGTCGAACCCGAAGGGCCGCCGTATCGAAACGCGCTTCCCGGATCCGCTGGCCAACCCGTACCTGTGCTTCTCGGCACTGATGATGGCGGGTCTGGACGGCGTGCAGAACAAGATCCACCCGGGCGAAGCCGCCGACAAGAACCTGTACGACCTGCCGCCGGAAGAGGATGCAAAGATCCCGACTGTTTGCGCCGGCCTCGACCAGGCGCTCGAAGCGCTCGACAAGGATCGCGAGTTCCTGACGCGCGGTGGTGTGTTCACCGACGGCATGATCGACGCGTACCTCGCGCTGAAGGAAAGCGAACTGCAACGCGTGCGTATGACCACGCACCCGGTCGAGTTCGAACTGTACTACTCGCTGTAATTGGCGATGGCGCTTCGCTGCACGCTATACAGCGAAGCGCCGGTTCAGTTTGTACGACTCGCAGGACGCTTAGGCGTTGGTCTCCAAGGGACGGCGGTGCCGTCCCTTTTTCGTTGGGCGCTTGATGCACGCCGACCCGCTCATTGAACAGTACTAACGACCAGGACCGTAGCCGGTGCGCCGCGTGGCGGCCGGCCTGAAACATGGTGCTCAAGAATCTGATCAAGGCAAGAAAGGGCCACGCCGAACCGCTCTCCGGCGACGCGCCGCTCATCGAGTCGGGCCTTTTGCCCGGCTTCGAGGCGCTGCCCACGGTCGTGCTCGTGCTCGACAAGCGCACGCTGCGTGTCGCCTTCGCGAATCCTTCGGCGGAGGCGATGCTCGATCTCTCGCGCCGTCAGCTCGCGCAGATGGCGTGGTCTGATCTCTTCTCGAACGCGGACGAATTGCTTTCGACGATCGCGTCGATCGCCGAGCATCGCTTTCACGCAACGCGGCTCGACGCTTCACTCGAACGCCTCGGCCGCGAGCCGCTGAACGTGCATGTGGTGGTGGGCTTTCTCGAAAGCGCGCCCGACTATGTGTTGCTCGAACTGTTCGAGAACGAGCGGCATCTGCGCAGCGATCGCGAGGAGCGCATTCACGACCTCACGGCCGTGAACAAGCATCTGATCCGCAATCTCGCGCACGAGATCAAGAACCCGCTCGGCGGCATTCGCGGCGCCGCGCAACTGCTCGAATTCGAGCTTGGCGCGCTGGAGCGCGACGAATTGCGCGAGTACACGCAGGTGATCATCAAGGAGTCGGACCGCCTGCAAACGCTCGTCGACCGGCTGCTGGAGCCGCACCGCCATCCGCATATCGTGGGCGACGTGAATATTCACGAGGTCTGCGAGCGCGTGCGCGCCGTGATCCTCGCGGAATTCCCGCGCGGCCTCACGATCGAGCGCGACTACGACGTGAGCGTGCCCGACCTGCGCGGCGACAAGGAGCAGCTGATCCAGGCACTGCTGAACATCGTGCGCAACGCGGCGCAGGCGCTGCGCGAGCGCATCTCGCAGGGCGACGCGCGCATCGAATTGCGCACGCGTGTTGCGCGCAAGATCACGATTTCGAAACGCCTGTGCAAGCTGGCATTGGACTTGCATATCACTGACAACGGACCCGGCATTCCCGAGGATATTCGCGACCGCATCTTCTATCCGCTCGTTTCCGGACGCGAGGATGGCAGCGGTCTCGGCCTCACGCTCGCGCAGACGTTCGTCCAGCAGCACGACGGACTCATCGAAGTGGATAGCCGGCCGGGCCACACTGAGTTTCAGATATTGCTGCCGCTTGATAGTTGAACAAACAACGACTCAAGTCGTTAACGGATTTACCGATACTGCACGCCACCAGGACTTCTGACCGATCTTATGAAGCCGATCTGGATAGTAGACGACGACCAATCGATACGCTGGGTGCTCGAAAAGGCCCTTGCCCGCGAGAACTTCGCGACCCGCAGCTTTTCGAACGTGCGCGAAGCCGCGAGCGCGCTCGATCACGACAGCCCGCAGGTGCTCGTCTCCGACATCCGCATGCCGGGCGGCTCGGGCCTCGAGCTGCTGCAAACCGTGCGCGAGCGTGTGCCGGGGTTGCCCGTCATCATCATGACGGCGTTCTCGGACCTCGACAGCGCGGTCGCCGCGTTTCAGGGCGGCGCGTTCGAGTATCTCGCCAAGCCCTTTGACGTCGACAAGGCCGTCGAGCTGATTCGCCGCGCCGTGGACGAAAGCATGCGCGGCGAGCAGCAGTGGGACGAGCGTCCCGCTGAAGCGCCCGAGATGCTCGGCCAGGCGCCGGCCATGCAGGACATGTTCCGCGCCATCGGACGGCTTTCGCATTCTGCGGCCACCGTGCTCATCACGGGCGAGTCTGGCACCGGAAAGGAGCTTGTCGCGCGCGCCTTGCACCGACATAGCCCACGCGCGAACGGTCCGTTCATTGCGCTGAACACTGCTGCCATTCCGAAGGATCTTCTGGAATCCGAACTGTTTGGCCACGAGCGCGGTGCGTTCACGGGCGCGCAGGCCATGCGCCAGGGCCGCTTCGAACAGGCCGAGAACGGCACGTTGTTCCTCGACGAAATCGGCGACATGCCGTTCGATCTGCAAACGCGCCTCTTGCGTGTGCTCTCGGACGGGCAGTTCTACCGCGTGGGCGGACACAATCCGCTGCGCGCGAACGTGCGCGTGATCGCCGCGACGCACCAGAATCTCGAAACGCGTGTGCGCCAGGGCCTCTTCCGCGAGGACTTGTATCACCGGCTCAACGTGATTCGCCTGCGTTTGCCCGCGCTGCGCGAACGCAGCGAGGACATTCCGTTGCTCACGCGCCACTTCCTCCAGAAGAGCGCGCGCGAACTGGGCGTGGAGCCCAAGCGCGTCTCGGACGAGGCGCTTGCCTGGATGTCCGCGCTGCCGTTTCCGGGCAACGTGCGTCAGCTCGAGAATCTCGCGAACTGGCTCACGGTGATGGCGCCCGCGCAGACCATCGAGATCAAGGATCTGCCGCCTGACCTCGTGCCTGCGCACGGCTCTGCGGGCGCGGCGGCGCATCTCGGCGATGCATCGGCCGCAGCCGAAGCCAGTGCGGCGGCCAATGGCGCGAGCGCTGCATCGCCCGTTGCGGGTGCTTTGGCGGGCGCGGGCTTGCCTGGCGCCATGGGCGGCGTCTCGGGCGGCGTGGTGTTCGGCACGCCTGCGTTCGGCGCGTCCAACGGTGCCGCGGCTGCCGTCGCGACGCTGAGCGTGTGGGAGAGCGGTTTGCGCACGGAAGTCGCGCGTCTCTTGCGCGAGAACAGCGCCGACGTGATGGACGAACTCTCGCGGCGCTTCGAAGCCGCCGTGATCCGCGAGGCGCTGGACTTCACGCGCGGTCGCAAGGTCGAGGCCGCCGAGCGTCTTGGCATTGGACGCAACACCATTACGCGCAAGATCCAGGAACTCAATCTGGAATGAGCGTGCGTTAGCATGTGGCATCGGGCCGGCCTCGCGCAATGCGAGCCGGCCCGTTGCAAAGTGCGCCGGTGCGCACACAGGGCATAATCGACGCTGTTTTCCTGTCGACGACCGATCATGCCCGTGACTTCTCCCTGGCCCGCCGAGGCCGACCCCTTCCTTTCGCTCGAATCGCTCGACGACCCGGCCGTCATGGCCTGGGTCGAGTCGCAGAATGCGCGCACGCGCGCCGCGTGGCAGGGCGGTGCGCGTTTCGAGGCGCTGGAAAAGCGCCTCGCACAGGCCTACCTGCCTCGCGAGCGGCCCGTGATCCCGAGCCGCTGGCAGCAGTGGGCCTACGACCTGTGGGAGGACGAGGACAATCCCAAGGGCCTGTGGCGCCGCGCGCTCTGGGCCGACTGGCGCGCTCACAAGCCGCAGTGGCAAACGCTCATCGACTTCGACGCCCTCGGTGCGAAAGAAGGGAAGCCATGGGTGTGCGCGGGTATCGACGTCCTTTACCCGGACGGCGACCGTGCGCTGATCCAGCTCTCCGATGGCGGCTCCGACGCGGTCATCGTGCGCGAGTTCGATATCGTGAAACGCGAATTCGTGAGCGATGGCTTCGCGATTGCGAAGGAAGGCAAGCACATCATTTCGTGGATCGATCGCGATAGCGTGTACCTGGGATGGGACGCGGGCGGCAAAGGCGGCAAGAAGATGCTCACGCGCTCTGGCTACCCGCGCGAGGTGCGCCGCTGGACGCGCGGCACGGCGCTCGCGGACGCACCGGTGGTATTCAGCGGCGAGTTCGACGACATCAGCGTCGAGGGCGACTACGACCCGGTTGAAAAGCGCCACGACGTGGTGCGCAGCGTCGACTTCTTTGATTCCTATACCTATCGCCTGGATGAGCGTGGCGACTGGCAAGTGTACGACGTGCCCACGCATGTCTCGGTGGGCGCGTGGCATGGCTGGCTGCTGCTCGAACCGCGCCTCGACTGGACCGTTGCGGGCGTGACGTACAAGGGCGGCGCGTTGCTCGTGATTCGCGAGGACGCTTTCCTCGCAGGCGATCGCGCGTTCACGGCGCTCTTCACGCCGACTCCCGTTACGTCGGCATGCGACTGGACCAATACGCTAAACGTCCTGATCGTTTCGTGGCTCGACGACGTGGAGAGCCGCACGATGCTCTGGCAGCCGCGGCAGGAGGATGGCGCGTGGCGCTGGGAGTCTCGCGTGTTTCCCGCACGTGCGAGTTCGCAGGTGGACGTCTCGCCGATTGAAGACACGCTCAACGACGAGGTATTCGTCGACGTCGACGATTACCTGCTGCCGCCGGAATACTGGCTCGCCGATCTCGCACAAACTGACCTCCAGCAGTGGGAATTGCTCGACCGCTGGCCCACGCAGTTCGATGCCGGACCGCTCACGGTCATCCGCTCGCACGCGCGCTCGGCCGACGGCACGAGCGTACCGTTCACCGTGATCGGTCCGAAGGCCGTATTGGAAGCCGGGTCCCGCCAGGCGTCGCCGTGCCTGCTCACGGGCTACGGCGGCTTCGCGATCGCGCTCACGCCGCAATATCTGGTGGGCTCGGGCATCGGCTGGCTGGAGCAGGGCGGTGTCGTGGCGATCGCGCACATTCGCGGCGGCGGCGAGTACGGCACGGCCTGGCACGTCGAGGCGCAGCGCGAGCATCGCCAGCGCTCGTTCGACGACTTCATCGCCGTGGCCGAACAGTTGATCGCCGACGGCTATACGAGCGCCGCGCAACTGGGCATCAAGGGCGGCAGCAACGGCGGACTGCTCGTGGGCGCGTGCATGGTGCAGCGTCCCGAACTGTTTGGCGCGGTGGTGTGCGAGGTGCCGTTGCTCGACATGCAGCGTTACCCGTTGCTGCACGCGGGCGCGTCATGGATCGACGAATACGGCGATCCTGAGGATGCCGAAGAATCACGCGCGCTCGCCGCGTACTCGCCATACCACCACGTGAAGCCCGGCGTTGCGTATCCGCCGTCGCTGTTTACCACGTCGACGAGCGACGACCGCGTCCACCCCTCGCACGCGCGCAAGATGGTCGCGCGCATGGAGAAGCAGGGGCACGCGAACGTCTGGTATCTGGAGAACACCGAAGGCGGCCACGGCCCCGGCAGCGACTCGCTCGAGCGCGCGGAATATGACGCGCTCGTCTATCGCTTTCTGTGGACCACGCTCGCGGGAAGCTGGTAAGGCGGCCGTTCAGCCGGCAACATCGAGCGTGGCGATGACCGGCGTGTGATCCGAAGGCTGTTCCCACTTGCGCGGCACCTTGTCCACTTCACATGCGGTGAGGTGCCCCGCGAGCGCGGGCGAAAGCAGGATGTGATCGATGCGCAAGCCCGCGTTGCGGCGAAACGCGAACATGCGGTAATCCCACCACGTGAAGATCTTTTCGGGCTGCTCGAACTGGCGGAACGCGTCGACGAAGCCCAGGTCGATCAGCCGGCGGAACTGCGTACGTTCTTCGGGCGAGACGAGGTTCTGGCCTTCCCAGGCCTTAGGATCGTGCACGTCGCGGTCTTCGGGCGCGATGTTGTAGTCGCCGAGCAGCGCGAGCTTCGGGTAGCGCTGCATTTCCTGCGCGAGCCAGTCGTGCATGGCGTCGAGCCATTGCAGCTTGTACGCGAACTTCTCGGTGCCCGGCGCCTGGCCGTTCGGGAAATAGGCGCTCACCACGCGCACATCGCCGATGGTCGTCGCGATCACGCGCTGCTGCGGATCTTCGAAGCCAGGAATGTTGCGCACGACCGTGGCTTCGTCGACGAAGAGACCTTCGCGCACGAGGATGCCCACGCCGTTATAGGTCTTCTGGCCCGCGAACCAGCTGCGATAGCCGTGCGCCTCGAGGTCGGCGCGGGGGAACTTGTCGTCGGTGAGCTTCAGTTCCTGGAGGCAAAGCACGTCGGTCTTGCTCTCGTTGAGCCAGTCGATGACGTGCTGCAGACGGACCTTGAGGGAATTGACGTTCCACGTTGCGATTTTCATGTGAGGCTCGATAAGGTGACGGTGTGCTTGCTGTGCACTTCGGCGCCATTATCGCCTGCGCCGATGACCGGTACGGCTTTCTTTTGCATCATGGTGCTTGTCTCGCGGTCGTTGATGGCAGCGCGGTTTCCAGTATCTTAGGATGTCGGCGCGCGCGGGCAAAGCTGCGCGAATTTACATAGGGGAGACACAATGGGTGACGTCAACGTGCAGTTTCTGTTCGACTTCGGCAGTCCTAACGCGTATCTGTGCCATAAGGTGATCGGCGACATCGAGGCGCGCCAGCACGTGCGTTTCGACTATGTGCCGATACTGCTTGGCGGCCTCTTCAAGCTAAGCGGCAACTGCTCGCCAGGCGAGGCGTTCGCGGGTGTCGAAAACAAGCAGAAGTTCATGATGCTGGAGATGCGGCGCTTCGTCGAGCGGCACGGACTCACGGCTTATCGGCGCAATCCGCACTTTCCGGTGAATACGCTGCAAATCATGCGCGGGGCGGTTGCGGCGCAGCGCGACGGCACGTTCGAACGCTACGTCGACCGTATGTTCGCGCACATGTGGGAAGAGGGGCTCAAGATGGACGACGCTGCCGTGATCCGCGCAGCGCTCGAGGCAGATGGTCTCGACGCCACCGCGTTTGAAACGGCGATTCAGGACGCCGACGTGAAAGCCGCGTTGCTGGCGAATACGCAGTCGGCGGTCGAGCGCGGCGCATTCGGTTCGCCGACGTTCTTTGTCGGTAACGAGATGTACTTCGGCAAGGATCAGTTGCGCGATGTCGAAGAGGAAATCGCGCGCGTGAAATTGCGCACATAACGCGCGCGCTGCTTCATGACTAAGCGAGGCGGGCGCTGCACGATCGCCCCCGCCTCGCGCCGCGCATCAAAGCGCGGCTTGCTCCTCGGCTTGCGGTGCGGTGGCCACGCCCAGACGTACGCGCGCTGCCTGATATTCGCGCTTCAAACGCTCGATGAGTTCGGCGGCCGGCACGACGCTCTTCACCGCGCCAATGCCCTGGCCCGAGCCCCAGATGTCCTTCCACGGCTTCACGCGCGTCGAGCCGAAATTCATCGCCGACGGATCCGACTGCGGCAGCGCTTCCGGATCGAGGCCGCTCGCGACGATGCTCTGGCGCAGATAGTTGCCGTGCACGCCCGTGAAGAGATTCGAGTAGACGATATCGCCGGCGGCGCCGTCGACGATCATCTGCTTGTACGCGTCGACGGCATTCGCTTCATGCGTGGCGATGAACGCCGAGCCGATATAGGCGAGGTCTGCGCCTGCCGCTTGCGCCGCGAGAATCGCGTTGCCGTTGCCGATCGCGCCCGAAAGCAGCAAGGGGCCGTCGAACCATTCGCGAATCTCGTGGATCAGCGCGAACGGCGAGAGCACACCCGCATGGCCGCCGGCACCGGCGGCCACGGCGATCAGGCCGTCCGCGCCTTTTTCGATCGCCTTCTTCGCGAACGTGTTGTTGATGACGTCGTGCAGCACGATGCCGCCCCATGCGTGAATTGCATGGTTGACTTCTTCACGCGCGCCGAGCGACGTAATGACGATCGGCACCTTGTATTGCGCGCAAACGCCGAGGTCGTGCTCGAGGCGGTCGTTCGACTTGTGCACGATCTGGTTCACGGCGAACGGCGCCGCCGGCGCGTCCGGGTGCTTCGCGTTGTATTCGGCGAGTTCGGTGGTAATGCGGTCCAGCCATTCACCCAGCACGTGCTCGGGCCGCGCATTGAGCGCAGGGAACGAGCCAACGACGCCCGCCTTGCACTGGGCGATCACAAGATCGGGATTCGAAATGATGAAGAGCGGCGAGCCGACGACCGGAATCGACAGGCCGCGGCGCAGCACGGCGGGCAGGGACATCCATATCTCCTTGACTGGGGCGGCGGCCGGGTGCGGCTGCCGTCGCGTGATTTGTTGCGTGACGCGTTGCGCCGGCGTTGGCGCCGGCTGGCAGGCTTAAACATAGCAAAGCCGTCGAAACTATGCAACCAGTTGCATAGTGGAAAAATTCGATCCGCAACAGGTCCGGCATTGGGTGGGGCGTGGTTTAGAATCGCCGCATGTCGACGCCGCACGCCATCCTCATCGCCTTGCTGGAGAAGCCTTCGTCGGGCTACGACCTCGCTCGCCGCTTCGATCGCGCGATCGGCTACTTCTGGCATGCCACGCATCAACAGATCTATCGCGAACTGGGCCGCATGGTCGAGGCGGGGTGGGTATCGGTCGTCGAGGACGAGACGGCTGCCGCGTCGCGCAAGAAGGTGTATTGCGTGTTGCCGGTGGGGCGCGATGAGGTGGCGCGCTGGGCGCGCGAGACGGTGCTCGATCTCGACTCGCGCAACGTGTTCCTGCTCAAGCTGCGTGCCGATGCCGTGATCGGGCCGCTCGGCCTCGCCGAGGAACTCGCGCGGCTCATCGCGGAAAACCGCGCGCGGCTCGCGACGTATCGGGAGATCGAGCAGCGCGATTTTGGATCGCCTTCGCTCACGCGCGGGCAGCAGTTGCAGTATGCGATCCTCAAGGCGGGCATTCATACGCAGGAGATGTGGCTTGCCTGGGCAGAAGAGGTGTGGCCGCTGGTGGAACCTGCGCAGGCGTAGTCCAATTTGCCAGGGTGTCCGAAGTAATCTCGGTGTGACGAGCGCGCGCTCGATGATGGTTGAAGGCGTGATGTGTCACCTGAATGAAAAAGATGTTTGACGGAATGGCTTCGAAGCCTTATACTTCTTTTCTCTGACGGACGCGGGGTGGAGCAGTCTGGCAGCTCGTCGGGCTCATAACCCGAAGGTCGTAGGTTCAAATCCTACCCCCGCAACCAAAGCCTAATCAGGCGTTTTGTACAAGCCGTCACGCAAATGAACCCGCTCTTGAGCGGGTTTTTTGTTGTCCAGCGAAATCCGGTACGAACTGCTCGGCAGTCGTCGCCACTCACACATCTTCCTCGCATCGCAGGCGCGAAGCTTCCTCCGTAACCCGTTGCGGCAAGGCTTTGTGCCGATCCATGAAACCGCCGCGAGCGGCTTTTTCTACCTTACGCATCCCGCTCATCAAGACGGCCGACTCGCGCATAGCGACCACCATCGCTCGCATGACGTCAGCGCTCACAGGGTGGATTCATTCGACGTTTCTGGCGTGTTCGGGCCGACTTGACCGCTGACAAGTCGAGGCGACTTCCGACTTTGTCCGCTGTCCAGCAGCCCTTAACCTTCTCTGCTGCCGGCGCTTGCTGACCAGTCGACCGGCAGGCGGCAGCCTTTTTCGTCCCTTGTCGCCCCCCGAACGTGCGTACCGTTTTGCCCGCAACCCCATGAAGAAACCCGTCACTTCCGATACCCATCAGTCGGCGCTCGAGCGCGTTCTGGATGGCTTCGTCGATGCGAGCGAGTCAGACATTGTGCTTCTGAGCGACCTCGTCAGCAGGATCCGCCCACGCCGCGCCTTCCATGGCGAGACGGCCAGACATGCGGTCTACACGCTTTGCTTTCTGCTCGAGCATCGCAGCGACTATCGAGCCGCGCTGCGCGGCGCGCTGCGGCGCCTGCTGACCGAGCGCAAACAGGTGGCACTGTATACGGACGTTGGCATTTTCCCGAACAACGGTTTTTTCACCGAAGTGACGCACCGGCTCGTTCGCAGCACGCTGCTGCCCGATTTGCTCGATCTGGGCCAGTTGCGCGATGTGATCGCCAAAGTCTTCGGGCGCGCAAGCGATCATCTGTGGGTGCGCGAGGTGGGTGTCGACGCGTGGACCGACCTGCTGCGCGCGCTGCGATTCGACGAAGACGCAGAGGAAGAATGCGCACGCGACGCGCCGGGCGCGGTGCAGCCTCTGCATCAAGTGCTCGAAGCGTTGCGCGTGCTGTCTTACCGGATTGCCGCCATTGGCCTCGAGCCCGAAATGCTGCGGCACGACCCGATGCTCGAATCGGAACGCTCGCCGTTCATCGCACAAAACCAGGAAATACTGGCCTACATTGCGAGCTTCGAGACGTCGCCCGCACGCACCGCTGGCATCGACTCGCAACACGTTGCGGTGCTGCTGGATCAGTGCCGCGCCGTTGGCGACCGGATTCGCAAACGCGCGGCGCGCGCTGGCACCAGCGTCTCGCTGACATTGCATCTGCTGCGCTTGAACCAGCATCTCTCCCGTGCCGAAACGCTGATCGACCTGGTGGCGGCCCTGCGCGAGTCACTCGAGGCCGATATCGTGCTGCCGATGATCGCCGACCTCGCATCCGGGCTCATTCAGGCGGAATGCTGCCGCAACAATTTGCGCGATTACTTCCGCCAGAATGTCGAGTTGATCGCACTGCGCGTGACCGAGAATGCCGGCCATGCGGGCGAGCACTATATTGCGGCAAGCCGCAAGGATTACTTTGCGCTGCTACGTTCGGCGCTGCTCGGCGGTTTCATCATCGGTTTCATGTCGGCGCTCAAGTTCATCATTGCGGGGTATGGCTGGACGCCGCTCAACGAATCGTTCGCCTTCGGGCTCAACTACGGGCTCGGCTTCGTGCTGATTCACATCCTGCGCGGCACCGTGGCCACCAAGCAGCCCGCGATGACGGCCCACGTACTGGCCGCGGCAATCAAGGACAGCAGCCGCAAGGGCGGGCGCGACCTCGAGCACCTCGTGACGCTGGTTGTGCGAACCATGCGCAGCCAGACCGCGGCGATCTTCGGCAACGTGGCGCTGGCCGTGCCGGTCGCGATGTTGATCGGGCTTGCGTACCGGTGGGCAACAGGGCATCCGTTAATCAGCGCGGCCAGGGCCACGGGACTGCTCAATGAGGTGGCGTTCAAACCGTCCACGCTGGTCTACGCGGCGCTTGCGGGCGTCTGTCTTTTCTTCGCCGGTCAGATCAACGGCTACTGCGACAACCTGTGTATCTACGAGCGCATTCCCGAGCGGATTACGCACATCCGCTGGGCGAGGCGTGTGTTTGGCGAGCGCAATCTGCAACGCATTGCCAACTATGTCAGAGGCAATCTCGGTGCGCTGATCGGTAACCTCGTATTCGGTTTCATGTTGAGCGCGGTATGGGTGGCCGGCATGCTGCTCGGGCTGCCGCTCGACATCCGGCACGTCGCGTTTGCGTCCACGTACTCCGGGTTCGCGAGCGTATCGCTCGATTTTGGGGTACCCCAGACCTTGCTCCTGGGCGCCATGGCGGGAACCTGGGCGATCGGCACGATTAACCTGTTCGTGAGCTTCAGTCTTGCGATGTGGGTCGCGCTGCGCGCGCGCAACGTCACCTTTGGCGAAACGCGCCGGCTGCTCGGCGATGTGTTGAGTCGCTTGCGCCGTCATCCGAGGGACTTCTTTTTCCCTCCGCGCACGCATCTCGCAGCGGGTCATGATGCGCCAGGCGAAGCAGGCTGAACTGAGCCGGCGCGATGCGAGGGGTGCGGTTAGGCCTCCAATGCCCAATCCACCGCAGCCTGCGCATGTAACGCGGTGGTGTCGAATACCGGCAGGGTCGAATCCTTCGGGCCAATCAGCAGCGTGATTTCCGTACAGCCGAGAATGACGGCCTGCGCGCCGCGCGCGGCGAGGTCTTCTATGACGCGCTTGTAGACACGGCGCGATTGCGCATTCACATTGCCGTGACACAACTCGTCATAGATGATGCGATGCACATCCGCGCGATCGTGTTCGTTCGGTACGATCGCCTCAATACCGTGTGCTGCGCGCAGCCGTCCCACATAGAAGTCCTGCTCCATCGTGTAGCGCGTGCCGAGCAGCGCCGCGCGCGTGACGCCGGCGGCGCGCAATGCCTGGCCGGTCGGGTCCGCGATATGCAGGAACGGAATCGAGATTGTCGCCTCGATCGCCGCGCATACGCGGTGCATGGTGTTCGTCGCGAGCAGCACGATGTCCGCGCCGCCGCGTTCGAGCTGGCGGGCGGCGTCGGCCATCTGCACGCCGAGTGCGTCCCAGTCGCCCGCGCGCTGAAGCTCCTCGACTTGCGCGAAGTCCACGGTCACCATCAGGCTGCGCGCATTGTGATGCCCGCCCAGTCGCGCTTTTGCATGGCGGTTCAGCAGCCGGTAGTACTCGGCCGACGATTCCCAGCTCATTCCTCCGATCACGCCGATCGTCTTCATCGATTTTCCTCTCACGCCCTTGGACTAGTCAGTCCGCACGAGTATAGGCGCGTCCGGCGCGCCGTACAGGTACGCTCAGGCCGATCCGACGCGGTACGGTCATGGGCGCGGCTCGCATACAGTACGTTTGTTAAGTACGCGGACCGCGAAAGCGCATGCTTGCGACCCCGCGCCGCCGGTCATGCCGGTTACGGTGATGGCGGCGCTATTCTGGCGTCGCTAGAATCGATGCGAAAGGCACTCGCCGCCCGACCAGAACAAGGAGCCGCAGATGGACCTGATCATTCGCCGCGCGGTGCTCGCGCATGCCCATCCCGCTGGGTATCCCACGGTGGATATCGGCATCGACGGCGGGCGCATTGCCGCCGTGGAACCGCATCTCGCGGCGGCGGCGCGCGAGGAGATCGATGCCGAGGGTGCGCTCGTGAGCGCACCGTTCGTCGACGCGCATTTCCACATGGACGCCACGCTCTCGTATGGCCTGCCGCGCGTGAATGCGTCGGGCACGCTACTGGAAGGCATTGCGCTGTGGGGCGAGCTCAAGCCGCATCTCACGCAGGAGGCGCTCGTCGAGCGCGCGCTTCAGTACTGCGACTGGGCCGTCGCGCGGGGGCTGCTCGCCATCCGCTCGCACGTCGATGTGTGCGACGCGCGGCTGCTCGCGGTCGAAGCGCTGCTCGAAGTGAAGCGCCGTGTCGCGCCGTATCTCGATCTCCAGCTCGTGGCGTTTCCGCAGGATGGCGTCTTGCGCAGCCCCGGCGCATTCGACAATCTCAAGCGCGCGATCGCGATGGGCGTGGACGTGGTCGGCGGCATTCCCCACTTCGAGCGCACGATGGCGGACGGTGCCGAATCGGTGCGCCTGCTCTGCGAGTTCGCCGCCGAAAAGGGCCTGCGCGTGGACATGCATTGCGACGAATCCGACGACCCGCTTTCGCGCCACATCGAAACGCTCGCGGCCCAATCGCATCGCCTGGGCCTGCACGGGCGCGTGACCGGCTCGCATCTCACGTCGATGCATTCGATGGACAACTATTACGTGAGCAAGCTGATTCCGCTCATGCGCGAATCCGGTGTCGCGGCGATTGCGAATCCGCTCATCAATATCACGCTGCAAGGGCGCTCCGATACCTATCCGAAGCGCCGCGGCATGACGCGCGTGCCTGAGTTGATGGCGGCAGGCGTGACCGTCGCGTTCGGCCACGATTGCGTGATGGACCCGTGGTACAGCTTCGGCTCGGGCGACATGCTCGAAGTCGCGCATATGGGTCTGCACGTCGCGCAGATGACGGGTACCGACGCCTCGCGCGCCTGCTTCGACGCGGTGACCGTGAATGCCGCGACGATCCTTGGCCTTGAAGGCTACGGCGTGGCGCCCGGTTGCGCGGCGAACCTCGTCGTGCTCGACGCGCGCGACCCCATCGAGGCGATCCGGTTGCGCGCAGCGCGGCTCGCAGTCGTGAGCCGGGGCAGGGTGGTGAGCCGGCAACCTGCACAGCGCGCGGCGCTTTCGCTCGAGGGGCGGCCGGAAAGCGTCGATTTCAGGCTGCATCGATAAAACGCAAAGGCAACAAAAAACCGCATGGGTTGCACACCCATGCGCGGTTTTAGTTCGGATCGCTTACGAGCGAGTCACGTGATCATGACTGTGCCGGCGGCTGCTCCATGCCGTTGTGACGCAGCAGCGCGTCGATGTTCGGCTCGCGGCCGCGGAAGGCCTTGAACGACTCCATCGCCGGGCGGCTGCCGCCCACTTCGAGAATTTCCTTGCGGTAGCGCGTGCCGGTCGCTTCGTCGAGCACGCTCGACTTCGCGGCCTGCGCGGCTTCCTCGAAGGCTGCGTAGGCGTCGGCGGAAAGCACTTCGGCCCACTTGTAGCTGTAGTAGCCGGCCGCATAGCCGCCCGCGAAGATATGGCTGAACGTGTTCGGCCAACGCGAGAACGAAGTCTGCGGAATGACGTGATAGCGCTCGTTGATCTCGCGCGCCAGGTCGTTCGCGCTCTTGCCCTTCGAAGCGTCGAAGTCGACGTGCAGCGCCATGTCGAACATCGAGAACACGATCTGGCGCAGCGTGCCGAGACCGCTCTGGAAGTTCTTCGCGGCGAGCATCTTGTCGAAGAGTTCGCGCGGCAGCGGCTTGGCGGTTTCGACGTGTGAGCTCATCTCGCGCACCACGTCCCATTCCCAGCAGAAGTTCTCCATGAACTGCGAGGGCAGTTCGACGGCGTCCCACTCCACGCCGTTGATGCCCGATACGCCCAGTTCGTCCACACGCGTGAGCATGTGGTGCAGGCCGTGGCCGAACTCGTGGAAGAGCGTGATGACTTCGTCGTGCGTGAAGCACGCGGGACGGCCGCCCACCGGCGCCGAGAAGTTGCACGTGAGATACGCGACGGGCGTTTGCACGCCGTTGCCTTCGAGCTTGCGGCGCGAGCGCGCGTCGTCCATCCATGCGCCGCCGCGCTTGCCTTCACGCGCGTAGAGATCGAGATAGAACTGCGCGACGAGCGTGCCGTCCGCGTTTTCCACGCGGAAGAAACGCACATCGGGATTCCACACCGGCGCGCTGTCTGCACGGATGCGCACGCCGAACAGCGTTTCCGTGACCTTGAACAGGCCCTGCAGTACGAAGTCTTCCGGGAAATACTGCTTCACCTCGTTCTCCGAGAACGAGTAGCGCTTCTGACGCAGCCGCTCGGCGGCGAACGCCATGTCCCACGGTTCGATCTGCGCGAGGCCCAGTTCGCTCGCGGCAAATTCGCGCAGCTCTTCCCAGTCTTTTTCGGCGTGCGGACGCGCGCGCGTGGCGAGGTCTTCGAGGAAGCTCATCACCTGGGCCGGCGTTTCCGCCATCTTCGGCGTGAGCGAGACTTCAGCGAAGTTGTTGTAGCCGAGCATCTTCGCTTCTTCGGCGCGCAGCTTCAGTTGCTCCTCGATGATCGCCGTGTTGTCCCATTCGGCCTTGCCGCCACCGTAGACGGGACCGAGTTCCGATGCGCGCGTGACGTAGGCACGGTACATCGTTTCGCGCATCGCGCGGTTTTCCGAGTACTGCAGCACCGGGAAGTACGAGGGGAAGTGCAGCGTGAATTTCCAGCCTTCCTTGTTCTCGCGCTCGGCGGCTTCGCGCGCGGCGGCGATCACGTCTTCGGGCAGGCCCACGAGATCGGCTTCGCTCGTCGCGTAGAACGCGTAGCCATTGGTCGCGTCGAGCACGTGGTCGGAGAAGGCTTTGGCGAGCGCGGCCTGGCGCTCCTGCAGTTCGGCGAAACGCGGCTTCTGGTCTTCGGGCAGCTCCGCGCCCGAGAGGCGGAAGTCGCGCAGCGAGTTGTCGAGGATCTTCTTGCGCTCGCCCGAGAGCAGTTCGAACGAGTTGTGATTCGTGATGGCCTTGTACTTCTTGAACAGTTCGAGATTCTGGCCGACGCTCGACCAGAATTCGGTCACGCGCGGCAGGTTCTCGCCGTGGGCGGCGCGCAGCTCGGGTGTGTCGGCGACGGCGTTCAGGTGACCGACCACGCCCCAGGCGCGCGAAAGCGGCTCGCTGGCGCGCTCGACCGGCTCGACCACGTCGCTCCATTGCGAGGGCGTCATGGGCTGCGCGGCGCGCTCCACCGCGGCCTTTGCGTTCGCGAGCAGCACGTCGAGCGCGGGCGTCACATGCTCGGGGCGGATTTCGCCAAAGCGCGGCAGGCCGGTGAAATCGAGGAGCGGATTGTCGGAGGGGGTAGTAGCCATGATGCTTCCTGTTCCTGTCTGTCGCGGGTTAGGGGACCGGGGCGCGGCATGCGCGCGTGCCCGATACTTCGGTTATTGGGGCGCCAAGTGCACTTTCCAACCGGCTTATCCGAGCAAATTAACAGATGTGGCGCAAGGGCGGCGAAATCCCTGCCTGTGCGTGGCACGCGCGGGCGGCGCCGCAAAAAGAAAGCGGCCCGTAATGGGCCGCTATAAGAACGTCATGCTGTAACGCGCGCTCGCGCAATGCTTATGCTGCGGCCGCGCGCTCCGCCGCTTCGATCGTGTTCACGAGCAGCATGGTGATGGTCATCGGGCCGACGCCGCCCGGCACCGGCGTGATGAAGCCGGCCACGTCCTTCAGACCCGCGAAATCGACGTCGCCGCAGAGCTTGCCGTTGTCGTCGCGGTTCATGCCCACGTCGATCACGGTGGCGCCGGGCTTGATCATGTCGGCGGTCAGCACGTTGCGTTTGCCCACCGCGGCGACCACGACATCGGCGTCGCGCGTGTGCTTCGCGAGGTCGCGAGTCTTGCTGTGGCAGATCGTGACCGTCGCGCCCTTTTCGAGCAGCAGCAGCGCCATGGGCTTGCCGACGATGTTCGAGCGGCCGATCACCACGGCGTTCGCGCCTTCGAGCGGGATCTTGTATTCCTCGAACATCTTCATCACGCCATAGGGCGTGCACGGGCGAAAGAGCGGTTGGCCCGTCATGAGCGCGCCCGCGTTGGCGACGTGAAAGCCGTCCACATCCTTCTCGGGCGCGATCGCCTCGATGACCTTATGGCTGTCGATGTGCTTGGGCAGCGGCAACTGCACGAGAATGCCGTTGATCTTCGGGTCGCGGTTCAGTTCGTCGATGCGCTTGAGCAGGTCGGCTTCGGAAAGCGACTCGGGATAGCGGTCGTACGACGAGTAGAGGCCGTTGTCTTCGCAGGCTTTGACCTTGTTGCGCACGTAGACTTCGCTCGCCGGATTGTCGCCGACCAGCACGACGGCGAGTCCCGGCTGATGGCCGCGGGCGGTGAGGGCGGCGGCGCGCGTGGCGACTTCGGCGCGCAGTTTCTTGGAGAGGGCGTTGCCGTCGATGATAGTGGCAGTCATGGTCGGTCGGGGTCGAGAGTGGGCAATGCGGGCTCGTGGGCGCGCGAGCGCTGGCGCGCGTGGGGTGCGGGCGAGCGGCATAGGGCGGGCGCCATTCGAAGGCCGACATTATACCCGCGCGCAGGGCGGGCTCTGACCTGAACGGACGAAGGGCGAAGAAGGAGGGTCGCGGCGAGACGCCGCGGGCTGCATTGGCGCGCTGAGGCGCGCGCCAATGCAGCCCGGGAAGGATGCGCTTACTGCTGCGCCTGTTGCGGCTTGTTGGAGAGCGCGAGACGCAGCAGGTCGGCGACCGTGTTGACGTTGAGCTTCTCCATGATGTTGGCGCGGTGCGCCTCCACCGTTTTGATGCTGATGCCAAGGTCGTCGGCGATTTGCTTGTTCAGGCGGCCCGCGATAATGCGCTCGAGCACCTGGTGCTCGCGCGCCGTGAGCTTGCCGAGGCGTTCGGCGGCCGCGCGCTGTTGCTGCACGTTCGTGCTTTCGTTGCGCGCCTTGTCAAGCATGCGCTCCACGAGCTTGCGCAGTTCGGCTTCGTCGAAGGGCTTCTCGATGAAGTCCATCGCGCCCTTCTTCATGGTCGAAACGGCCATCGGCACGTCGCCGTGGCCCGTCACGAAGATGGTCGGCAGCGCGGCGTTTTCGGCAATCAGACGTTCCTGCAATTCGAGACCGCTCATGCCCGACATACGCACGTCGAGAATCAGGCAGGCGATCTGGCCGGCCTGTTGTGCCGGCTGGTAGGCCTCGAGGAACTCCTCCGCGCTATTGAAACACTGGACGCGGTAGCCGTTCGCTTCGAGGAGCCATCGCAGGGAGTCTCGTACGGCCTCGTCGTCATCGACAACAAAGACGGTTTCCTGGGTGGTGACTGGGCTGTTCATGGCTCTCCCGTAACGGTTTGTGGAGTCGGTTCGTCGGTGTTCCGCGAGGGGGTGTCCGATTCGCCGATGGGCAGACTGCAATGGAACGTTGCGCCGCTGATGTGGCCGTCGGATTCGACGTTGTTGACCACCCAGAGACGCCCGCGGTGCGATTCAATGATGGAACGGCAGATGTTCAGGCCCATGCCCATGCCGTCCGATTTGGTGCTGTAGAAGGGTTCGAAGAGGCGCTCGGCCGTGGCTTCGTCCACGCCCGGGCCCTGATCGACGACGCTGATGCACACGTTGCCGCCTTCGCGCTTCACGATCACGCGGATCACCGGGTCGATCGCATTCGGCCGCGCATCGGCCATGGCTTCTGCTGCGTTCTTCAGCAGATTGACGAGCACCTGTTCGATCAGCACCGGATCGACGTAGATCACGGGCATGCGCGAGCGCATGTCGGTCACGATGCGGATGCGGCGCTTGCGCGCCTCGATCTCGGCAAGACCCACCGCGTCGGCGACGATGTCGGCCACACGCGCGGCCTGCCGCTTCGGTTCGGAGCGCTTCACGAATTCGCGGATGCGCTTGATGATCATGCCGGCGCGCACGGCCTGCTGCGCCGTTTTTTCGAGCGCGGGCAACAGGTTCTCGGGCGCGCCGCGGCCCGACTT
This sequence comes from Paraburkholderia sp. J7, assembly GCF_905220155.1. Lineage (NCBI taxonomy): Bacteria > Pseudomonadati > Pseudomonadota > Betaproteobacteria > Burkholderiales > Burkholderiaceae > Paraburkholderia > Paraburkholderia sp. J7. Next base: position 297,533 of record NZ_CAJMYZ010000006.1, on the reverse strand, counting down.
CACAAGCGCGACCGTGCCCGAGGCATAGTTGTTGATGGCGGCGAGCGGCTGATTCAGTTCGTGCGCGAGCGACGAGGCCATTTCGCCCATCGTCATCAGGCGGCTCGTGAACTGGAGCTTTTCGTCCTGCTGGCGTGCCAGTTCCTGCGCCTGCTTGCGCGTGGTGATGTCGGTCGCGATCTGCATCTGTGCGAGGTGGCCGTCGACCCACTGGATGTACTGGCGGCGCACTTCGAACCACTTCTGGATGCTCTCGACGTACACCTCCTGGGCGTCCGCCGTGCTTTCGGTGAGCGCAGTGGCGGGCAGGCCGGCGAACGCGTCGACCATGTCGATCGAGTCCGAGGAAGCGCTGGCCGAATCGAAGCCGCCGCCGCCCGCGAGTTCCAGATGGCCGTCCGGGCGGATGCCGAACAGGTGGCGGTAGTAGCGGTTCGCAAACAACAGTTCGGCTTCGTCGGCGGCGAGCACCGAGACGGCGGCGTCGAGGCTTTCCAGCACCGTGGTGAAGCGCTCGTGCGCGGCGGCGAGTTCTTCGCGTGCGCGCTTCGGTTCCGTGATGTCGGTCATCGACGACATCCAGCCGGTCTGGCGGCCCGAGCTGTCGATGAGCGGCGAGACGTAAAGCCGCGCGTGGAATTGCGAGCCGTCCTTGCGGCGCACGCGCAATTCGAAGCCTGAGGAGGGCGCCTTGCCGCGCAGCGTCATGTCGAGCTGGCGCTGCATTTCGGGGTAGGCGTCGCGCGGCCAGTAGGGGAACGGTGCGTTCTTGCCCACGAGGTCGCTTTCGTCCCAGCCGGTCATGCGGCAGAACGCCGGGTTCACGTGCGTGATACGCCCATGCATGTCGAGCACACGCATGCCGATCAGCACGGAATTTTCCATGGCGCGGCGGAAGAACGCCTCCGCATAGAGCGCCTGCTGCGCCTCGAAACGCTGGCGCGTGTGCTTCCAGAGGCTCCAGAGACTCCACAGCACGAAACACGACAGACCGGCAACCAGCCACACGAGCGTGTTGTTCGTGAAGTTGGTCATCTGCGGGTACGAGTACACGCGCACCGAAACGCCCTGGCCCGGCGGATCGAGCGGCAGGTCGTAGTAGACGTCGCGCGGCAGGCGCGGACGCGTCGAGGTGGTGGCGAGCTCGCGGTTGTTCGCGTCGAGAATCGAGATCTTGTACTTGGCCGACAGCTCGGGCGGGATGTCGTGCTTCAGGATGCCTTCGACCGAGAACACGGCCGCGATCGAACCAAGAAATTCCCGATCGCGGTATACCGGCGTTTGCAGCGTGATGTAACCGTTACCGACGTCGTCGTAAATGAGCGGCGAGTACACCTGGCGGCGCGTGGCGCGCGCCTCGGCGAATGCGGCCTTCACGGCCTCGTCCATTTGCGCGTCGTTCGGCTTCGCGAGTCGCTGGCCGAATACCGGCATCGCCGTGTTGGGCCAGCGTGGCTCCTCCTGGCTCGTGTACCAGTTGAGATAGAGGATCTCGGGATGGCCCTGCATGATGTCCGTGGTGGACGTCTGGAAATACTGCGGGTCGCTATGCCCCGCGGCCAGGTCGCGAGCCAGCGCCTGCAGCTGCTCCTGCGCGCCTGTCATGGAAAGCCGGATCTGCTGCTGGGCCCACGCCACGTTGCGGTAGAGCGTGTCTTCCTGCTGCTGTTGCTCGCGGCGGTTCAGGCTCCACAAGATCAGGCTCATGACGATCAAAAACACGAGGATCGACAGGAGCGGCGTCAGCAAATAGGAATTCGACCACCAGGGTCCGTGGTGCCAGCGAGATGGCGACGACTCGCCGGGCGTTCCGGGCGGCCGCGCCGAGCGTGCGAAAAGCCGTTCGGTCAACATGGCAAGGATTGTAGCTCAGCGTAAGACGCCGAAATGCCGTGAAAAAAGCCGTAAATCGCCGATAAACGGGTGCAAACTGGCCGTTATCGGCACAGGGGCACGAACGATTAAGCGTGCGCTGCAGCAATTTTTCACATTATAAAATTGCATCTCGCAATTCGAAAATTTTGTTGCGCGATGGTCAGGGGGGTCATTACAATCGCCCCGAAGCTGCTGCGGTTGGCCCGGTCACGTCTTAAGCGTCGCCGCCCGCATGGTCCGATCAACAGCGTTCCCCTACATCCAGGAGACGAGCATGTCCGCTGTACCCGACGAAGTCCTCAAGTACGTTGCCGCCGACAAGGACGAGGATCCCCAGGAAACCGCCGAATGGCTCGAAGCGCTGGATGGCGTGATTTCGACGGTCGGCCCTGATCGCGCCCACTACCTGATCGAAAAGCAGATCGAATTCGCCCGCGTGCATGGCGAGCATCTGCCGTTCTCGGCGAACACGCCGTACATCAACACGATCCCCGTCGCCAATCAGGTGCAGAACCCGGGCGACCAGGACATCGAACACCGCATTCGCTCGTACACGCGCTGGAACGCCATGGCCATGGTGCTGCGTGCGGGCAAGCACACGAACGTGGGCGGCCACATCGCTTCGTTCGCCTCGGCGGCCACGCTTTACGACGTCGGCTACAACCACTTCTGGCGCGCGCCCTCGGCTGAGCATGGCGGCGACCTCGTGTTCGTGCAGGGCCACTCGTCGCCGGGCGTCTACTCGCGCGCGTTCCTGCTGGGCCGCCTGAGCGCGAACCAGCTCGACAACTTCCGCCAGGAAGTGGACGGCGGCGGCATTTCGTCGTATCCGCACCCGTGGCTGATGCCGGACTTCTGGCAGTTCCCGACCGTCTCGATGGGTCTCGGCCCGATCATGGCGATTTATCAGGCGCGCTTCATGAAGTACCTGCAGGCGCGCGGCATCGCCAAGACCGACGGCCGCAAGGTCTGGGCCTTCCTCGGCGACGGCGAGACGGACGAGCCGGAATCGCTCGGCGCGATCGGCATGGCCGGCCGCGAGCACCTGGACAACCTCGTGTTCGTCATCAACTGCAACCTGCAGCGTCTGGACGGCCCGGTGCGCGGCAACGGCAAGATCATCCAGGAACTCGAAAGCGAGTTCCGCGGTGCCGGCTGGAACGTGATCAAGGTCATCTGGGGCAGCCGCTGGGACGCCCTCTTCGCACGCGACAAGTCGGGCGCGCTGATGCGCCGCATGATGGAAGTCGTCGACGGCGAATACCAGACGTACAAGTCGGAGTCGGGCGCGTTTGTTCGCGAACACTTCTTCAATACGCCTGAGCTGAAGGCACTCGTCGCCGACTGGTCCGACGACGACATCTGGAACCTGAACCGCGGCGGCCACGACCCGCACAAGATCTACGCGGCGTTCCATCAAGCCCAGCACGCGAAGGGTCAGCCGACCCTCATCCTCGCGAAGACGATCAAGGGCTATGGCATGGGCGAAGCCGGCCAGGCCATGAACATCACCCACCAGCAGAAGAAGATGCAGGTGGATCAGCTCAAGAAGTTCCGCGACCAGTTCCGCCTGCCGATCACGGACGAGCAGATCGTCGACGTGCCGTACCTCACGTTCGAGGAGGGTTCGAAGGAACTGGATTACATGCGCCAGAAGCGCATGGATCTCGGCGGTTACCTGCCGGCTCGCCGCCAGAAGGCCGAGTCGCTGCCGGTGCCGGCGCTCGACGCGTTCGAGCCGCTGCTCAAGGGCACGGGCGAAGGCCGCGAGATCTCCACGACGATGGCGTTCGTGCGGATCCTGAACATCCTCTTGAAGGACAAGGCGCTCGGCAAGCGCGTCGTGCCGATCGTGCCGGACGAGTCGCGTACCTTCGGTATGGAAGGCCTGTTCCGCCAGATCGGTATCTGGAACCAGGAAGGCCAGAAGTACGTGCCGGAAGATTCCGACCAGCTGATGTTCTACAAGGAATCGCAGACGGGCCAGATTCTCCAGGAAGGCATCAACGAAGCCGGCGGCATGTGTGACTGGATCGCAGCCGCGACGTCGTACTCGACGCACGGCGAGATCATGGTGCCGTTCTACATCTTCTATTCGATGTTCGGCCTCCAGCGCATCGGCGACCTGGTGTGGGCGGCGGGCGACATGCGTTCGCGCGGCTTCCTGCTGGGCGGCACGGCTGGCCGCACGACGCTCAACGGCGAAGGTCTGCAGCACGAAGACGGCCACTCGCTCCTGTGGGCCGCTTCGGTGCCGAACTGCGTGAACTACGACCCGACGTTCGGCTATGAACTCGCGGTCATCATGCAGGACGGTCTGCGCCGCATGGTGCAGGAGCAGGAAGACGTGTTCTATTACATCACCGTGATGAACGAGAACTACGAGCACCCGGCAATTCCGCAGGGCGAGCACGTGGCGGCCGACATCATCAAGGGCATGTACGCGTTCCGCAAGGGCGCCGACAACGCCAAGGCGCCGCGCGTGCAGCTCATGGGCGCGGGCACGATCTTCAACGAAGTGATTGCCGCGGCCGACCTGCTGAAGAACGACTGGGGCGTCGAAGCCGACCTCTGGAGCGTGCCGAGCTTCACCGAACTCGCACGTGAAGGTCACGAAGTCGAACGCTGGAACCTGCTGCACCCGAGCGAGCCGCGCCGCGAATCGCACGTCGAGAAGCTGCTCAAGGACACGCAAGGTCCGGTCATCGCCTCGACCGACTACGTGCGTGCGCTGGTCGACCAGATCCGTGGTCTCGTGCCGCGCAAGTTCGTGGTGCTCGGCACCGACGGCTTCGGCCGCTCGGACACGCGCGAAAAGCTGCGTCACTTCTTCGAAGTCGATCGTTACTGGACCACGGTTGCGGCGCTCAACGCGCTCGCGGACGAAGGCAAGATCGAGCGCAAGGTGGTTGGCGAAGCCATCGCCAAGTACAACCTCGATCCGTCCAAACCCAACCCGATGACCGTCTAACCCATCACCCCTGTGCATGGCATGTGCGCCTCCCCGAAGCGGGGAGGCGTGTCGTATGCGGCCCCGGAGACACTAACAATGAGTCAAGCGATCGAAGTCAAGGTGCCGGACATCGGCGATTACAAGGACATTCCTGTAATCGAGGTGCTGGTGAAGGCGGGCGATACCGTCGAAAAAGAGCAGTCCCTCATCACGCTCGAATCGGACAAGGCAACGATGGATGTGCCGAGCCCGGCGTCGGGCACGGTCAAGGAAGTGAAGGTCAAGGTCGGCGACAACGTGTCGGAAGGCTCGCTCGTGCTGGTCCTCGACGGCGCTGGCGCCGCTGCGGCTCCTGCTGCCGCGCCTGCCCCGGCACCGGCTGCCGCTGCCCCGGCTCCCGCCGCTGCACCCGCACCGGCCGCCGCACCCGCACCGGCCGCCGCACCCGCCGCTGCCGCGAGCGGCGGCGTGCAGTCCGTCAAGGTCCCCGACATCGGCGACTACAAGGACGTACCGGTCATCGAGATCGGCGTGAAGGTTGGCGACCGCGTCGAGAAGGAGCAGTCGCTCGTCACGCTCGAATCGGACAAGGCGACGATGGACGTGCCGAGCCCGGTGGCTGGCGTCGTCAAGGAAATCAAGGTCAAGGTCGGCGATAACGTGTCGGAAGGCACCGAGATCGTCATCGTCGAAGCCGAAGGCGCTTCGGCTGCGGCCGCCGCACCCGCGCAGAAAGCGCCGGTCGAACAACCGTCCGACTCGCCGCAAGCCGCACCGGCCAAGCCCGCGCCGGCCGCACCGTCGGCGCTCGCACAGGCGCCGATCATTCCGGCAGGCGAAGGCGGCGCGCGCCGTCCGAGCCACGCTTCGCCTTCCGTGCGCAAGTTCGCGCGCGAGCTCGGCGTGGATGTTGGCCGCGTGGCGGGCACGGGCCCCAAGGGCCGCATCACGCAGGACGACGTCACCGCGTTCGTGAAGGGCGTGATGACGGGCGCGCTGGCGGCACCGGCTGCGGCTGCTGCCGCTCCGGCGGGCGGCGGCGCGGGCCTGAACCTGCTGCCGTGGCCGAAGGTCGACTTCACGAAGTTCGGCCCGATCGACACGCAACCGCTCTCGCGCATCAAGAAGATCTCGGGCGCGAACCTGCACCGCAACTGGGTCATGATCCCGCACGTCACGAACAACGACGAAGCGGACATCACCGACCTCGAAGCGCTGCGTGTGCAGCTGAACAAGGAAAACGAGAAGGCGGGCGTGAAGTTCACGATGCTCGCGTTCGTCATCAAGGCCTGCGTCGCCGCGCTCAAGAAGTTCCCGGCGTTCAATGCGAGCCTCGACGGCGACAACCTCGTCTTCAAGCAGTACTACCACATCGGTTTCGCCGCCGACACGCCGAATGGCCTCGTCGTGCCGGTGATCCGCGACGCGGACAAGAAGGGTCTTGTCGACATCGCCAAGGAAATGGCCGAGCTCTCGAAGCTCGCGCGCGAAGGCAAGCTCAAGCCGGACCAGATGCAAGGCGGCTGTTTCTCGATCTCGTCGCTCGGCGGCATCGGCGGCACGCATTTCACGCCGATCATCAACGCGCCGGAAGTGGCGATCCTCGGCCTGTCGAAGAGCGCGATGAAGCCGGTGTGGGACGGCAAGCAGTTCGTGCCGCGCCTCACGCTGCCGCTGTCGCTCTCGTACGATCACCGCGTGATCGACGGTGCAGCTGCCGCGCGCTTCAACGCGTACCTCGCTTCGATCCTCGGCGATTTCCGCCGCGTGATTCTGTAAAACCGATCTGACCGGCTCGCGCCGCCGCGCCGCACGTTCATGACGTGTGCGCTGCGGCAGGCGCGGCCGGTCATCCTTTAGGGGTAGGGGACACCATGAGTCTCGTCGAAGTGAAAGTGCCGGATATCGGCGACTTCAAGGACATCGACGTCATCGAAGTCAACATCAAGGCGGGTGACGTCATCGAGAAAGAGCAGACGCTGCTCTCGCTCGAGTCGGACAAGGCCACGATGGAAGTGCCCAGCGACGTCGCCGGCACCGTCAAGGAAGTGAAGATCAAGGCCGGCGACAAGGCTTCGCAAGGCACGGTGATCGCGCTGGTCGAAGCCGCCGTTGGCGCGGCCGCGCCTGCGCCGAAGGCCGAAGCGCCCAAGGCCGCTGAAGCGCCCAAGGCTGCCGAAGCGCCGAAAGCTGCAGCGCCGGCACCGCAAGCCGGCAGCTTCAGCGGCAGCGCCGACGTCGAATGCGACATGCTCGTGCTTGGCGCCGGCCCCGGCGGCTACTCGGCAGCGTTCCGCTCCGCCGACCTTGGTATGAAGACCGTGCTGGTCGAGCGTTATTCGACGCTCGGCGGCGTGTGCCTGAACGTGGGTTGCATTCCGTCGAAGGCGCTGCTGCACACCGCGCTCGTGATCGACGAAGCCGAAGCGCTCGGCTCGCACGGCATCACGTTCGGCAAGCCGCAGATCGATCTGGACAAGCTGCGCGACTTCAAGTCGGGCGTCGTCAAGAAGCTCACGGGCGGCCTCGCCGGCATGGCGAAGGCGCGCAAGGTCGAAGTCGTGACGGGCCTGGGCGCGTTCCTCGATCCGAACCACATGGAAGTGGTGGGCGAGAGCGGCAAGAGGATCGTCAAGTTCAAGCAGGCGATCATCGCTGCCGGCTCGCAAGCCGTGAAGCTGCCGTTCATGCCGGAAGACCCGCGCGTGGTCGATTCGACCGGCGCGCTGGAACTGCGTCAGATTCCGCAGAAGATGCTCGTGATCGGCGGCGGCATCATCGGCCTGGAAATGGCGACTGTCTACGCGACGCTTGGTGCGCAGATCGACGTCGTGGAAATGCTCGACGGCCTGATGGCCGGCGCGGACCGCGATCTCGTGAAGGTCTGGGAAAAGTACAACGCGAAGCGCTTCGCGAACGTCATGCTCAAGACCAAGACCACGAAGGCCGAGGCGAAGGACGACGGCATTTACGTGTCGTTCGAGGGTGAGAAGGCGCCGGCCGAACCGCAGCGCTACGACCTCGTGCTGGTCGCCGTGGGTCGCTCGCCCAACGGCAAGAAGATCGGCGCGGACAAGGCCGGCGTGGCGGTGACGGATCGCGGCTTCATCGAAGTCGACAAGCAGATGCGCACCAACGTGCCGCACATCTTCGCGATCGGCGATGTGGTCGGCCAGCCGATGCTCGCGCACAAGGCCGTGCATGAAGGCCACGTGGCGGCGGAAGCGGCGCACGGCGAGAAGGCATACTTCGACGCACTGCAGATTCCGTCGGTGGCCTACACCGATCCGGAAGTGGCGTGGGCCGGCAAGACCGAAGAGCAGTGCAAGGCCGAAGGCATCAAGTACGGCAAGGCGGTGTTCCCGTGGGCCGCTTCGGGCCGCGCGATCGCTAACGGCCGCGACGAGGGCTTTACCAAGCTGATCTTCGACGAAGAGACGCATCGCGTGATCGGCGGCGGTATCGTCGGCCTGAACGCGGGTGACCTCATCAGCGAAGTGTGCCTCGCCGTGGAAATGGGCGCGGACGCAACCGACATCGGCAAGACGATCCACCCGCACCCGACGCTGGGCGAGTCGATCGGCATGGCTGCCGAACTGTATGAGGGTGTCTGCACCGACCTGCCGCCGCAGAAGAAGTAAGTTCGTGTCGCGCCGCTCGTTGCGGCGCGCACGAAGAAACGGCGCACTCCGTGAGGAGTGCGCCGTTTGCTTTTGGGGTAACGCTCGGTGCTGCGGGAGTGCTACGAGAGGCGCCGGAGCGTAAAAAAAGATTCCCGGTCGGCGACCGGGCAAGTGACATGCCGGGCGGCATGCCGGAGCGTTCAGGTCCGGCGCACGGTGCGCCGCGGCTTCTGCGAGCGCACCGGTTCAATATGCAACGTTCAGACCGTCTTCTTGGCCGAAGCGGCAGCCGAGCGCGACGCCTGGGCGGCAGCCTTGCTCGCAGCAGCGGTGGCGGCGTTGAAGTTGCTTTCCGCCATTTCCACGGCTTGCTTCGTAGCCTTGTGGACCGTTTCGTAGGTCGTGTTCGCGGCGTTGATGGCCGACTTGATCACGGCAACTGCGGTTTCCGAGCCAGCCGGTGCGTTCTTCGCGACGTTGTCGACGAGCGATTGAACCTTGCGGTTCTGCTCTTCGTAGTGGGCTTCGGCGACCTTCGCAAACTCAGCCTGGGTGGCCGAGGCGATTTCATACACATGACGGCCGTACGACAGCAGCTTTTCGGTCAGCGGCTGGGCATAGCTCGTTTGCAGGGCCAGGAATTCCTGCGCGTCCTTCACCGACAGTGCGCGCTGGGCGTGTTCCTGCGATTCCGCCAGATTCGAGCGGACAGCCTGAAGGTTCAATTCGACGAGCTTTTCCACGCCTTCGAATGCCTTGCCGGTGAGGCCGAACAGGGTTTCGAGGTTGGCTTTCTGGGCAGCGGCGAATTGCTCAGGGGTCAGCAGACTCATGTTTACGCTCCTGTATGTCGGCGGCCTTCGTGGGTCGCCTGAAGTAAGTGGCACGGCGCTGGTGCTCTGTCACTCGCTTTGTGCGTCGCAACATTGACTCGATTTTAGGATGCTCCGGAAGAAAGTCAAGGCTTTTTGGTGCGTCGCACAATGTCGATAATTTATTATTAAACAGTCACTTATGCCTCGCGCATGGCGCAGGTGCGACAACGGCGCCGACGCCCCAAGGCGCTGGCGCCACGGCGGGTTGCGGGCGGCGGCGGGTAGGGTGGGGCAAGCGCGGAAACGCGGCTTCTGGCAAGATGCGGCATGGATCACATGAACGCGCCTATGGGATTTGTCCTGGGTGCGTACACCAAATTCCTACATGGAACGTTAATGATCCATTGCGGTCGAACGCGCGTCGCGCGGCACGGCGGCACTGGTGGTCAGGCAATCTCACCCGTATCTTCCTCAGTTCAAGTTCCGTACGACGAACGCCGTTAACGCAGCAAGCGCACTGTGCGTGCGCCGCAAACGTTATCAGCAGGCGGCGCCGTGGCGAGAGGAGCGGCTTGGGCAATTGTCTGACTCCATCGAATGCGAGAAGTGCATTGGCCAGCTCAATCGAAGGTCATACTTCGGTTTAATGAGCGCCGATAAGTGCTTCAATTTGCGAATTTTTCGTGGTTTTACTACACTTGGCGAACGATCCCGCCGCTCCATCAAGAACACCAATGAAATCCGACAAGCTCCTGTCGTTCTCACTGATGCCGTCGTCGGTTATCAGCACCGCGTTGTCGGTTGCTGTTTCCGTCGCGATCAGTGCGACGCTCGTGGCGCCTGAGGGCGCCTTTGCTGCGTCGCAAGACGCTGCACCGGCCAAAACGGCCAAGGCGAAAAAGGCCACCAAGAAGGTTGCGAAGGCTGAGCCGGAATCGGCAAAGGCCACCAAAAAGGCGGGCGCAACCCGTACCGTCGCCGCGAAAGACGACGATGCGCGTCCGGTGGCGAAAAAGCGCCGCGTCACTTATACGATGAACGGCCGCCATCATTCGGCGGTGCGCCGTGTCGCGTTCGAACCGCGCCAGCCGACCGTCGGTCAGGCGTTCGGTCTGCACGAGACGCCTGACTCGCTGATGCTGCGCTCGGGCGTTGCGTACGTGGTCGACCAGAACACGCTCGAACCGCTGTTCGACAAGAACTCGCACGCCGTCGTGCCGATCGCCTCGATCTCGAAGCTCATGACGGCGATGGTCGTGCTCGACTCGAAGGAGTCGCTCTCGGAGCAAATCGAAGTCACGGACGAAGATCGTGACTACGAAAAGAACACGGGCTCGCGTCTTTCCGTGGGCTCGGTGCTCTCGCGCGAAGACATGCTGCACATCGCGTTGATGGCCTCGGAAAACCGTGCGGCGGCAGCGCTCTCGCGCTATTACCCGGGTGGCCGTCCGGCGTTCATCGCGGCGATGAACGCGAAGGCAAAGCAACTCGGCATGACCGATACGCACTTCGAGAATTCCACGGGGCTCACGAGCCACAACGTCTCGACCGCGCGTGACCTCGTGAAGATGGTGAATGCGGCCTACCAGTACCCGATGATTCGCCAGTTCTCGACCGACCGCAGCTACGACGTGTTCACGGGCAAGCGCAACCTCGCCTACAACAGCACGAATGCGTTGGTCCGCAATGCGTCGTGGGACATCGGTTTGCAGAAGACGGGCTTCATCAACGAAGCGGGTGAATGCCTCGTCATGCAGACGACGGTTCACAATCGTCCGGTGATCATGGTCCTGCTCGATTCGAGCGGCAAGTATTCGCGCTTCGCGGATGCAACGCGCGTACGCACGTGGCTCGACAATGGCGGCGCCGACCAGCAGCCGCGCATTACGAGCGCCGACGCAGGCGGTCCTGGCACCTGATCCCAGTCGTTTCCGATTTACCCGATAAGCGCCCCGCAACTGCGGGGCGTTTTGCTTTCTGATGCGTGGTGGTCGTCCTATGACGATCGGCAGACTGTCTCGTCGTTTGGTTCGTCGGCAACATTGCCCGGTGAGTACCTGGCGCCCAATCTCGCCTGGCTTTTGTGCCCGGCGATATGAGGTTTTGATGGTTGTCAATTGACAACCAATCCGACGATGCATACACTGAGTTTGTCGATGAGAAGTTCGCACCCAAAGAAAGAGATCGAAGCCGTGCTTGCTTACGCCGAGAAACAAGGCTGGTTAGTTCAGCCAGGTAAAGGCCACGGGCACGCGTGGGGTCGCATGTACTGCCCATACAACGATGCCGCCTGTCGTTGCGGGGAATTCTGCATCACGAGCATCTGGAGCACGCCGCGTAACGCGGGCAATCATGCCCATGTGCTCAAACGAGTGGTCGAGAATTGCACGACCCATCGTAACAACGCGGCAGCCGCGTGTGCGGCGGCCGTCGTGCCGGAGTAACGCATGGATTATCTGTTCACTCTCAAGTACCAACTGCCGGCCGAAGACAGCGATCACGAGGCGCTCGTGGAGCGCCTCGCCGCCGCGGGCTGCGACGACGCGACAATCGGCGTGGGGTTGCCAGGTCGAATCGCGCTGACGTTCATGCGCGACAGTGCGAATGCATGGTCGGCAATCTATTCGGCGCTGCAAGACGTCAAGAAGGCGGTGCCTGCGGCGCGCCTCGTAGAAGCCGCGCCAGATTTCGTCGGCTTGACCGATGCCGCCGACTTGACCGGCATGTCGCGCCAGAACTTGCGCAAGCTGATGCTCGGGCACGCGGCGGAGTTTCCCCAGCCCGTGCACGAGGGCAATCCGTCGCTATGGCATCTGAGCGACATCCTGGCCTGGCTGAAGGGGCGCAACGGATACAGCATCGACTCGGCGCTGCTTGAAACGGCGCGCACGGCGAAGCAGGTGAATCTCGCAAAAGAAGCGCGCCATCTCGATACGAAGCTGAATCGCAAGCTCGATGAACTGGTGGCGTGAGGACGCCGGCGAGCCAAAAAAAAAGCGGAGGGCACGCCTCCGCTCTTCTCGATTCTGCCTCGCCCTGACTTCACGCGGGTTGCGCGTTGCCTTCAGCGGGCTCCGCGTGATAGCCCAGCGACTCCGAAATCGTGAGCGCCGTCTTGCTCAATTGACCGAGCCACGAATCTTGCAGCCGATCCGCGGGCGCGGAGAGCGAAAGGCCTGCCACGAGCTTGCCGGTATCGTCGTAGATGCCAGCGGCGATGCACCGTACGCCGAGTTCGAGCTCCTCGTTGTCACGTGCGCAGAATTGCTGGCGTACGTGGGCGAGTTCGCGCTCGAGGCGTCCAAGGTCGGTAATGCTGTTGCGCGTATGGCCCGAAAGGCCGGTGCGCGTGGCGTAAGCGCGCACGCGGTTCGCTTCGTCGGCGGCGAGAAAGAGCTTGCCGACCGAAGTGAGGTGCAGCGGGGCCCGCCCGCCAATGGCGCGCACCACCTGCATGCCCGAGCGCTCCGAGTAGGCGCGTTCGATATAGACGATTTCGTCGCCCTGGCGCACAGAGAGGTTGACGGTCTGACCCGTGAGGCGGTGCAGTTCGCGCATCGGTGTGAGCGCCGCGTCGCGCACGGAAAGGCGTGCCTTCACGAGGTTGCCGAGTTCGAGCAGCCGCATGCCAAGCCGGTAGGTGCCCGGGTCGGAGCGGTCGACGAGCCGGCAGCTCACCATATCGTTCAGGATGCGGTGCGCAGTCGAAGGGTGCAGTTCGGTGCGCTGCGCAAGTTCCTTCAGGCTGACCGGGTCGCTGTGCGCGGCCAGCGCGTCGAGCAGGCGCATCATGCGCTCGATCACCTGAATCGAGGTCTTCGGATCTGGATGGGTGTCGCTCATGAGTTCAGATTCGTTTGACGCTTGAGGCGGAAATGCATTGTATCTCGTATTGTGAAAAAAGTAAGCGGTAGGGCGGAGGCTTGTGCTGCGCTGCGGCGGGCCGGCGAGGGTGATGCAGACCCGCGTTGGTCGTGGCGACGAAACAGCGGATAATCGGGGACGGTTTTAACGAGGAGTCCCCATGCGAGTCGGTTTGTTCGTCACGTGCCTCATCGACACGATGCGTCCGGAAATTGGCTTTTCGGCGCTCAAATTGCTCGAAGAGGCAGGCTATGAAGTCGTCGTGCCGCCTGCGCAGACCTGCTGCGGCCAGCCGGCCTACAACTCAGGCGAGCGCGCGCTCGCGCGTGATCTCGCGGAAAAGACGCTGCGCGAATTCGAGCAGTTCGACTATGTCGTCGTCCCATCGGGCTCCTGCGGCGGCATGATCCGCGTGCACTACGGCGACCTGTTCCGCGACGATCCGGAACTGATGGGGCGTTACGGCAAGTTGCGTGAGCGCGTCTACGAACTCACGGATTTCCTCGTCAACGTCGCGAAGGTCACGCTGCCGCAAGGGGAGTTCAGCGGGCCGGTGACCTACCACGACTCGTGCTCGGGCCTGCGTGAACTTGGCGTGAAGGCACAGCCGCGCACATTGCTAGCCCAGCGCGGCGTCGAAGTGCATGAGATGAAGGATTGCGAGCACTGCTGTGGCTTCGGCGGCACCTTTGCCGTGAAGTACGGTGACATCTCGACGGCCATTGCCGACGAAAAATGCGCAAATGTTCAAGCGAGCGGCACGGGCGCCGTGGTGCTCGGCGACCTCGGCTGCATGCTGAATATCGAAGGCCGCCTGCGCCGCACCGGCGACACCGCCACGCGCGTGCTGCACGTCGCCCAGGTGCTGGCAGGCGACGTGTGATGCGCCGCTGGTTGCCATCGCGCATTTTGCGCGCAATCCACGAATAGCCCCGACCCCGCCGAAAACCGCACAACATCGCCCACACGCCATGCAAGTCCAATCGATGCAGTTCAAGGCGCGCGCCGGTCAGAAGCTGGCCGATGAGCGCCTGCAGCATAACCTCAAGAAGCTCTCGACGAAATTCGTCTCGGCGCGCGCCGAGGCGATCACCGCGATCGATTTCCCCGCCACGCGCGCAGCGCTCAAGGCGCGCCGCAACCGCGCGCTCGAGAATCTCGATGTCTGGCTCGAACAGTTCGAAACCGAGGCAACGCGGCGCGGCGTGACCGTGCTCTACGCGGAAACCGCGCAGGATGCGGCGAAGCTCGTCGCGGACATCGCGCGGCGCCACGGCGTGCACAAGGTCATCAAGACCAAGTCGATGGTTTCGGAGGAAATGCGGCTCAATACGGTGCTCGCGGAAATGGGCGTGCAGTCTATCGAGACCGATCTGGGCGAGTACATCCTGCAGATCAACGACAACGAGCCGCCGAGCCACATCATTGCGCCCGTTGTCCACAAGGACAAGGACGAGATCGCCGATCTCTTCGCGAAAACGCACGACAAGCCGCGCCTGACCGAAATCCCCGATATGACGCGTGAGGCGCGTGAAGTCCTGCGTCCGCATTTTCTCTCGGCGGACATGGGCGTGACGGGTGGTAACTTCCTCGTCGCGGAAACCGGCTCTGTCGTGCTCGTGACCAACGAAGGCAACGAGGGCATGTGCACGGTGATGCCGCGCGTGCATGTGGCGGTGACGGGCATCGAGAAGGTGCTGCCTACGCTCGAAGACCTCGCCACGGCCATGCGTCTGTTGCCGCGCTCGGCAACGGGGCAGGCCACGTCGAACTATTTCTCGGTTTTGACGGGCCCGCGCGGCCCCGAAGACCAGGACGGCCCGGAGCATATGTATGTCGTACTCGTGGACGGCGGCCGCACTGGCCTGATTGGCGGGGACTTCCAGGAGATGCTGCGCTGCATCCGTTGCGGGGCGTGCATGAACCACTGCCCGGTCTATCAGAAGGTGGGCGGCCATGCGTACGGCTGGGTCTACCCCGGACCGATGGGCTCCGTGCTCACGCCAAGCTACGTCGGTCTCGAAAAGACGCTCGATCTTCCTCAGGCCGCTACGCTCTGCGGCGAGTGCAATAGCGTCTGCCCGGTGGGCATTCCGCTGTCGGACTTGCTGCGCAAACTGCGCGAGAAGCAAACGGAGCGGCATCTACGCCCGTGGCGCGAGCGTGCGGCGCTCGCCGCCTGGGGCTGGCTCGCGCTGCATCCAACGGCCTACGCATTGCTCACCAAACTCGGCGTGCGGATCCTGGAGCGCATGGGCGGCCAGGCCCGGCTCATTCGCAAGCTGCCATTTGCGCGTGGCTGGACCAACGGGCGCGACATGCCCGCGCCGGTCGGCCGCACGTTCCGCGAGCTGTACGCGGCGCGGCACACGCATCTGGACACGACAAAGCGTCCCGAACAGGCCTGACGCGCGCCCATCGGTCAAGTTCAGGTCGCCGACTATTTAAGCTGGCGCAACAGTGTGTTCGTCCGGACCGGGTTTTTCCTGATTGCGACTCTCTATATCATCTCGACTGGCGATAGTGCGTCCGCACCTGTCGCTCCACAGTCGATAGAGAGTCGCATCATGAGAAAGAAAATAACGGTGTACTGGCCGCTGGCGCTGATCGTGCCGCTCGCGGTGATCGCATGGGTTCATGCATGGAAAACCGCCGAGCAGCAAATGCCGCTCGCAGCCGATCAGGTCACGGCGGAACTTGCGCGCGCGGTCTCGTATGGCCTCGTGGGCAGCGAAGGCAAGACGCCGGTGAAGGCAATGAACGGTATCGCGCCGCTGCCGCGAGCGAGCGCGATCTGACGAGCGCGCTGGCGTCAACGCGCAGCGCGCGCTTCGTGCGCTTTGTATAATTCAAGATTCGCCTGCGCGCAAAGAACGCCGACCGCTGTTTCAGCCCCCACGAATGAAAAAGGTTTCCGTCTGCTTCGTTTGTCTTGGCAACATCTGCCGCTCGCCCACGGCTGAGGCCGTGATGTTGCGCCTCGTGGATGAAGCGGGGTTGGCGGGGCACGTTGAGGTCGATTCGGCGGGCACGGGTGACTGGCACATCGGCGAGGCACCCGACGCGCGCGCGCAGCGGGCAGGCGGCCAGCGCGGCTACGATCTCGCGCCGTTGCGCGCCCGCCAGATCGCTGCCGAGGACTTCGGCCGCTTCGACCTGATCGTGGCGATGGACGACGCGAACGTCACCGCGCTTCAGGATGTCTGCCCGGCGAGCGAGCGCGACAAGATCCGTTTGTTGATGGAGTTCGCACCGCAGGCCCAAGCGCGGGTGGTAGTCGATCCCTATTTCGGCGGCGACGCAGGCTTCGAAATGGTGCTCGATCAGTGCGAGGCTGCCTGCGCGGGTCTGCTCGCCGCATTGCGTGGGCAACTGGCGGACTGAGATGAGCGGCGCGGATCTGCCGGATGCAGAAATCGCGCCATTTTTGGGATTCGCAGCGCACCTAATAACCCAGATCGCGACGTTGATACTTGACTAAACTAGTCATGTATTTATACTTGACGAAAATTGTCGAGAATTGCGGTTCCCCTACATCATGAGACTCACCACCAAAGGCCGTTTCGCCGTCACGGCGATGATTGACCTGGCCCTGCGCCAGGAGCAGGGCCCGGTGACGCTTGCGGGTATCAGCCAGCGGCAGCATATCTCGCTGTCGTACCTCGAACAGCTGTTCGGCAAGCTGCGCCGTCATGAAATCGTCGAATCGGTCCGCGGGCCGGGCGGCGGGTACAACCTCGCGCGTCGCGCGGAGGATGTCACGGTCGCGGACATCATCATCGCTGTGGACGAACCGCTCGACGCCACGCAGTGCGGCGGCAAGGGCGCCTGCGAGGGCACCAAGCAGCACGACGGCCACTGCATGACGCACGAACTCTGGTCGACGCTGAACCAGAAAATGGTCGAGTACCTCGATTCGGTGTCGCTCAAGGATCTGGTGGACAAGCAGCGCGCCCGCGAAGGCGCCGCGCCCGCCGTCCTGCGCGACCGCCGCGCCGAGGCGCCGCCGGTGGAGCCGGTCAGGGCGGTGCCGCTAGGTCCGAACTCGATCTTCAACATGGCGGGTTCGTAGCCCCTTCGAGCGCCGCCAGAACGCCGTAGTTGGCCGCAGTTGACAATACAGACAGTACAGCGCAGCACACAAGATTCCCCGGAGCGATAGATGAATAACGACATTCCCCACCTGCCCATTTACATGGACTACAGCGCGACGACCCCCGTCGACCCGCGCGTGGTGGACAAGATGATTCCGTATCTGCGTGAGCAGTTCGGCAATCCGGCGTCGCGCAGCCACGCTTATGGCTGGGACGCGGAGCATGCTGTCGAGGAAGCGCGCGAGCAGGTCGCCGCGCTCGTCAACGCCGACCCGCGCGAAATCATCTGGACCTCCGGCGCGACCGAATCGGACAACCTCGCAATCAAGGGCGCCGCGCACTTCTACAAGAGCAAGGGTAAGCACATCATCACGGTCAAGACCGAGCACAAGGCCGTGCTCGACACCTGCCGTGAACTCGAGCGCGAAGGCTACGAAGTCACCTATCTGGACGTCAAGGACGACGGCCTGATCGACCTCGACGTGTTCAAGGCCGCACTGCGTCCCGACACGATCCTCGTTTCCGTCATGCACGTGAACAACGAGATCGGCGTGATCCAGGACATCGAGACGATCGGTGAGATCTGCCGCGAGAAGGGCATCATTTTCCACGTCGATGCCGCGCAGTCCACGGGCAAGGCGCCCATCGACCTGCAAAAGCTCAAGGTCGACCTGATGTCGTTCTCGGCGCACAAGACCTACGGCCCGAAGGGCATCGGCGCGCTGTACGTGCGTCGCAAGCCGCGCGTGCGCATCGAAGCGCAGATGCACGGCGGCGGTCACGAGCGCGGCATGCGCTCGGGCACGCTGGCTACGCACCAGATCGTCGGCATGGGCGAAGCGTTCCGCATCGCGCGTGAAGAGATGGCCACGGAAAACGAGCGCGTGCGCATGCTGCGCGACAAGCTCCTGCGCGGCCTGAAGGAAATCGAAGAAACGTATGTGAACGGCGACATGGAACAGCGTGTCCCGCACAACCTGAACATCAGCTTCAACTTCGTCGAAGGCGAGTCGCTGATCATGGCGGTCAAGGACGTGGCGGTGTCGTCGGGTTCGGCTTGCACGTCTGCGTCGCTCGAGCCGTCGTATGTGCTGCGCGCGCTCGGCCGCAACGACGAACTGGCGCACAGCTCGATCCGCTTCACGGTGGGCCGCTTCACGACGGAACAGGACGTCGATTACGTCATCAACCTGCTGAAGACGAAGATCGCCAAGCTGCGCGAGCTGTCGCCGCTGTGGGAAATGCACCAGGACGGCATCGATCTGTCGACCATTCAGTGGGCGGCGCACTAAGGCTTTCGCGGCGCAGTCAGCATCGCGTAGTTGCATCGAAAACGAACCGGCCGCAGCGCAATGAGCAGAGCACTGCATGCAGCGCGGCCAACGAATTGAAGGAGTGTGATCATGGCATATAGCGACAAGGTTCTGGACCACTACGAAAACCCGCGCAACGTCGGCTCGTTCGCCAAGGACGACGACGCGGTCGGCACCGGCATGGTCGGCGCGCCCGCGTGCGGCGACGTGATGAAGCTGCAGATCCGCGTGGGCGCGGACGGCGTGATTGAAGACGCGAAGTTCAAGACCTACGGCTGCGGCTCGGCGATCGCTTCGAGCTCGCTCGTGACCGAGTGGGTGAAGGGCAAGACGCTCGACCAGGCCCTCGACATCAAGAACACGCAGATCGCCGAAGAACTGGCGCTGCCGCCGGTGAAGATCCACTGCTCGATTCTCGCGGAAGACGCAATCAAGGCAGCGGTCGCGGATTATCGCCAGCGTCACACGACTGAAGCGAAGGCCGACGCGGCGTAAGCGCGGCAGCGTCGATGCAGGAAGGCGCCGGACCATGGGGTGCGGCGCTCTGGGACTAACGATTTTGGATGCAGCAGGGTTGCGTCGCGACGCAAGGCAAGGCGAAAGCCGAACCCGGCGGCGCGAGGCGCGGCGAAGATGCTATGGCAATTACGTTGACTGAAAAAGCGGCACAGCACGTGCAAAAGTACCTGACCCGTCGCGGCAAGGGCGTGGGCCTGCGTCTTGGCGTGCGCACGACGGGCTGCTCGGGCCTCGCGTACAAGCTCGAGTACGTCGACGAGCTAGCGCCCGAGGACAACGTCTTCGAGAGCCACGGCGTGAAGGTCATCGTCGACCCGAAGAGCCTTGCCTATATCGACGGCACGCAGCTCGACTTCGTGCGCGAAGGCCTGAACGAAGGCTTCCGGTTCAACAACCCGAATGTGAAGGACGAGTGCGGCTGCGGCGAGTCCTTCCGCGTTTGAGCCCGCGTCGAGCGGTGAAAAGGCGGCCTGTGCCGCCTTTTTGATTTTGATGGCCCTGTGATAGCCCTACCCGAACGTTCCAGCCGATGAGCACGCCTTCCACGTCTACCCGATCGCTCTCCGACAGCCACTTCGTGCTGTTCGGACTGCCCGAGCAGTTCGCGATCGATGCGAACGCGCTCGACCACGCCTACCGCACGGTGCAGGCGCAGGTGCATCCCGACCGTTTCGCCGCGGCCGGCGAGGCGCAAAAGCGCATCGCCATGCAATGGGCCACGCGCACGAACGAGGCGTACCAGACGCTGCGCGATCCGCTCAAGCGCGCGAAGTATCTGCTGCATTTACGCGGTATCGACGTTGGCGCAGAGAACAACACGGCGATGGAGCCTGCGTTCCTCATGCAGCAGATGGAGTGGCGCGAGGCGATCGAAGACGCGGTCGGCGCGAAGAATGTCGACGCGCTCGATGCGCTCGCGGGCGAACTGCGCGACGACGAACGCGTGCGCTTCACGAAGCTCGCGGCGCTGCTCGACAGCGGCTCGAACCAGCCGGCCGCCGAGGCGGTGCGCCAGCTCATGTTCATTGAGCGCGTGGCGGGCGAGATCGACTCGCAGATCGAGCGTCTCGAAGGCTGAAGCGGATATCGGGCGCTCGCGCTCATCAGGTTTAAAGCAGGTTAAAAAGCAGATTACACAGATGGCATTACTGCAAATCTCCGAACCCGGCATGGCGCCGGCGCCGCATCAGCGGCGACTCGCCGTCGGCATCGACCTCGGCACGACGAACTCGCTGGTCGCAGCGGTGCGCAGCGGCGTGCCCGACGTGCTGCCCGACGAAGACGGCCACGTGCTGCTGCCTTCGGTCGTGCGCTATCTGGCGAAGGGCGGCCGCCGCATCGGCCGCGCGGCGAAGGCGGAAGCCGCCACCGATCCGCGCAACACGATCGTGTCGGTCAAGCGCTTCATGGGCCGCGGCAAGTCCGAAGTCGAAGGCGCGGCGAACGCGCCATACGATTTCGTCGACGCGCCGGGGATGGTGCAGATCCAGACCGTAGACGGCGTGAAGAGCCCCGTTGAAGTCTCGGCGGAGATTCTCGCGACGCTGCGCCAGCGCGCCGAAGACACGCTCGGCGACGAACTCGTCGGCGCCGTCATCACGGTGCCCGCGTACTTCGACGAAGCGCAGCGCCAGGCGACCAAAGACGCCGCGCGTCTCGCGGGCCTGAACGTGCTGCGTCTGCTCAACGAGCCGACCGCGGCGGCGATTGCCTACGGGCTCGACAACGGCGCCGAAGGCCTCTATGCGGTCTATGACCTCGGCGGCGGCACGTTCGACCTGTCGATTCTCAAGCTCACGAAGGGCGTGTTCGAAGTGCTGGCGGCCGGCGGCGATTCGGCGCTCGGCGGCGACGATTTCGACCACGCGCTTTTCGCGTATGCGCTGGAGCAGTCCGGAATCGAGCGCGCGAGCCTCGCGCCCGAAGACGTGCGCCTGTTGCTCGATCGCGTGCGCGACGCGAAGGAAGCGCTCTCGTCCGCGCCCGAGGCGCGCATCGAGGCGAGCCTGTCGAGCGGCAAGCAGATCGCGTTGACAATCGACGAGCCGCGCTTCGAAACGCTCACGCAAGCGCTCGTGCAGCGCACCCTTACGCCGACGAAGAAGGCGCTGCGCGACGCAAAGGTCGCCGCAAAGGACGTGAAGGGCGTAGTGCTGGTCGGCGGCGCGACGCGCATGCCGGTCATCCGCCGCGCCGTGGAGCAGCACTTCGGCCAGGCGCCGCTTACGAATCTCGACCCGGACCAGGTCGTCGCGCTTGGCGCGGCGATCCAGGCCGACCTGCTCGCGGGCAACCGCGGTGGCGAGGACGATTGGCTGCTGCTCGACGTCATTCCGCTGTCGCTCGGTGTGGAGACGATGGGGGGCCTCGTCGAGAAGATCATCCCGCGCAATTCGACCATTCCGGTCGCGCGCGCGCAGGACTTCACGACCTTCAAGGACGGCCAGACGGCCATGGCGATTCACGTCGTGCAAGGCGAGCGAGAACTGGTCGCCGACTGCCGCTCGCTCGCGCGTTTCGAGTTGCGCGGCATTCCGCCGATGGCGGCGGGCGCGGCGCGTATTCGCGTGACTTACCAGGTGGATGCGGACGGCCTCTTGTCCGTGTTCGCGCGCGAGCAGCTCTCGGGCGTGGAAGCGTCGGTGGTGGTGAAGCCGTCCTACGGTCTCGCCGATGACGACGTGGCCCGCATGCTCGAAGACAGCTTCAAGACTGCCGAAGTCGACATGCGCGCCCGCGCGCTGCGCGAGGCACAGGTCGAGGCGCAACGCATCATCGAAGCGACGAACGCCGCTTTGGGCGCCGATGGCGAACTGCTCGACGAAGCCGAGCGTGCGCAAGTCGACGCGCTGATCGCCGCGCTCGCGCAAGTCGCGCAGGGCGACGACGCCGGCGCGATCGAAGCGGCGACGAAGGCGCTCTCCGAAGGCACCGACGAGTTTGCCGCGCGCCGGATGAACAAGGGCATCAAGCGCGCGCTGGCGGGCAAGAAGCTCGACGAGATCGGCTGAAGCCGCGGTTAAAAGCGTGGCTGAAACCTCAACAGCTTAAAGGGGAACGCGTCGTTAGCAAACGGCGCGCGCGTGCGTGCTTTCCCGATGTGGCGGAGCACGCACCGACAGTAGAATGGGCACATGCCGCCGTCGGAGGCGGGGCATGCGCCCGATATGAAAGTTATTGGATACGGAAATCACAATGCCTCAAATCGTGGTGCTGCCCCATGTCGAACTGTGCCCTGAGGGTGCGGTCATCGACGCCAAGCCGGGCGAGAGCGTGTGCGACGCGCTGCTCGAACACGGTATCGAAATCGAGCACGCATGCGAGAAGTCGTGCGCCTGCACGACCTGTCACGTGATCGTGCGCGAAGGTTTCGATGCGCTCGTGCCGTCCGAGGAAGACGAAGACGATCTCCTCGACAAGGCGTGGGGACTCGAGCCGACGTCGCGGCTGTCGTGCCAGGCCATCGTGCCTGCGAACGACGATCTGGTGGTCGAGATTCCGCGTTACTCGATCAACCATGCGAAGGAAAACCACTGAGCCACTGAACATCAGGAGGAGCGCGCAGCCATGAAATGGACCGATACGCAGGACATCGCGATGGCCTTGACGGACACCCATCCAGAAGTGGACCCGCAGTACGTGCGCTTCACCGATCTGCACCGCTGGATCACGCAGCTCGACGGCTTTGACGACGACCCCGAGCGCTCGAACGAGAAGATCCTCGAGGCGATCCAGGCGGCGTGGATCGAAGACGCGGACTATTGATTCCCGGCACACCCGCGAAGCAGACGAGAAGACGAGAAAAAGGCGATTTGCCCTTACGGCAAATCGCCTTTTTTATTGCGCGGCTACCTTCCCGGTGTCTGCGCGATCAACCCGCGACCAGCGTGCCGTTCTCCACGCGCACGCGCGCGCCCTGCTGGAACGGCGGCGCTTCGTGATACGTGAAGTAGCGCGTCTTGCCGTTCTCCATGCGCACGCGCACCGAATAGGTTGTCGTGCTGCGCAGGTGCTTTTCGACCGAGTTGCCCGCGAAGCCGCCACCGAGTGCGCCTAGCAACGTCATGGCCGTGCGGCCGTTACCCGAGCCGAACTGGTTGCCGACCACGCCGCCGGCCACCGCGCCGCCCACTGCGCCGATACCGGTGCCGTGGCCTTCTTGCTTGGTCTCGGAAATCGCAACGACCGTGCCGCACGTCGAACACGCGGGCTGGGCGGGCGGCGCTTCCTGTGCGTACTGCTGTTGCGATGGCTGCGGCGGCTGGCCAGGCTGTTGACCATATTGCTGCGCAGGCGCGACGGGCACGGCCGCTGGCTGTTGAGCCTGTACCGGCGCCGGTTGCGTCTCGGTGGGCGCATTCTGGTCGTTCTGCGCGTATTGCGAAGCCTGCACCGGCCTCGTCGAGTCGACGACAGGCGGCTGTGAAGCCGTCATGGACGTCTGGCCTGTCTGCACTTGAGCGCTTTGCCCGTCGGTGCCGGAAGCTTTCGGGAAAACGCCGGTGATGGCTGCGGTGGCCGCGAGGCTCGCAACGATGACGGCCGCCGCCGCGGTTGCGATCAACGGGTGGAGGCGGCGTTTCGGTGTGGTTGGATCAGTTGTGTTCATGACAGGCTCCGTCTTTGGCAGAGTTGGCTCGCTTGTGAGACTTGTGAGACCCAGTGTGAGCCAATCCAATTCTGTGAGCGTTTCAATTTGTAACCCGGCGCATCGGCGGCATTGTGACGAAAAGTGCGCAATCGTCGCGCAGCGTTGCACAGCGCGGTTTTCCACGCTGGCGCAATTGATGTGCCCGTTTCAGCCGTTGCGCTAGCCGGCAGATCTTACCGATGGTTACAAACCTGGGCGTTGAGATGCCATAAAGAAACGGGGCGCATGCGGTGTGAACCGCATGCGCCCCGTCATGTCAGGCAGAGCTTGCGCTTAGTCTTCGCGGCGCAGGTGCGGGAAGAGGATCACGTCACGGATGCTCGCGCTGTCCGTGAGCAGCATGATCAGGCGGTCGATGCCGATGCCGCAGCCGCCCGTCGGGGGCATGCCGTACTCGAGCGCGCGGATGTAGTCGGCGTCGTAGAACATCGCTTCTTCGTCGCCGGCGTCCTTCTGCTCGACCTGCTTCTTGAAGCGGGCGGCCTGGTCTTCCGGATCGTTCAGCTCCGAGAAACCGTTGGCGATCTCGCGGCCCGTGATGAACAGCTCGAAGCGCTCGGTAATGCCCGGCAGCGTGTCCGAGGCGCGAGCAAGCGGCGAGACTTCGACGGGGTAGTCGATGATGTAGGTCGGCTCCCACAGCTGCGACTCGGCGGTTTCTTCGAAGAGCGCCAGTTGCAGCGAACCCACGCCCGCATTCAGGAACTGCGGCTGGTTTGCGTCCACGCCGAACTTCTTCAGTTCCGAGCGCAGGAAGGCGGCGTCGGCGAGTTGCTCGTTCGTGTACTGCGGCGCGTACTTCTGGATCGCCTGGACGATCGTCAAGCGATGGAACGGCTTCGAGAGGTCGAGCTCGCGGCCCTGATACGTCAGCACGGCGGTGCCGCTCGCGTCGATGGCGGCCTGGCGGATCAGCTGCTCGGTGAAGTCCATGAGCCACGCGTAGTCGGTGTACGCCGCGTAGAACTCCATCATCGTGAATTCCGGATTGTGACGCGGCGAAACGCCTTCGTTACGGAAATTCCGGTTGATTTCGAACACGCGCTCGAAGCCGCCCACGATCAGACGCTTCAGATACAGCTCGGGCGCGATGCGCATGAACATCTGCATGTCGAGCGCGTTGTGGTGCGTGACGAACGGCTTGGCGGCCGCGCCGCCCGGGATCGGGTGCAGCATCGGCGTTTCGACTTCCATGAAGTCTGCGTTCGCCATGAAGTTGCGCACCGACGAGATTGCCTTGGTGCGCGCCTGGAACGTCTGACGCGCTTCGGGCGTGACGATCAGGTCGACATAGCGCTGGCGATAGCGCATTTCCTGGTCGGAGAGGCCGTGGAACTTGTCCGGCAGCGGACGCAGCGCCTTCGAGAGCAGGCGCAGTTCCGTGCAGCGCACCGAAAGCTCGCCCTTGTTGGTGCGAAACAGCACGCCCGTGGCCGCGACGATGTCGCCCAGGTCCCACTTCTTGAACGCTTCGTAGGTGGCTTCGCCCACGTCGGCGGGCGTGATGAAGAACTGGATCTGGCCCGAGCCGTCGCGCACCGTGGCGAAGCTCGCCTTGCCCATCACGCGCTTGAGCATCATGCGGCCGGCGATCGCGACTTCGAGCGGATTGGCTTCGAGTGCGTCCTTGTCGGTGTCGGCGTAGTCGCGCTGCAGGTCGGCGGCGTGGTGGGTGGGGCGGAAGTCGTTCGGATAGGCGACGCCTGCCTCGCGCAGTGCGCGCAGTTTCTCGCGGCGCTCGGCGATGATCTGGTTGTCGTCGAGTTCGGGCGCGGCGCTGGGCGCGTTCTGCTGGGTCGGTTCGGTCATGATGGCTCGGAGTTCTTTGATTCGCAGGTGTTTCGGCGAGTTTTCGGGGCGGCGGCCCCGGCATGGTCCTTCGCGGGACACGGCGCGCACTGCGCGCAGATAAGCGGACTTCGGTTCCTGCTGCGCGCCGCATGCCTCGTAGTCGAGGCGGGCGGCGCAGCAGGAGAGGGCGGCATGCGGTGATCTGCAGCGCCCGTGACGTGCGGCAAGCTTACACGCCCTGTTTCAGGCTCGCGCTGATGAAGGCGTCGAGATCGCCGTCGAGCACGGCCTTGGTGTTGCTGATTTCGACGTTGGTGCGCAGGTCCTTGATACGGCTGTTGTCGAGCACGTAGGAGCGGATCTGGTGGCCCCAGCCCACATCCGACTTGCCCGCTTCGAGCTTGTCCTGTTCCGACTGACGCTTGCGCATTTCGGCTTCGTACAGGCGCGATTTGAGCATGGCCATGGCTTCGGCGCGGTTGCGGTGCTGCGAGCGGTCGTTCTGGCACTGCACGACGATGCCCGACGGCACGTGCGTGATACGCACGGCGGAGTCGGTCTTGTTGATGTGCTGACCGCCCGCGCCCGAAGCGCGGTACGTGTCGATGCGCAGATCGGCCGGATTGACTTCGATCTCGAACGAATCGTCGATTTCCGGATACACGAACACCGACGAGAACGACGTATGACGGCCGCCCGACGAATCGAACGGCGACTTGCGCACGAGGCGGTGAATGCCGGTTTCGGTGCGCAGGAACCCGTAGGCGTATTCGCCTTCGACCTTGATCGTCGCGCTCTTGATGCCGGCCACGTCGCCTTCGGACTCTTCGAGCACTTCGGTCTTGAAGCCCTTGCGTTCGCAGTAGCGCACGTACTGGCGCAGCAGCATGGAAGCCCAGTCGCACGCCTCGGTGCCGCCGGCGCCGGCCTGGATGTCGATGAACGCGTTGTTCGGGTCGGCCGGATTCGCGAACATGCGGCGGAACTCGACGTCGGCGACGCGTGCTTCGATCGCGTGAGTGTCGGTTTCGATGGCGACGAGCGTGTCCTCATCGCCTTCCTCGCGGGCCATCTCGAAGAGATCCTGCGTGTCGCGCGTGTCGTTCTCGATGCCGTCGAGCACGTGCACGACGCCCTCGAGCAGCTTCTTTTCCTTGCCGAGACCCTGGGCGTGCTTGGCGTCGTTCCAGACGTTGGGGTCTTCGAGTTCGCTGTTGACTTCGACGAGCCGTCGGGCTTTTACGTCGTAGTCAAAGATACCCCCGTAGCTCGCCCGCGCGCATGCGCAGGTCCGCCAAAAGGGCTTCGATCGCGTTGAGACGTTCCGCTTCCATTTGTGTCGTGATCCGGCGTGTAAAATATTGAATTATAGCCGATTGGACCCGGATCAAGGGCGGCGCGGACCATCTGAGGGGCCGCGCCCAAGCGCTCATGGCGCACTCAGAGCGCCGCGTGCTCCACGACGAGTTGCACGCGCGAGACGCCGTTCCAGGTGTCGCGCACGAGCCGGTAAGCGACCGTGGTGTGCTGCGGCAGCGACTCGGTGTGGTTGAACCAGATCGCGTTGAAGCGCTGGCGACCGCGCAGCAATTGCAGCTTGAGGTGCTTGTCTTTCACGAGCGCCTGCGAAGCCACTTCGAATTCTCCCGAAAACACGGGCGCCGGAAAGCCCTGGCCCCACACTGCGGCGTCGAGCATCTCCACGAAATCGGGCGTGAAGTAGGCGTCTTCGAGATCGCCGTCGGTCTCGACGGTGCGGGCGAGCGCTTCTTCGGTGAGCCATTCGCGGCCCACGCGTTCGAACGCGGCGGCGAAGCGCGGCACATCGGCGGCGGCGATCGTCATGCCCGCGGCCATGGCGTGGCCGCCGAACTTCTGGATCAGGCCCGGCTCGCGTTTGCTGATGAGATCGACGGCGTCGCGCAGATGGAAACCGGGGATCGAACGGCCCGAGCCCTTCACGAGTTCGCCGTCGTCGTCGGCCGGGGCGAAGGTGAACGACGGGCGGTGAAAACGCTCCTTCAGGCGCCCCGCGACGATGCCGATCACGCCCTGGTGCCAGCCTTCGTTGAACAGCGTGAGCGTAGCCTTGCCTTGCGGATCGACATCGGCGAGGTCGGCAAGCGCCTGCTGCTGCATGCCCGCCTCGATCTCGCGGCGCTCGCGGTTCATCGAGTCGAGCTGCTGGGCCAGTTCCCACGCGCGGCCCACGTCGTCGGTGGTCAGGCATTCGATGCCGAGCGACATGTCCGAAAGCCGGCCGGCTGCGTTCAGGCGGGGCCCGAGCGCGAAGCCGAAGTCGAAGCCCGACGCGCTTTTCGCGTCGCGCCCCGCAGCGCGAAAGAGCGCTGCGATGCCCGGCTGCATGCGGCCGTTGCGCACGCGCTGCAAGCCCTGCGCGACGAGCACGCGGTTGTTGCAGTCGAGCTTCACGACGTCGGCGACGGTGCCGAGCGCGACGAGATCGAGCAGGCCGTCGAGGCGCGGCTCGGGCTTGCCATCGCTGAACGCGCCGCGCTTGCGCAATTCCGCGCGCAGCGCGAGCAGCGTGTAGAACATGACGCCCACGCCCGCGATGCACTTGCTCGGAAACTCGCAGCCCGGCTGGTTCGGATTGACGATGGCGCGTGCGTCGGGGAGCGTGTCGCCCGGCAGGTGGTGATCGGTCACGAGCACTTCGATGCCGAGCTCGTTGGCGGCCTCGACGCCTTCCACGCTGGCGATGCCGTTGTCCACCGTGATCAGGACGTCGGGTGGCCCGCCTTTGCGTTGGGCGGCGAGCGCGACGATCTCAGGTGTGAGGCCGTAGCCATACTCGAAGCGGTTCGGCACCAGATAGTCGATCTGCGCGCCGAACATGCGCAGGCCGCGTACGGCCACGGCACACGCGGTTGCGCCGTCGCAGTCGTAGTCGGCGACCACGAGCATGCGGCACTCCGCTTCGAGCGCGTCGGCGAGCAGCGTGGCGGCCTCGTCGATGCCTTTCATGCCCGTGGGCGGAATCAGGCGTGCGAGTCCGGTTTCGATCTCATCGGGCTGGCAGACGCCGCGCGAGGCGTAAAGGCGTGCGAGCACCGGATGCAGGCCGTGGCGCACGAGCGCTTCGGTGTCGGCGGGCGAGCAGGCGCGGGTGACGATTCGGGTCATGCGGGGAGGCGGAAGAAAGAGGTCATTCGGGGATCATTCGATAAAGAGCGACGCGAACAGGCGGCGTCGCCAGAACTTGCGCAAATCGCCGCGCGTGATGGAGAGGGTGACCGAGCCGGTGTCGCCGCACAGCGTGAGGTCGAGCGTGGCGAGCGCGCCCGTTTGCAGCGCGGCGAGCGCGGGCGCGAACCAGTCGCGCTCCAGTTGCGCGAACGCGGCGTTCCAGCGGCCCCAGTCCTGCTGGATGAAGGCGGCTGAAAACGGATCGAGTTCGACGAGCGTCGCCCCCGTGCCCGAACCGTTGTTGAGCGAGGCTGCGAGCGCGGCGAAGGTCGCAGGCGCGGCGCTGACTTCCGCCTTCGCGGCGAGTGCCAGGCCACGTGTGGCGGCTGCGTCGGAGCGCACGCGTGCATAAGGGCTCGTGACCGGGCGCAGCTCGCCTTGCGCGTGGAACCAGATCGAATTGACGGCGGGCAGACCGCGCGCCTCGCGCGCCTCGTTCACAGGATGCTCGAACCACGCCATCTGCACTTCGTTCTGCACTTTCATCCAGGCGCGCGAACGCTGGCCCGACTGGGCCTCGTGCGGCAGCCAGATCTCGATGTTGCGGCCGCTCGCGCGCAAGGGCGAAGCGCCCGCGAGCGTGCCGAACGCTTCTGAGGAGAGGTACCAGCGCTGCGGCGTCGGGGCTTCGACGCGCACGCCCAGCTCTTCAATCAGCGGGCGGGCGACGGTGTAGAGCGTGGCGGCGTCGGCGTCGGCGAGTTCGAGCGAAGCGGGGTCGATCAGCACCAGATGGTCGTGCGCAATGCGCACGTGCACGGGCTGCACGCATGCCCACGTGGCGTTGCCTGGCGTGCCGCCATCGGCGAGCAGCATGTAGGGCGCAAGGGGCGCTTCGTCGTCGGCGGCCGGCGCGGGTCTTGCGTCGTTTGCGTTCGCGGCACCGAGCGCGCCGAACTGGCGCGCAACCCAGCGCTCGTGCGGCAGCGTGCGCTGGAAGTCCTCGCCGATCACCTGCTCGCCGAGTGTCGCGCGCGCAACCAGTTTCGAGAGCGCCGGGTATTCGAGGCCCGCGAGCGCGGTGGAGGCGGCCGCAGCGGACGGCAAGGCAAAAGGAACGAGGAGATGGAGTCGGTCGGCGGGCATGATGGTGCGCATTGTACTTCGGCGCCTGGCGCGCCGGGCGGCCCTCTGGCGTATCGCAACGGGCCCGCATCGCTCCGTTATGCTTGTGCGGCGGCACTTGTGGACGAAATGCGGCTCGAAGGAGAGGGCGGGCAAACGCCCGCGGGCCGTGCGTGTCGCAGGCGCGCAAGTTTGTGCGAACGCCGGCGAAAGTCGGTCGAATGTCCGTGGAGGGGCGCCAGTATGGCAAACTTCGCGGTTGATCGCCGCCCGACCCGGCACGATATTGTTTGGGCGTCCGGCGCACTGGCCCCAGGGTCACCCAGGGTCAATACGCGCCGCCGGAGCGCAACGAAGACGCAAAAAGGATTCGCTTGAAACTTCCCTACGAATGGCAGATAGGCTGGCGCTACACCCGCGCCGGCAAACGCACGACCGGCAACGGGTTCATCTCGTTCATCGCGCTCATCTCGATGTCGGGCATCGCGCTCGGCGTCGCGGCGCTGATCGTCGTGCTCTCGGTGATGAACGGCTTCCAGCGCGACGTGCGCGACCGCATGCTCTCCGTGCTCGCGCACATCGAGATCTTCTCGCCAACGGGCACGATGCCTGACTGGCAGCTCACCGCGAAGGAAGCGAAGACCAATCCGGAAGTGATCGGCGCGGCGCCCTACGTGGACGCCCAGGCGCTGCTCACGCGCGGCGACAGCGTGAACGGCGTCGCGCTGCGCGGTATCGAGCCTTCCGAAGAGCCACAGGTGTCGGACATCGGCAAGGAGATGAAGGCGGGTAGCCTGAACGACCTCACGCCCGGCAGCTTCGGTATCGTGCTCGGCGCCGATCTCGCCGTGAACCTCGGCGTGACGGTGGGCGACAAGGTCACGCTCGTCGCGCCCGAGGGCTCGATCACGCCGGCCGGCATGTTGCCGCGCCTGAAGCAGTTCACGGTGGTGGGCGTGTTCGAATCGGGCCACTACGAGTACGACAGCACGCTTGCGCTCACCAACATCCGCGATGCGGAAGTGCTGTATCGCCTCGGCGCGCCAAGCGGCGTGCGCCTGCGCCTGAAGGACATGCAACGCGCGCCAGCGGTGGCGCGCCAGCTCGTGCATACGCTTTCGGGCGACCTCTATATTCGCGACTGGACGCAGCAGAACAAGACCTGGTTCTCGGCCGTGCAGATCGAAAAACGCATGATGTTCATCATTCTCACGCTCATCATCGCGGTCGCGGCGTTCAATCTCGTTTCGTCTCTCGTCATGACCGTCACCAACAAGCAGGCCGATATCGCGATCCTGCGCACGCTCGGCGCACAGCCGGGCTCGATCATGAAAATCTTCGTCGTGCAGGGCGTGACGATCGGCTTCGTGGGCACCGGCCTCGGCATTGCGCTCGGTTGCCTGATCGCATGGAGCATTCCATGGAGCGTGCCGGCGATCGAGCATCTGCTCGGCATCCAGTTCTTGCCGCCTTCGGTGTATTTCATCAGCGAGCTGCCTTCGGAACTCGTGGCTTCCGACGTGATCCGCATCGGCGTGATTGCGTTCGTGCTGTCCGCGCTCGCCACGCTCTATCCGAGCTGGCGTGCGGCCAAGGTTCGTCCTGCGGAGGCGCTGCGCTATGAATGACCGTCAATCGCTGATCGCCGCGGCCGGCGACTATCCGTATGTGCTCGAAGCGCACGGCGTCTCGAAGGTGTTCGGCCAGGGCGCGCTTGCCGTGCAGGTGCTGCACGACACCGATCTGAAAGTGAGGCGCGGTGAAAAGCTCGCCGTGGTGGGCGCGTCGGGTTCGGGCAAGAGCACGCTGCTGCACGTGCTGGGCGGGCTCGATGAGCCGGGCGCGGGCAAGGTCTCGGTGCTCGGCAAGCCGTTTACCGAGCTTTCCGAGCGCGAGCGCAACGAGTTGCGCAATCGCGCGCTCGGGTTCGTTTATCAGTTCCACCATCTGCTGCCCGAGTTTTCGGCGCTCGACAACGTGGCGATGCCGCTGCGCATTCGACGCATGACGCAGGAAGACGCGCGCGCCGAGGCGATGCAGATCCTGGAGCGCGTGGGCCTGTCGCATCGTGCGCGCAACCGGCCGGGCGAGCTTTCGGGCGGTGAGCGCCAGCGCGTGGCGATCGCACGTGCGCTCGTGACGAAGCCCGCCTGCGTGCTCGCCGACGAGCCCACGGGCAACCTCGACGGCACGACGGCGGATACCGTCTTCAATCTGATGCTCGAACTTTCCGACCAGTTCGATACGAGCTTCGTGATCGTCACGCACGATCCCGACCTCGCGGCGCGCTGCGACCGCATTGTGCGTTTGCGCGACGGCATGCTGCACGAGGAACCGGTCGTCCCGGTCTGAGCTTTCCCGCGAGCGAGCGCCATGTGGATCGACACGCACTGCCATCTCGATGCCGCCGAGTTCGACGTTGACCGCGACGCGGTCGCGTCGGCGGCGCAAGCGGCGGGCGTGTCGCGCATCGTGATTCCGGCGGTTGCGCGCGAGAACTTCTCGACGGTTCGCGCGCTCGCGCACCGCACCGCGGGCGCGGTCTACGCGCTCGGCATCCATCCGCTCTATACGCCGCAGGCGCGCGACGACGACCTTGAGGCGTTGCGCCGCGAGATCGAAGCGAGTCTCGATGATCCGCGTTTCGTTGGCATTGGCGAGATCGGGCTCGATTACTTCGTGCCGGGCCTCGACGAGGCTCGTCAGCAGCACTTCTATGACGCGCAGCTGCGCCTCGCGCGCGAGTTCGGCCTGCCGGCGATCTGCCACGTGCGCAAATCGCAGGATCAGGTGCTCAAGGGGCTGCGCCGCAACGGCGTGAAAAGCGGGATCGCGCATGCGTTCAACGGCAGTTTTCAGCAGGCGCGCGCGTTCATCGATCAAGGCATGCACCTGGGCT
This sequence comes from Paraburkholderia sp. J7, assembly GCF_905220155.1. Classification (NCBI taxonomy): domain Bacteria; kingdom Pseudomonadati; phylum Pseudomonadota; class Betaproteobacteria; order Burkholderiales; family Burkholderiaceae; genus Paraburkholderia; species Paraburkholderia sp. J7. The sequence goes on along the minus strand of NZ_CAJMYZ010000006.1, from coordinate 264,861 downwards.
TCGGCGGCAATCTGACGTTCGAGCGCGCGCTGCAGATTCGCAGGCTCGCGCAGCAATTGCCGCTCGAGTCGATCGTCATGGAAACCGACGCCCCGGATATCTCGCCAGCCTGGCTTTATCGCGAGCGCAACACGCCAGACCAGGTGCCGCGCATCGGCGCTGTGCTTGCGGGCTTGCGCGGCTTGAGTCCCGAGGAACTTGCACTTGGCACGACGGCTAACGCGGCGGCCGCGCTGCCGCGGCTCGCGCTTTCGTCTGCATAATCGTTTCCAGGGTGGCGGGCACGGCGCGCGGTGTGCGCGGCGCGATTGTTGCGGTCGGCGCATGTTGCCCCCTCGTTGCGAGGAGGCGGGATGCGGGCGATATGGTGCGGGTTTGCGCTGGGCGTGATTGCCTTGCAGCGGCAGGCTGCGCTACCGGGGTGGAGCGCGTGGGTCGGGCTCGTTCTGGCAATCGTGCTTGCAACCGGGTGGGCGGTTTGGGGGCTCGGCGCCCATGCGCAGGCAGATCACCCACGGATGTTCGGTGGGTTTGGCGACCAACGCTGGCGCACGGCGAGCGGCTGGGCGGCGGTGTGGCTCGCAGCAGGATGCGCAGGCTTTGGCTATGCAGCCTGGCGCGCCGAACTGCGGCTTGCACAGGCGCTTCCCGCCGCCTGGCAGACCCGCAATCTCGACGTCACCGGTTATATCTCCAGCTTGCCTTTATACGGCGCAAACGGCGCGAGCTTCCTCTTTCGCGTTGAATCCTGGGGACCGCACGAAGAAGCGCACAAAGCCGCGTCGCAGCTGCCGCAATTGATCCAGTTGTCCTGGGTGGCGCGCGAAGCGTCGCTGCCGCCGCTCGTGCCCGGCGCGCGCTGGCGCCTTGCCGTGCGGCTCAAACGCCCGCACGGCAATGGCAACTTCGGTCTGCGCGACACGGAAGCCACACTGCTCGCGCGCGGCGTGCGCGCAAACGGCTATGTGAGCGATCCGGAGCATGCTGTGCGATTGCCCGTCGACGCCTCCGGTATCGGCGTGCGCATCGAACGGGCGCGCGCGGCGCTGCGTGCGCGCATCGACGCGGTGCTCGGCGATGCGCCGCATCGCGGCATCGTTATCGCGCTCGCGACCGGCGCGCAGGACGCGGTCAGCGACGCGGACTGGCGCCTCATGCGCAATACGGGCACGAGCCATCTGGTAGCGATTTCCGGGCTGCATCTTGCGTTCGTCGCGGGGCTCGCGGGGTGGGTCGCCGGTGCGCTGTGGCGGCGCGCGCGCTGGCGCGGCGTCGAGACGCCGCTCTTCGTGCCCGCGCAGAAGGTTGCCGTTGCGGGCGCGTTGCTCGCGGCGGGCGTCTATGCCGCGCTCGCCGGCTTCAACGTGCCGGTGCAGCGCGCGCTCTGGATGCTGGCGGTCGTGGCCCTCGCGCTATTCGCCGGGCGCGAAGTCGCGCGCTCGCACGTGCTGGCGTGGGCGCTCGGGCTTGTCCTGCTGCGCGATCCGTGGGCAGTGACGGCCGCCGGCTTCTGGCTCTCGTTCTGCGCGGTCGGGGCGATTCTGTTCGCGGCGAGCGGCGTGCCCCGTTTGTACAGGGAAGCACCACAGGATTTATCGGCTGACGAGATCGATCCGATGCGCGACCGAGCCGAGCCACCCGCAGAGCCACCCGCGCGCGATCGCTGGCTTCGGCGTCTCGCCGCCATGGTTTTTCCGCGAGGCGGCTGGCGTGACGCGACGCGACGCATTGCCTCGCGCGTTGGCGATAGCGCTCGCGTGCAATGGGCCGTGACGCTGGCGCTCGCGCCGCTCACGGCCTACTGGTTCGCACAGATCCCGCTAATCGGACCGTTCGCCAATGCGTTTGCCATTCCCTGGGTGAGCATGCTTGTCACGCCATTGATCATTGGGAGCGCGGCGCTCCCCGCGCCGATCGATGCGTTCGCGCTACGCGTGGCGCATAGCTGCCTCGACGGGTTGGCCGCGACGCTGGGCGCACTCGAAGGCCTGCCGTGGGCAGTTCTGCGATTGCCGCAACCCGGGGCGTGGCCGCTCGCCTGCGCGGCCGTGGGCGTCGCCTGGTGCCTTGCGCCGCGCGGCTGGCCGCTGCGCTGGCTCGCGCCGTTCACGTGGCTGCCGTTACTGGTGCCTGCGCCGCCGGGGCCGCCGCCGGGCGCTTTCCGGCTCACCGCGCTCGACATCGGGCAGGGTACGTCGGTGCTGGTCGAAACCGCGCATCATCGCCTGCTTTTCGACGCGGGGCCAGGGCCCGAATCGACGCAGGCGGGCGAGCGCATTGTCGTACCGTATCTGCAGGCGCATGGCATAGGGCGCCTCGACACGCTGATGATCAGCCACGACGATTCCGATCATTCCGGCGGCGCGCAAGCCGTGCTCGATGCCGTTGATGTGGGGCAATTCGTGGCAGGCATCCTGCCGGCGCATCCGCTCTGGACGAGCGCGCGCACAAAGGGCGCGCAGACCGTGCAGTGCGCCGCCGGCCAGCGCTGGCGGTGGGACGGCGTCGACTTCGAGGTGCTGTGGCCCGACCCTGGGCCGCTCGCGGGCAAGCCCAATGCGCATTGCTGCGTCCTGCGGGTGACAACGGCGGCGAGCGCCGCGCGCGAAACCCAGGCGGGCCCGGTTTCCGCGCTGGTCGCCGCCGACATCGAAGCGGGGGTCGAGCGTACGCTGCTTGCGCGCGACCCCGCGCGGCTGCGCGCGCAGGTGCTCGTCGTGCCGCACCACGGCAGCCGAACCTCGTCGACTGAACCGTTCCTCGACTCTGTCCGGCCGCTCGTCGCGATATTTCAGGTAGGCTATCTGAACCGCTTTCATCACCCGCACCCGGGCGTCTACGCGCGCTACGCGGCCCGTCACATTGTGCTCGCGCGCAGCGACGCCCACGGTGCCGTGCGCGTCGAGGCAGGACCCGGCGCGCTCGCCGTGGAGCGCTATCGCGATACACAGCGGCGCTACTGGATGGACCCGCCCACGCAAGACTGACGCGCCGGGCCGGCAGAGGCGGGGACGCACGCGCGATCGACGAAAGAGATCAACAAAATAGAGAGACAAGCCGCCTTTGAAAAACGTCATCCATTTCTCCCACGCAAACGGCTTTCCGGCCTCGATCTATCGCACGTTCTTCGCCGAACTGGGCGATAACTACGAGCTGCGCTACATCGAGCGCATCGGGCACGACGCGCGCTTTCCCGTCACGCGCGACTGGCCGCACCTCGTCGAACAACTGCTCGACGACATTGGCCGCACCTACGAGGAACCCGTATGGCTCGTCGGCCATTCGCTCGGCGGCTATCTCTCTCTTATGGCCGCGCTGAAAAAGCCGCAATGGGTCAAAGGCGTCGTGATGCTCGATTCGCCTGTGATCGCGGGCTGGCGCAGCAGCATGCTGCGGGTTTCGCAGTGGACCGGCCTCGACGAACGGCTTTCGCCGGCCGCCGCCACGCGCACGCGCCGCACGAACTGGGCGAGCCGCGACGAAGCCTGGCGGCATTTCCATTCGAAGGCGGCGTTCGCGCGCTGGGACGAGCGTGTGCTGTCCGACTATGTCGACTTCGGCATTCCTCAGACCTCGGTGGACGGCGGCCGCACGCTCGCCTTCGACCGCCAGACCGAATACATGATCTACCGCACGCTGCCGCACACGCTCGGCGCACGGCTTGCGCATGGGTCGCCCGTGCCGGTGAGCTTCGTCGCGGGCACGCAGTCGCGTGAAGTCCGCCAGGTCGGGCTTGCGGCAACCCGGCGCATTGCGGGCGAGCGCTTCGAGTGGATCGAGGGCAGTCATCTGTACCCCATGGAGCGTCCGATCGAGACCGCGCGCGCGGTGCAGCGCATGCTTTACGCCATGGAAAACGGAGCCTGAGCGCTCGCTTTCCGGCGCGGTTGCTCGCGGGGCAGGGGAGCGCGCAGGGCGGCACACTACGCCTCGCATTCGACCCACATTCGGCCCGCTCAAAATTCAGGGTTAGCCCTTGCTTTCAGGTATAATCCGTTTTTCCCGCGAGCATTCAGCGATGACCAAATATGTTTTCGTCACCGGCGGCGTAGTTTCGTCCCTTGGCAAGGGTATTGCCGCCGCCTCCCTCGCCGCGATCCTCGAATCGCGCGGTCTGAAAGTCACCCTCCTCAAGCTCGATCCCTACATCAACGTCGACCCCGGCACGATGAGCCCGTTTCAGCACGGCGAAGTGTTCGTGACGGAAGACGGAGCGGAAACCGACCTCGACCTCGGCCACTATGAGCGCTTCATCACCACGAAGATGCGCAAGGCCAACAACTTCACCACGGGCCAGATCTACGAATCGGTGATCCGCAAGGAACGCCGCGGCGACTATCTGGGCAAGACCGTGCAGGTCATTCCGCACATCACGAACGAAATCCAGGCATTCATCGAACGCGGCGCCGCATCGGCGACGTGCGGCGAGCCGGATGTCGCGATCGTCGAAGTGGGCGGCACGGTGGGCGACATCGAATCGTTGCCGTTCCTCGAGGCCGCGCGTCAGATGAGCCTGCGCCTTGGCCGCAACAGCGCGTGCTTCGTGCACCTCACGCTCGTGCCGTTCATCGCCACGGCGGGTGAGCTCAAGACCAAGCCCACGCAGCACAGCGTGCAGAAGCTGCGCGAAATCGGTATCTATCCGAACGTGCTGCTGTGCCGCGCCGACCGCCGTATTCCCGACGACGAACGCGCGAAGATCTCGATGTTCTCGAACGTGCCCGAAGACGCCGTGATCTCGGTGTGGGACGCCGACAGCATCTACAAGATTCCGCAGATGCTGCATGACCAGGGTCTCGACTCGATCGTCTGCGACGAGCTGAAGCTTTCCGCCAAGCCCGCCGATCTGTCGATCTGGTCGGAAATGGTCGAAAAGCTCGAGCACCCGAAGCACGAAGTCACGATCGGCATGGTCGGCAAGTATGTCGACCTGACCGAGTCGTACAAGTCGCTCATCGAAGCGCTGCGCCACGCGTCGATCAAGACGTCGGCGAAGGTGAACATCGAGTACATCGACTCCGAGCAGATCGATGAAGAGGGTGTCGAGAGCCTCAAGCATCTCGACGCGATCCTCGTGCCGGGCGGTTTCGGCCGTCGCGGCACCGAAGGCAAGATCAAGGCTATCCAATACGCTCGCGAAGCGAAGGTGCCGTACCTCGGCATCTGCCTCGGCATGCAGCTCGCCGTGATCGAATTCGCGCGCGACGTGGTGGGCCTGAAGCACGCGAACAGCACGGAATTCGATCCGGACACGCCTGACCGCGTCGTCGCGCTCATCACCGAATGGGCCGACCGCGAAGGCAAGGTCGAGAAGCGCACCGAAGACTCGGACCTCGGCGGCACGATGCGCCTCGGCTCGCAGCGCTGCCCGATCAAGCCCGGCACGCTCGCGGCGGAAATCTATGGCAAGGATGTGAACGAGCGTCACCGTCACCGTTATGAAGTCAATAACGGCTACGTGCCCAAGCTCGAGGCGAACGGCCTTATCATCAGCGCCCGTACGCCGTCGGAAGATCTGCCGGAAATGATGGAACTGCCGCGCGATATGCACCCGTGGTTCGTCGGCGTCCAGTTCCACCCGGAATTCACGTCCACGCCGCGTGACGGCCATCCGCTCTTCAAGGCGTATGTCGAAGCGGCAGTCGCGCACCATGAGGCGCGCGCCGAGGAGAAAGCATGAATCTGTGCGGTTTCGAGGTAGGTCTCGACAAGCCGTTTTTCCTGATCGCGGGCACCTGTGTCGTCGAATCTGAACAGATGACGATCGACACGGCGGGCCGCCTGAAGGAAATCACGTCGAAGCTCGGCATCCCGTTCATCTACAAGTCGTCCTACGACAAGGCCAATCGTTCGAGCGGCAAGTCGTTTCGCGGCCTCGGGATGGACGAGGGCCTGCGCATCCTCTCCGAAGTGAAGCGCCAGCTCGGTCTGCCCGTGCTGACCGACGTGCACTCGGAAGAAGAGATCGGGCCCGTGGCGTCGGTCGTGGACGTGCTGCAAACGCCTGCGTTCCTGTGCCGCCAGACCGACTTCATCCATGCGTGCGCGCGCTCGGGCAAGCCGGTCAACATCAAGAAAGGCCAGTTCCTCGCGCCGCACGACATGAAGAACGTGATCGACAAGGCGCGCGAAGCCGCTCGTGAGGCGGGTCTTTCCGAAGACCGCTTCTTCGCCTGCGAGCGCGGTGTTTCGTTCGGTTACAACAACCTCGTCTCGGACATGCGTTCGCTCGCTATCATGCGCGAGACCGGCGCACCGGTCGTGATGGACGTGACCCACTCGGTGCAGTTGCCGGGCGGGCAGGGCACGAGCTCGGGCGGTCAGCGCGAATTCGTGCCGGTGCTCGCGCGCGCGGCCGTGGCCACGGGCGTGGCGGGTCTCTTCATGGAGACGCACCCGAACCCTGCGCAGGCCAAGTCCGACGGTCCGAACGCCGTGCCGCTGAACCGCATGGCCGATCTGCTCGAAACCCTCGTGACGCTCGACCAGGCGGTCAAGCGCACGCCGTTCCTCGAGAACGACTTCAGCTGAGTTGGGAATTACGTAGTACGGCGCGCCGCTTCGATTGCATGAGCGGCGCGATGGAGGAGCAGCGCGGCGCAGGACCGCGCGCATGGCAAATGTCACGTAACGACATCATGCTGTGCGCAGCGGCGCCAACGCACCGCGTTCGATGTACAAGGCAGCGTGGCAGCGTCTCGGTCACTGGAGCGTGACCGACGCGCTGCGGCAAGTTGAACCTGGCGAGCACGCAGCCTGTCCCATGTGACGGTGTGCCCCGAGCGAGCATAGAAACTGTGCCTCGCGGGCCGATGCAGCAGGCGGCGCAGCTCGCGCAAGAATTACTGTCATTTCCTGAGGAAACCATGAGTGCAATCGTAGATATCATCGGTCGCGAGATTCTGGATTCGCGCGGCAATCCCACCGTCGAATGCGACGTGCTGCTCGAATCGGGCACGATGGGCCGCGCAGCGGTGCCGTCGGGCGCGTCGACCGGTTCGCGCGAAGCGATCGAACTGCGCGACGGCGAAGCCGGCCGCTACAACGGCAAGGGCGTGCTGAAGGCCGTTGAGCACATCAACACCGAAATCTCCGAGGCGATCATGGGCCTCGACGCGTCGGAACAAGCCTTCCTCGACAAGACCCTGCTCGAGCTCGACGGCACCGACAACAAGTCGCGCCTCGGCGCAAACGCGATGCTGGCCGTGTCGATGGCCGTCGCGAAGGCCGCCGCTGAAGAAGCCGGCCTGCCGCTGTACCGCTATTTCGGCGGTTCGGGCGCAATGCAACTGCCGGTGCCGATGATGAACATCGTCAACGGCGGCGCGCACGCGAACAACAGCCTCGACATTCAGGAATTCATGATCGTGCCGGTGAGCCAGCCGACCTTCCGCGAAGCGCTGCGTTGCGGCGCGGAAGTGTTCCATGCGCTCAAGAAGATCCTCTCGGATCGCGGCATGAGCACGGCAGTGGGCGATGAAGGCGGCTTCGCACCGAACTTCGGCAGCAACGACGAATGCCTCTCGACCATCCTGCAAGCGATCGAAAAGGCTGGCTACCGCGCCGGTGAAGACGTGCTGCTCGCGCTCGACTGCGCGGCGAGCGAGTTCTACCACGACGGCAAGTACCAGCTCGCGGGCGAAGGCCTGCAGCTGTCGTCGGCCGAGTTCGCCGACTACCTGGCCACGCTCGCCGACAAGTTCCCGATCGTCTCGATCGAAGACGGCATGCACGAGTCCGACTGGGCCGGCTGGAAGCTGCTGACCGACAAGCTCGGCAAGAAGGTCCAGCTCGTGGGCGACGACCTGTTCGTGACCAACACGCGCATCCTGAAGGAAGGCATCGACAAGGGCATCGCCAACTCGATCCTCATCAAGATCAACCAGATCGGCACGCTGACGGAAACCTTCGCGGCAATCGAAATGGCTAAGCGCGCCGGCTACACGGCCGTGATCTCGCACCGTTCGGGCGAAACCGAAGACTCGACGATCGCCGATATCGCCGTGGGCCTGAACGCGGGTCAGATCAAGACCGGTTCGCTGTCGCGTTCGGACCGCATCTCGAAGTACAACCAGCTGCTGCGCATCGAGGAAGATCTCGGTGATATCGCCAGCTACCCGGGCAAGTCGGCGTTCTATAACCTGCGTTAAGCGGAACCTGCGCCGGCAGCAGCCTTGCTGTCACCCTTCGTCATCTCTCTCCGCCGCCCTGCGTATAGCGCAGGGCGGCGTGTATTTATCCGGCACCTTTCATGCGGCTTGTCACTGTCGTTCTGATCATCCTGCTTGTGCTGATTCAGTATCCGCTCTGGTGGGGCCATGGTGGCTGGCTGCGTGTGCACGAACTGCAGCAGCAGCTCGCCCAGCAGCAAAAGCAGAACGACGACGAGAAACTGCGCAACGAGCGCATTGCGGGCGAAGTGCAGGATCTGCAGAGCGGCACCGCTGCTGTCGAGGAGCGTGCGCGCTACGAAATGGGCATGGTGAAGGACAGCGAGGTGTTCGTGCAGTTCGTCTCGCCGAACCAGACGCCACCTGTGACGCCGAGCGGTTCGTCGAATACTTCGACGCGCGGCGAGATGTCGGCGGCGCCGGTGAGGGTGGTGCCGAACCCCGTTTCGCGTGTTCCTGAGAAGCGGCACGGGCACGGGAAGGAAGCGAAGAAGGCGGGTTGAGTGCGCCGCTTGTTCTGAGCACGCGGGCAAGCAAAAAGGCGCGGCATTGAGCCGCGCCTTTTTTCGTTTACGCGTTCGCGCTGGAAAGCTGCGTGATTACCAGCCCCAACCCGGATAGCCGTAGCCAATACCCGTGCCCCAGCCGTGCCCCCAACCGCCGCTGTAATAGCTGCCGTAGACCGTGACGGGCGGCGCGTAGGCCCGCGACCACGCCTGTGCGGCAGCTTCCGCTGCCATGGCGTTGTCCTGTTCAGCGAGCACCTGGCGGTCGATTGCGTCGTAGCGCGCTTTTTCGTCGGGCGTGAGCACTGGCGCGGCGGCGGGAAGGCCGGACTGCGCCGCGGGCAGCCGGCTATAGATCGGCGATGGGCCGGGCGGGTCCATCATGCAGCCGCTCGTCGATGCAACGGTCGCGCCGAGTGCAGCCAACACGAGTAGCGCGCCCACGCGCGGCGTGCGGTCGCGCAACGGAAGTGCGAAGCGTTTGTTCTTGATCATGCTTCTCTCCATCTATCGGACGCCTAAATAATTTGAGATGACGGCGGGCCCGCATTTCGGTTCGGACATCCGTCTACGCGCTGCTGTACGGGGCGGCGGCGCAACACGCGTTGCGCCGCATAGGCGTTATCGGCTCAGTGTGCCCTGGTGCGCTTCGGCGCGCCTCAGTGGCGACGCTCGGCAGCGGGGCTCACGCTTTCTGAGAGCCCCGTCACGGCAAAAAGTTGCGCGACATCCACCGGGTCGAACTCATAGCGCTGGTTGCAATAGTCGCAATGAATCTCGACATGACCGCGTTCTTCGATCACGCCATCGACTTCGTCGCGGCCCAGCATCTTGAGCATCGCGCCCACCTTCTCGCGCGAGCACGAGCACTGGAAGCGCGGCGCAAGCGGCTCGAAGTGACGCACATTTTCTTGCCAGAAGAGGCGGCGGAACAACGTCTCGCCGTCTTCCGTGAGCATTTCGTCACGCGTGAGCGTGCCGCCGAGCGTGCAGACGCGCTCCCAGGTATCGAGGTCGTGCTCGCCCTGATGCGGCACGATGCCGCCGTCGCCCGGCAGCTTCTGAAGCAGCATGCCGACCGCGCGGTCGTCGTTTGCGGCGAGCCACAGGCGCGAGTCGAGCTGTTCCGAGTGATGCATGTAATGCTCGAGCACGGCGGCGATCGACTTGAGCGGGCTGCCGTCTTCGCCGTTCAGCGGCACGATGCCCTGGTAGGGCTGCTGGCCCGGCTGCTTTTTCGCCGGGTCGAGTGTGATCACGCAGCGGCCCTGGCCGTCCGGATTCACGAGGTCGGCGAACGTGAGTTCTTCGCTGAGCGGCAGGGCGTTTTCGCCCGTAAAGTCTTCGCCAAGGCGCGCGGTGGCGCGCATCGTCAGATCCGAGCCGCACTGCACGACCAGCATCTTCACGGGGCCGTCGCCGAAGATCTGCATGATCAGCGTGCCGTCGAACTTGAGATTCGCCGAGAGCAGCGCGCACGCCGCCATCATTTCGCCGAGTACGGTGCGTACCGGCGTCGGATACTGGCGGCGCTTGAGCACTTCCTGCCACGCGTTGCCCAGCGAGACGATCTCGCCGCGCACCGGGGCGGCGCTGAACATGAATTTTTGCAACTGGTCGTTCACAATCTTTTCCTTCGTTTGAATCGGGGCGGCGCGGCCCGCGCCGCACGGCGAGAGCGTGTCACTCTCACCTGCGGCTCTCAGCCGATGCGCACGAGCTGCGCCTTGAAAAATTCGCGACGCTGCGCGTAGACATCCGCGTTACGCTTGAGGCCGGCGATGTCGGCCTCGGTCAGCTCACGCACGACTTTGGCCGGCGCACCGAGAATCAGCGAGTTGTCGGGGAACACCTTGCCTTCCGTGACCACCGCACCCGCGCCAACCAGACAGTTGCGGCCGATTACCGCGCCATTCAAGACCACGGCCTGAATACCGATGAGCGCGCCTTCCTTCACGGTGCAGCCGTGCAGCATGGCCTGATGGCCCACCGTCACGTTCGCTTCGAGCGTGAGCGGGTAGCCGGGGTCCGTGTGGAGCACCGCGCCTTCCTGAACGTTGCTGCGCGCGCCGACGGTAATCGGCTCGTTGTCGCCGCGCAGCGTCGCGCCAAACCAGACGCTCGAGTCTTCGGCCAGTTCGACCTTGCCGATGACGGTCGCGTTGTCCGCGACGAACACGCTTTCGTGAATGGTCGGTGCGGCTTCGCCAAGCTTGTAGATGGCCACGGTGTCGAGTCTCCTGATATTGGGGGCTGCTGCCGGTCCGCGGGCGTCACGCAATGGATGCGGACGACGCGAGGCAGGTGAATCGCGTATTGTAAACGGTTGCGTGCGCGGTCCGCTTGGGGCAGGTTTGGGCGGCTTCGCGCAAAGGTTGGGTGCTCCCCGTTTTTCGGTCCCTGTTTCTTCTGCCGATGAATTCCGTTTTCTCCGCTGCCACCGCAAGCGCTGACGTCTCAACTTCACTGGGTGACGCGTCCACCTGCTGGCGCCTCGCCGCGCTCGCCGCGCTGCGCGAGTGCGACCCGGTCGCCAAGGCCGACGCGGTACGCGCGCTGCACGCACAAAGTCAGGCTCAGGCCGCGGCGCCGCGCTGGGACGCGCAACGCGACATCGCGACGCCGGCCGGCTTGCCCGGCCGCCCGAGCGAGCCACCGCTCGTCGAGCCGCGCGAACTGCAACGCCGCAGCATGAGCACGCCGCAGGGCCGCGTGGTGCTGCTGCACGCGCTGGCCCACATCGAATTCAACGCGATCAATCTCGCGCTCGACGCCGTGTGGCGCTTTCCCGCCATGCCCGACGCCTTCTACGCCGACTGGCTCAAGGTCGCGGCGGAAGAGGCGTATCACTTCTCCCTGCTGCGCGCGCGCCTCGCCGACTATGGTCACGCGTACGGCGACTTCCCCGCGCACAACGGCCTGTGGGAGATGTGCGAGCGCACGAGCACCGACGTGCTCGCACGCATGGCGCTCGTGCCGCGCGTGCTGGAGGCGCGCGGGCTTGACGCCTCGCCGCCCATTCGCGCGCGCCTGAAGCAGGCCCGCGACGACGAATCGGCTGCGATCCTCGACATCATCCTGCGCGACGAAGTGGGGCACGTGCGCATCGGCAACCATTGGTTCCGCTACCTGTGCGAGTCGCGCGGTCTCGACCCGCACGCGGCGTGGCTCGCGCTCGCCGAGCAGTACCACGCGCCGCGCATGCGCGGGCCGTTCAACTTCGAAGCGCGCCGCTCGGCGGGCTTCGACGAGGCTGAACTGGCTTCGCTGGCGGCTCAGGATGCGGCGGAGCAGGCCGCCACGCAGCAGTCAACGGAACGTTACTCGAACGAATGACCTGGCGCAGACGCTCAGCGCCTATATAATCGAACGATCATTCTTTTTTGCGGCGGCGCAAATGAATCAATCCCGTTCCGAATTCGTCGATGTCAATGGCATCCGGCTGCACGTGCGCCGCTGGGGTGAAGAGAGCGCCCCCGCGCTCTTCATGCTGCACGGCTGGATGGACGTGGCGGCGTCGTTCCAGTTCGTCGTCGACGCGCTCGACACACGCGGCGGCAACTGGCAGGTGATCGCGCCCGACCTGCGCGGCTTCGGCCTCTCCGGCTGGCCCGTTGCGCAGGGGCAGGGCAGCAACTACTGGTTCCCCGACTACCTTGCCGATCTCGATGCCCTGCTCGCGCACTACGCGCCGGAGGGCCAGGTCGATCTCGTCGGACACAGCCTTGGTGCGAACATCGTTTGCCTGTACGCGGGCGTGCGGCCCGAGCGCGTGCGGCGCGTGGTCGATCTGGAGGGTTTCGGCCTGCCGGCGACGTCACCGAGACAGGCGCCGGCCCGCGTGCGCGAGTGGCTCGACGAGGTCCGTACGCCGCCGCAACTGCGTACCTACGCGTCGCTGGACGACGTAGCCGCGCGGCTCGTGAAGACGAATCCGCGTCTGATCGCCCCGCGCGCGCGCTTTCTTGCCGAACACTGGTCGAAGCCGGACGGCGAGGGCGGCTACGTGCTGCTAGGCGATCCGGCGCACAAGATGCGCGGGCCGCTGCTGTATCAGCTAGACGAAGTGATGGCGATCTGGTCGAAGGTGAGTGCGCGCGTGCTGCACGTCGAAGCGGCCGGCTCCGAAACGCTCGCGCGGCTCGCGGGGGCGGTGCCCATCGACGAATTCAAGAAGCGCTTCGAGGCGTTTCCCGATTGGCGCGAGCGGTTCGTCGACGGGGCGGGTCACATGGTGCACCACGACCAGCCCGAAGAGGTCGCGCGCCTGATTGAGGCGTTCTGCGCCTGAGTGACTGGCGCATCGGGCGTTGTGCATCGCGTGTTCATACGGGCGACGACGGCGCACGAGGCGCCGCCCGACGACTTCACTGCGTTGCAGTAAAATGAGCGTTCACCCTTTTCCCACATGCAATGAACGCCGATCTCCACTGTCATTCCACTGTCTCCGACGGCCAGCTGGCCCCCGCTGCCGTCGCGCAGCTGGCGAAAGCGGGCGGCGTGAACCTGTGGGCGCTCACCGATCATGACGTGCTCGGCGGCCAGCGCGAAGCGCGCGAGGCGGCCGAAGCGCTCGGCATGCGCTATTTGTGCGGCGTCGAGATATCGGTGACCTGGGCGTCGCGCACGGTGCACATCGTTGGCTTGCATGTGGATACCGAGTGCGCCGCGCTGGTGGACGGACTCGCGCGCACGCGCGACGGCCGCGCGGCGCGCGCCGAAGCGATTGGTGAGCGGCTCGGCGAACTCGGCATTCCCGACGCGTACGAAGGCGCGCTCGAGTATGTCTCGAATCCCGACCTGATCTCACGTACCCACTTCGCGCGCTTTCTCGTAGAAAGCGGCCGGGCGCAGAACACCCAGGACGCGTTTTCGCGCTGGCTCGGGGAAGGTAAGCCTGGTTACATCGCGCACCGCTGGGCGAAGCTCGCCGACGCCGTCTCGTGGATCAAGGCGGCCGGCGGCGAGGCGATCATCGCGCATCCGGGCCGCTACGCTTACACCCAGCTCGAATTCGACACGCTTTTCGGCGAGTTCATCGATCTGGGCGGCAAGGCCATCGAAGTGGTCACCGGCAGCCATACGCCCAGTCAGTACGGCGAGTACGCGGCCGTGGCGAGGCGCTTTGGTTTCGAAGCGTCGCGCGGTTCGGACTTCCATGCACCCGGGCCCGACGCGATCGAGCCGGGCACGCTGCCGCCGTTGCCTTCCGATCTCAAGCCTGTTTGGGAGCGATGGCTGTAGGCCGCGCATGGCGCGTGGCCCACTGACCCGTCCCTTTGCTGCAAGGCGCTGCGCGCCGGTCAATCCCGCTTTGTCGTCACTTTGTGGTACTACGTGCAGTTGCCTGCCGTTTGCGCGCAGCGCATCGCAGTTTTTCACCGCCGCCGTTTTTCTTCGCCATTCGTTAGCTGATTACTGCCATGTCCCAGTTCTTTCGGCTTCATCCAGAAAACCCGCAGCCGCGCCTCGTCAAGCAGGCGGTGGAGATCATCCGCGACGGCGGCGTGATCGCGCTGCCCACTGACTCGAGCTACGCGCTCGCCGCGCGCATCGACGACAAGCACGCGGCCGAGCGTTTGCGCCGCATCCGCGGGCTCGACGAAAAGGCGCTGCTCTCGCTGATGGTGCGGGACCTGTCGGAACTCGCGAACTTCGCCATGGTGGACAATCGCCAGTACCGGCTCATCAAGTCGGTGACGCCGGGCCCGTACGTATTCGTGCTGGTGGCGACGAAAGAAGTGCCGCGGCGTCTGTCGCATCCGTCGCGCAAGACGATCGGCCTGCGCGTGCCCGGACATCCGATTCCGCTGGCGATTCTCGAAGAACTGGGCGAGCCGCTGCTTGCCTCCACGCTGATCCTGCCGCCCGACACCGAGCCGCTCAACGACCCCGAAGAGATTCGCGAGCGCCTTGAAAAACAGCTCGATCTCGTGATCGACGGCGGGGCGTGCCCGTGCGAGCCGTCCACCGTGATCGATCTCACCGGTGAAGAACCGGTGCTCGTGCGGCCGGGGCGGGGCGCGCTGGCGCCCTTCGGCATCGAAGAGGAAGAGGCATGACGCAACTTGCACGGTGTGAACGCGGCCAGAGCGCATTGACGCATTGATACAATAGCCCGCCATGGAAGCCAATCTGATTCAGACGATCGTCGTCTACGCGTTGCCGGTCATCTTCGCGATCACGCTGCACGAAGCTGCGCACGGCTACGTCGCGCGCATGCTCGGCGACAACACCGCGTACGTGCTCGGTCGCGTCTCGTTCAACCCGATGCGCCACATCGACCCGATCGGCACCATCGCGATGCCGCTCGTGCTGTATTTCCTGACGAATGGCGCGTTCGTGTTCGGTTACGCGAAGCCCGTGCCGATCGCCTTCAGCAATCTGCGCGATCCGCGCTGGGGCACGCTGTGGGTCGCGGCAGCCGGGCCGCTGTGCAACTTCGTGCAGGCCATCGTATGGGGCGTGTTCGGCGTGGCGCTCGCGGTGCTCGGCGTGGATGAGCCGTTCTTCACGCGCATGGCCGCTGCCGGCGTGGGCGTGAATCTCGTGCTTGGCGTGCTCAATCTCTTTCCGCTGCCACCGCTCGACGGCGGCCGCGTGCTCGGGGCGTTGTTGCCCACGCGCGCGAGCATTGCGCTCGCCCGTATCGAGCCCTATGGTTTCATCATCGTGATGGGGTTGCTCGTGAGTGGCATCTTCACGCGATTCTGGCTGCGCCCGCTCGTAAGTCTAGGTTACGCCGCGGTCACCGCCATCCTTACCCCTCTTGTGTCGCTCTTTTCATAACATCATGTTCCCAGACCGTATCTTCTCCGGCATGCGGCCCACCGGGTCGCTGCACCTCGGCCACTATCACGGCGTGCTGAAAAACTGGGTGCGCCTGCAGTCCGAGTATCCGTGCTTCTTCTGCGTGGTCGACTGGCATGCGCTCACCACGCACTATGAAACGCCGGATGTCATCGAGAAGAACGTCTGGGACGTGCTGATCGACTGGCTCGCCTCGGGTATCGACCCGAACCAGGCCACGCTCTTCATCCAGAGCCGCGTGCCCGAACACGCCGAACTCGCGCTGCTGCTCGGCATGAGCACGCCGCTGTCCTGGCTCGAGCGCGTGCCGACCTATAAGGAGCAGATCGAGAAGCTGCGCGACAAGGACCTCGGTACCTACGGCTTCCTCGGCTACCCGGTGCTGATGGCCGCCGACATCCTGCTGTACCGCGCGTCGCTCGTGCCGGTGGGCGAGGACCAGGTGCCGCACGTCGAAATGGCGCGCGAAATGGCGCGCCGCTTCAACTACATGTACGGTCGTGAGCCGGGCTTCGAAGAGAAGGCCAACGAAGCGGCGAAGAAGCTGGGCGGCAAGCGCTCGAAGCTCTACCACGAGCTGCGCAACGCCTATCAGCAGGAAGGCAACGAAGAGGCCCTCGAACAAGCCCGCGCGATGCTTTCGGAGTCGCAAAGCCTCTCGATGAGCGATCGCGAGCGTCTTTTCGGCTACCTCGAAGGCTCGCGCAAGATCATCCTGCCGGAGCCGCAGGTGCTGCTCACGGAAGCTTCGCGCATGCCGGGCCTCGACGGCCAGAAGATGTCGAAGTCGTACGGCAACACCATCGGCCTGCGCGAAGACGCCGAGTCGATCACGAAGAAGGTCCGCACCATGCCGACCGACCCCGCACGCGTGCGCCGCACCGATCCGGGCGATCCGGACAAGTGCCCGGTGTGGCAGCTGCACCAGGTCTACACGGACGAACAGACGCACGACTGGGTGCAAAAGGGCTGCCGTACGGCGGGAATCGGTTGCCTGGAATGCAAGCAGCCGGTGATCGAGGGCATCCTGCGTGAGCAGCAGCCGATGCTCGAACGCGCGCAGAAGTACATGGACGACCCGTCGCTGCTGCGTGCAATCGTTGCGGACGGCTGCGACAAGGCGCGCAAGTTCGCCAACGAAACGATGCGCGACGTACGCGAGGCCATGGGCCTCTCGTACAGCTGATCGAGCTGATGACGTCGACGCCTGCTGCCGCTTCGCTGGCCCACGGGCTCTCCGAGCCTTCGCGCTGGGTGCGCCGCTGGGCGCACCTGATCGCACCCGGCGGCACGGTGCTCGACGTGGCCTCCGGCGCGGGCCGGCACACCCGCTGGCTCGCGGGGAAGGGCCATCCGGTCACGGCGCTCGACCGCGATGCCGCCGCGCTTGCCACGCTGCATGACGTGGCGGGCGTTGCGACATTAGAGTGCGACCTCGAAGGCGCGCCCTGGCCGCTCGCGGCGGATGCCCGTTTTGCCGCCGTGGTCGTCACGAACTACCTGCACCGCCCGCTCATGCCGCGTCTCATTGACGCGCTGGCGCCGGGCGGCGTCCTGATCTACGAAACCTTCGCGCAGGGCAACGAAACGGTCGGCAAGCCATCGAACCCCGCTTTCCTGCTGGTTCCCGGCGAGTTGCTGGCAGTCTGCACGCCCGCGCTGCGGGTAATCGCCTATCAGGACGGATTTCTTTCGCAGCCGCGTGAGGCGTATATTCAGCGCATCTGCGCGGTACGGGAAAAAACGACCTCAGCGTCCCCCGAAAGAGCCGGTAATGTTCCCGAGAACCAGGTACTACCCGTAACGCGTTACGATCTGACCGGCTAATCCGCTACAATCGCGGTTTAACCGACTCATTTTTCTGGCGTTTCATGGCTAACGGCACTCAGGACGGCATTACGCTGCAAGGCAGCATTCCCGCGATCGTCACCCCCATGCACGAAGACGGCAGTCTCGACCTGCCGGCATTCCGCAAACTGATCGACTGGCACGTAGAAGAGGGGACGGATGCCCTCGTCGTCGTCGGTACGAGCGGGGAGTCCGCCACGCTTGACGTCGAAGAGCACATCCTGATGATCAAGACGGCGGTCGAGCACGCTGCCGGCCGTATGCCGATCATCGCGGGCGCCGGCGGCAATTCCACCGCCGAAGCCATCGAACTCACGAAGCACGCAAAGGAAGTCGGCGCGCAGGCGTCGCTCCAGGTCGTGCCCTATTACAACAAGCCGACCCAGGAAGGCATGTACCGTCACTTCGCGAAGATCGCGGAGGACGTGGATCTGCCGGTCATTCTCTACAACGTGCCGGGCCGTACGGTCGCGGACATGGCGAACGAGACCATCCTGCGTCTGGCCGAAGTGTCGGGCATCATCGCGGTGAAGGAAGCGACGGGTAACATCGACCGCGCTGCGCACCTCATCAAGCATGCGCCGAACGGCTTCAAGATTTTCAGCGGCGACGATCCCACGGCGATCGCGCTGATGCTGCTCGGTGGCCACGGCAATATTTCGGTGGCCGCGAACGTTGCGCCGCGCCAGATGAGCGACCTGTGCAAGGCCGCGCTCGCCGGCGACGTCAAGACGGCGCGCGCGATCCATATGAAGCTGTTGTCGCTTCACAAGAACCTGTTCATCGAATCGAATCCGATTCCGGTGAAGTGGGCGCTGCAGGAACTCGGCCGCATCGAAGGCGGCATCCGACTGCCGCTCACGCCGCTCGACGCGCGCTACCACGACGTGGTGCGTGCCGCGCTGCGCGAAGCCGGTCTGGCTGGCTGATCCGATCAGCCAGTCGCCGATTTTTCAACCGACGCCGCCACGGCCCAGCCGCCCAATCACTGAAAGACCTCGGACCGACCTCGGACCGACCGTCTCGCAGAGCAAGGCTTAGCGTTCCCGTATCACACGAAGGCCCACATGAAACGTTCCGCTTTTTCCCTCCACGCAACCCGCATGGCGGTGCTGGCGCTTGCACTTGGCTCGCTCGCAGGCTGCGAGTCGCTGAACGACATGTTCGCGTCCGATCGCGTGAACTACAAGGACACGCCGACCGCGCCGCCGCTGAACGTGCCGCAGGATCTGTCGTCGGCGCCGAGCGACCAGAAGTACGTTGCGCCGCCGCCCACGGTCACGCTTGGCGGTGCTGCCCAGCGCACGGTCACGCCGGCCGGCAACGCCACGCTCGGCGTGCCGAGTACGCAGGATCCGTTCGGCATGCACGTCGAGCGCGACGGCGACCGCCGCTGGCTCGTGGTGGACGGCCGCTCGCCGGACGACGTCTGGCCGCAGCTGCAGGAATTCTGGACGGAAAACGGCTTCACGCTGACGACCGACTCGCCGTCCACGGGCATCATGACGACCGATTGGGCGGAAAACCGCGCCAACATTCCGGACGACTGGTTCCGCCGCACGATTGGCCGCGTGATCGACTTCGCGTACTCGTCGGGCACGCGCGATCGCTTCCGCGTGCTGGTCTCGCGTGGCCCGGACGGTCAGACGGATATTTCCGTCACGCATAACGCGATGGAAGAAGTGCTGACGGGCCAGGACAAGACCGGCTCGAAGTGGGTGGAGCGTCCGCGCGATCCGGCGCTCGAAGCCGCGTTCCTCGCGAAGATCATGCAGAAGTTTGGCCTGACCGACGCACAGTCCAAGCAACTTTTGACCGATGCGCGTCCGTCGACGGCGGGCGTCAAGGTCGCCGCCGGTCCTGACGGCACGACGCTCGATCTGCCCGAAGCGTTCGACACCGCGTGGCTGCGCGTGGGCCTCGCGCTCGACCGCACGAACTTCACGGTCGACAACCGCGACCGCGAGAAGGGCCTCTACTACGTGCGCTACGCCGACTCGATGCAGGAGCTCAAGGGCGACGGCCTGCTCGGCAAGCTTTTCTATAACCCGAAGAAGGCTGCGAAGGATCAGGGTCCGGAATACGTCGTGGCGGTTCGCTCGACGGGCAATTCGACTCAGGTTGCCGTGGTCGACCAGACCGGCCGCATCGACACGTCCTCGGACGCGCAACGTATCGTTTCCGCGCTCCATGCGCAGCTGAACTGACGTGCGCTGATATGCGATTTGCGAGCCTCGGCAGCGGCAGCGAGGGCAACGCACTGGTCGTAGAAGCAGGCAGCGGCACGACGCCTACGCGCGTGCTGCTCGACTGCGGATTCTCAGCGAAAGAAGTCGAGCGGCGCCTCGCCCGCGCGGGGCTGGCCGCCGACTCGCTCACCGCGATTCTCATTACCCACGAACACAGCGACCACATCGGCAGTGCGCTCACACTGGCGCGCCGCTGGTCGATTCCGCTCTACATGAGCTGGGGCACCGCGCAGGCCGTCGGCGCCGACGATGCCGCAGGCGTCGAACTCAACGTGTTGTGGGGCGATGAAGCAGTCGAAATTGGCGAACTTGGCGTGTTGCCCTACACGGTGCCGCACGACGCCCGCGAGCCGCTGCAGTTCGTGTTCAGCGACGGCGCGAGCCGGCTTGGCGTGCTGACCGACGTCGGCGAATCGACATTGCATATCAGTAGCGTGCTGAGCGGTTGTGACGCACTCGTGCTCGAATGCAACCACGACCTCGAGATGCTCGCGGCGAGCCGCTATCCCGCATCGCTGAAGGCGCGTATTGGCGGGTCGCATGGTCACCTGAACAACGAGGCGGCCGGCGACATCCTCGCGGGGCTCGATCGTACGAAGTTGCGGCATTTGATCGCCGCGCACCTGAGCCAGCAGAACAACACTCCCGAGCTTGCGCGCGCGGCGATGGCCGCGGTTATGGGAAACGCCGCGACGGAAATCGGGGTCGCCTCGCAAGCCGAAGGATTTGACTGGATCGCGCTCTAAGTCCTGCGCTCGCCTGGCAACCAAACGAGTGGACGAAAAAAAGCCCATGACGAAAGTCATGGGCTTTTTGCATGGTGAGGCCGGCGATCTGTCGATCCGGCCCCGCCAGGGTTTGGTTGCGCTTTAGTTGCGATTGCCGCCGAAGATGCCGAGGATGGCGAGCAGGTTCGTGAACACGTTATAGAGGTCCAGATAGATCGCGAGCGTCGCCGAGATGTAGTTCGTCTCGCCGCCGTTCACGACGCGCTGCACGTCGAACAGCATGTAGGCCGAGAAGATTGCGATGGCGAGCACCGAAACCGTCAGCATCAGCGCGGGCAGTTGCAGGAACATGTTCGCGACGCCGGCCAGCAGGATCACGATCACGCCCATGAAGAGCCACTTGCCGAGGCCCGAGAAGTCACGCTTGCTGACCGTGGCGATGGTGGCCATGGCGGTGAAAATGATGCCGGTGCCGCCGAATGCGAGCATGATGAGCTGCGGGCCGTTCGAGAAGCCGAGGATGAACGACAGCAGGCGCGAAAGCATCAGGCCCATGAAGAACGTGAAGCCGAGCAGCACGAACACGCCCACCGAGCTGTCCTTGGTGCGCTCGATTGCGAACATGAAGCCGAAAGCGATCGCGAAGAACGCGAGCAGGCTCATGGCCGGGCTGGTGGCAGCAAAAAGCGAGAAGCCGGTCGCGACGCCCACCCACGCGCCGAGCACCGTCGGCACCATCGACAGCGCGAGCAGCCAATAGGTGTTGCGCAGCACGCGGTTGCGGGTCTCCGCCGAGGTGACGGTGCCGCCGCGGCCGAAGTTATAGGGATACTCGTTCATGCTTTCTCCTTGCGTGAGACGCGTGGGTGAGGGTGCGCAGGTGCGCGGTCCGCTCCCCCATAAGATAAGTGTGCTGACCCAGAGTTTCAACGGGTTGCCACACAGTTTCCGTTATGTTTCTACAGCGCTTGCGTACAGACTATGCCGTCAATCTTAAGCCTCTCTGAAACCTGCGGCGGCGCGGCGCTTGTGTCTGAATTGCGCTCATTAGCGCCAGTTTGCCGGGCTATGAGGGTTCAATCGCAATCATACATGGGAACATGCTACAATTGCGGATTCATTTGAATCTGTAACCTCTTAATTTTTTGGAGCTTTTATGGCGATCGAACGCACCCTGTCGATTATCAAGCCGGACGCAGTGGCAAAGAACGTGATCGGCCAGATCTACAGCCGCTTCGAAAACGCTGGTCTGAAGGTCATTGCCGCCCGCATGGTCCACCTCTCGCGCGCTGACGCCGAGAAGTTCTACGCTGTTCACGCAGCGCGCCCGTTCTTCAAGGACCTCGTGGACTTCATGGTCTCGGGCCCGGTGATGATTCAAGCACTCGAAGGCGAGAACGCCATCCTGAAGAACCGCGATCTGATGGGTGCAACGGACCCGAAGAAGGCCGACAAGGGCACGATCCGCGCCGACTTCGCCGACAGCATCGACGCGAACGCCGTTCACGGTTCGGACGCCGCTGAAACGGCTGCCGTGGAAATCGCGTTCTTCTTCCCGCAAGTCAACGTCTACTCGCGCTAAGCACAGCGCGGGCAGATTGCAGTAGTAGCATAGGGTCGCGAACGGCGATGACGCTCACCGTCCAGTTCCCGGTGCCGCGCAAGTGCGCAGGCAGTTGGGCAACGCGGGCGGTGGGCGCGCTCTCGCACTGAAATGGCAGGATTCGATATGACGAGCAGTTCCACCGTCAACCTTCTCGATCTCGACGCCCAAGGGCTCGTCGCCTATTGCGAGAGCCTGGGCGAGAAGCCGTTTCGCGCCAAACAGCTTCAGCGCTGGATCCATCAGTACAACGCCGCCGACTTCGACGGCATGACGGATCTCGCCAAATCGCTGCGCGAGAAGCTCAAAGGGCGCGCCACCATCGGCATGCCCGGCATCATTAGCGACAACGTTTCCTCCGACGGCACGCGCAAATGGCTCGTGGATGTCGGCAACGGCAACGCGGTCGAAACCGTGTTCATCCCCGAAGACAACCGCGGCACGCTGTGCGTGTCGTCGCAGGCGGGATGCGCGGTCAATTGCCGGTTCTGTTCGACCGGCAAGCAAGGTTTTTCACGCAATCTCACCACGGCCGAAATCATCGGCCAGCTGCGCATGGCGGAGTTCGCCCTCCGTGCCTCGCTGCTCGGCGAGGCAGGCGGGCGCGCGACCGGCGGTGACGGCAAGGGCGAACGCGTTATCACGAACGTCGTGATGATGGGCATGGGCGAGCCGCTTCTGAACTACGACGCGGTCGTGCCGGCCATGCGCCTGATGCTCGACGACAACGCATACGGCCTGTCGCGCCGGCGTGTCACGCTCTCCACTTCGGGCGTCGTGCCGATGATGGACCGTCTCGGGGCCGAACTCCCCGTGGCGCTCGCCGTGTCCTTGCACGCACCGAACGACGCGCTGCGCGACGAACTCGTGCCGCTCAACCGCAAGTACCCGCTGCGCGAGTTGATGGCAGCTTGCCAGCGCTACCTGGAAGTCGCGCCGCGCGACTTCATCACGTTCGAGTACTGCATGCTCGACGGCGTCAACGACACCGAAAAGCACGCGCGCGAATTGCTCGCCGTCACGCGTGACGTGCCGTGCAAGTTCAATCTGATCCCGTTCAATCCGTTCCCCGAGTCGGGCTTGCTGCGCTCGAAATCGGACCAGATCAAGCGCTTTGCGCAGATTCTGATGGATGCGGGCGTCGTCACGACCGTGCGCAAGACCCGCGGCGACGACATCGACGCGGCCTGCGGCCAGCTCGCCGGCGAGGTGAAGGACCGCACGCGCCTTACCGAGCGCATGAGCCGGAACGCGGGCAAGGTCATCGAAGTACGGCCGGTTCGGCACTGAGCCGGCATGAGGAGGGCCCACGGCGGCGTGCGGGGGAAACGCGCGGTCGTAGGCGGTAGTAAAGAAACGTTGCAGAAGCGATCGCAAGCGGCCAAAGGTTTTACAACGTGGCCGCGCATTTTGTTATAAACGGTCTGCGAATCGGGTAGACGCGGGGCGGGACGTGCCCCACCGGTTCCAGTATGAAAAGAATCGACGCAAGGACTTTGGGATGAGCGAGCCGCAGCACCCTTTCGGGACAGACGGAACTGACAGCAACGCAGGTCGTTCGGCGCCGGGCGCGTCGCCCTCGCCGGTGCAGGCCGTGCCCGACACACTGGCTGCGGCCGGCGCGCGTCTTGCACAGCTGCGCGAGGCCAAGGGTTGGGCGATCGAAGATGTCTCGGCGCGCCTCAAAGTGGCGGTGTCGAAGCTGCGCGAACTCGAAGCGGGCGATCTCAGCCATCTGCCGGACACGACGTTCGCGCTGGGCGTGGTGCGCGCCTACGCGAAGCTGCTCGGCACCGATCCTGCGCCGTTCACGCAAGCGCTGCGCCGCGAGCGCGGCATTGCGCAGCCGGATCTGTCGATGCCCGCTTCGGCCGGCTCCGATCTGCCGCGCGGCCGCGTTTCCCTCTCGCTCGGCGGCGGTGGCGCACGTGCGCCGCGCCGTCGCGCCTCGTGGCTGTGGGGCGTGGCGATCATCGTGGTCGCGGTGCTCGCACTTTCCATGTGGCACACGAATAGTGGCGAATCGTCGGCGTGGTTTGCTCGCCTGAAGGCGATGGCAAATGGCGCGAGCGTGCAGCCGGGTGCGTCCTCGCCCACGGTGACGCAGGGCGCCGCGACCGGTAGCGAAGGCGCTTCGGCCGCGGAGGGCACCGATCAGCCGGCTACGCCGCAAGCCGGCGACGCAAACGATGCGGGCGACAACGCCAATGCCGCGCCCGATCAAGGCGCAGGCGCGAGCGCACCGCTTGCGGCGCCGCAGGCTACGCAACCGGCGCCACAGGCGACGCAGCCGGCAACGCAACCGGCAACGCAACCGGCTCAGCCGGCGCCCCAGGCCGCGAAGCCCGCCGCTGCAAGCGCAGCGCCGGCGGCTGCCGTTGCCAACGCGGCGAGCGCAGCGCACGCCCAGGCGGCGAGTGCAGCGGCCGCAGCGGCAGCGCAGAACGCGGCAGCCGACAACGGCGCGGACACTTCGACGTTCGCGATTCGCGTGACGCAGGACACCTGGGTCAGCGTGCGTCAGAAGGATGGCAAGGAAGTTTTCTCGGGCATGATCCACGGCAGCGACGCGCGTGAGATCACCGGCACCGAGCCGCTCAAGGTCACAGTGGGCAACAAGGCCGGCATCGAGTCGATGACCATCGACGGCCAGCCGGTCGACACGTCGAAGTACGCGTCGGCGCGCGGCAACGTTGCGCGCTTCGTGCTGCCCTGATCAAGACATGGCACGCGTCGCGGCCGGGCAAGTCTCCTTGCCTGCCGCGACGCTTTTTCAATTCACGCAGTGCCGTCGCCAACTAGCTGGCGATAAGCGCGCGTGAGGCGTAAATGGGTTTTTCGATGCAAAGCGAAACGCAATCCTCGACCAGCAACAGTCAGATCTGCTCGACCGAGCCGGTCCTCGGCGGCCACGCGCCGCGCCGCAAGTCGCATGCCGTGCATGTGCGCTGGGGCGGCCAGCTGGTGACGATCGGCGGCGACGCGCCGGTGCGCGTGCAGTCGATGACCAACACCGACACCGCGGACCCCATCGGCACCGCGATCCAGATCAAGGAGCTCGCGCAGGCGGGCTCGGAACTCGTACGTATCACGGTCAACACGCCGGAAGCCGCGGCGGCCGTGCCGTACATCCGCGAGCAGCTTGACCGCATGGGCGTGATGGTGCCGCTCGTCGGCGACTTCCACTACAACGGCCATCTGCTGCTGCGCGACTATCCCGCTTGCGCGGAGTCGCTCTCGAAGTACCGTATCAACCCGGGCAACGTGGGCCAGGGCGCGAAGCGCGACACGCAGTACGCGCAGATGATCGAAGCGGCCATCAAGTACGACAAGCCGGTGCGTATCGGCGTGAACTGGGGCAGCCTCGACCAGGACCTGCTCGCGCGCATGATGGACGAGAACGGCGCTCGCAAGGAGCCGTGGGAAGCGCAAAGCGTGATGTACGAAGCGCTCATTCAGTCGGCCATCGGCTCGGCGGAACGCGCAGTCGAACTCGGCCTTGGCCGCGACAAGATCATCCTGTCGTGCAAGGTGAGCGGCGTGCAGGACCTGATCGCCGTCTACCAGGAACTCGCAAAGCGCTGCGACTTCGCGCTGCACCTGGGTCTCACGGAAGCGGGCATGGGCTCGAAGGGCATCGTCGCTTCGACGGCGGCGCTTTCCGTGCTGCTCCAGCAGGGTATTGGCGACACGATCCGCATCTCGCTCACGCCGGAACCGGGCGGCGCGCGCACGGGCGAAGTCGTGGTCGGACAGGAAATCCTGCAGACCATGGGCCTGCGCTCGTTCACGCCGATGGTCATCGCTTGCCCCGGTTGCGGCCGTACGACCAGCACACTGTTCCAGGAACTGGCTTCGCAGATCCAGGGCTATCTGCGCGCGCAGATGCCGGTCTGGCGCGACGAGTATCCTGGCGTCGAGACGATGAATGTCGCTGTGATGGGCTGCATCGTGAACGGCCCGGGTGAGTCGAAGCACGCGAACATCGGCATCAGCCTGCCGGGTTCGGGCGAGAACCCCGCGGCGCCGGTCTTCATCGACGGCGAAAAGGTAAAGACGCTGCGCGGCGAGCGCATCGCCGAAGAATTCCAGCAGATCGTGAGCGACTACGTCGCGCGCAAGTACGGCAAGGCCGAAGCGACGAACTGAGCAGGGCGGCCGGGCCGCTCCTGGTTCGCTTGTGGCCGCTTGTGGTCACGATACGCACAACCGAATAAAGCCAATACGCAACGCAATGACTGAACAGAAACGCAAGCCCGAAAAGCTCACGGGCGTGAAGGGCATGAACGACATCCTGCCGCAGGAGGCAGGGCTGTGGGAATTCTTCGAAACCACGGTCAAGTCCATGCTTCGTTCGTACGGCTATCAAAATATCCGCACGCCGATCGTCGAGCATACGCAGCTCTTTACGCGCGGCATCGGTGAAGTGACCGACATCGTCGAGAAGGAGATGTACAGCTTCACCGACGCGCTCAACGGCGAGAACCTCACGCTGCGCCCGGAAGGCACGGCTGCGGCCGTGCGCGCGTCGATCGAGCACAACATGCTCTACGACGGTCCGAAGCGCCTGTGGTACATCGGCCCGATGTTCCGTCACGAGCGTCCGCAGCGCGGCCGCTATCGTCAGTTCCATCAGGTGGGCGTCGAGGCGCTCGGTTTCGCGGGTCCCGATGCGGACGCGGAAATCATCCTGATGTGCCAGCGCCTCTGGGACGATCTCGGCCTCGCCGGCATCAAGCTCGAGATCAACTCGCTCGGCGTGGCCGAAGAGCGTGCGGCGCATCGCGTCGAACTCATCAAGTACCTTGAGCAGCACGTCGATCTGCTCGACGAAGACGGCAAGCGCCGCCTCTACACGAACCCGCTGCGCGTGCTCGACACGAAGAATCCCGCGCTGCAGGAGATCGCAGACAAGGCGCCGAAGCTGATCGACTTCCTCGGCGAGGCTTCGCTCGCGCACTTCGAAGGGCTGCAGCGCATTCTCAAGTCGAACAACATTCCGTTCAAGATCAACCCGCGTCTCGTGCGCGGTCTCGATTACTACAATCTGACCGTGTTCGAATGGGTGACCGACAAGCTCGGCGCGCAAGGCACGGTCGCAGCGGGCGGCCGCTACGATCCGCTGATCGAGCAACTTGGCGGCAAGCCGACGGCGGCGTGCGGCTGGGCCATGGGCATCGAGCGCATTCTCGAATTGCTCAAGGAAGAAGACCTCGTGCCGGAAGAAGAAGGTTGCGATGTCTACGTTGTCCACCAGGGCGACGCCGCGCGCGAGAAGGCGTTCATCGTGGCGGAGCGTCTGCGCGACACGGGCCTCGACGTTATTTTGCATTGCAGTGCCGACGGTCAGAGCGCGAGCTTCAAATCGCAGATGAAGCGCGCAGATGCGAGCGGCGCGGCGTTTGCCGTGGTGCTCGGCGAGGACGAAGTGGCCAAGGGCGAGGCCGGTGTGAAGGCGCTGCGCGGCACGGCCGCGGAGGCCCGCAGCGAGCAACAAACGGTAGCGCTTGAGGACTTGACCGAATATCTGATCAATGCGATGGTTGCATCCGCCGAAGACGGCGACGATTAATAGGGCCGCCCCAACGGGCTGCCCGGTTCGCTGCGCATTCGAAAACAGGCTTCAGAATAAACGAGGAATCGCTACGCGATGAGTTACCACGACGAACAGGAATCGATCGAGAGCTTCAAGGCATGGTGGGGGCAGTGGGGTAACGCCGCTACGTGGGTCGTGCTGATCGTTCTGCTCGCGCTCGCAGCGTGGAACGGCTGGAACTTCTGGCAGCGCCGCCAGGCGGCTGAAGCCGCTGTGCTGTACGACCAGGTGCAACAGGCCGCGAACAGCAGCGACAAGGCCATGCTCACCCGCGTGGCGACCGACATGGAAGATCGCTTCGGCGGCACGGCGTACGCGCAGATGACTGCGCTCGGCGTGGCCAAGGCGCTCTATATGGCGGGCGACACGGCAGGCGCGAAGGCGCAGCTGCAATGGGCCGCCGATCACGCGAAGGACGACGAATTCCGCCAGATCGCGAAGCTGCGTCTCGCTTCGCTTCTGCTCGACGAAAAGGCCTACGATCAGGGCCTCGCGCTGATTCCGCAACCGGATTCGGGTCCGTTCAAGGGCATCGTGGCCGACGGCCGTGGCGATTTGCTGGCTGCGGCCGGCAAGCGCGACGACGCGCGCGCGTCCTACAAGCTGGCCCTCGACAGCCTGCCGAAGAGCGACGCTTCCGAGCGTCAGCTGATCCAGTTCAAGCTGGATGCGCTCGGCGGCTAATTCGCCGGCTAAGTTGCGAAGCGCGCCGTGCGTGCGCGCAGCATTGCGAAACTATTCAAACCAACTTCATTCATGCGTCGTTCACCGATGAATCTGCTGAAACGAACCGTTGTGCCCGTCGCTCTCGCGATGACCGTCCTGGCTCTCGCAGCCTGCTCATCGACGAAAGACGTGCGTCGCGTGCCGGTACCGCTGACCGATTTCAAGCAGGCGCTGGATGTCCAGCAAGTGTGGAAGTCGAGCGTCGGCAAGGCCGGCCGCTATCTGTTCGCGCCGGTCGCGGTGGGCGACGCGATCTACGCAGCGGGCGAGAACGGCTCGGTCGCGAAGATCGACGCCGCGTCGGGCAAGGACATCTGGCGCACCAAGCTCAAGGACGACCTCTCGGCGGGTGTGGGCAGCGATGGCAATCTCACGGCGGTGGGCGGCCTGAAGGGCGATGTCTACGTGCTCGACTCGAACGGCAAGCTCTCGTGGCAGGCCAAGGCCCCGGGTGAAGTCATTTCGCCGCCGCTCGTCGGCAACGGCCTCGTGATCGTGCGCACGATCGACGGGCAGATCGTCGCCTTCAACGGCCAGACGGGCGAGCAGAAGTGGCTCTACCGCAACCGCGCTGTGCCGCTGAATCTGCGTGTGTCGGCGGGCATGACGTTCGCGGGTGACCAGGCCGTGCTGGCCGGCTTCCCGGGCGGCTCGTTTGCCGCGATCAACCTGCAGACCGGCGACGCCTTCTGGGAAACGCCGGTTTCGTACCCGAAGGGCGTGACGGAAGTCGAGCGTATCAATGACGTGAGCGGTCCGCCCACGCTGGTGGGAGCCACGACCTGCGCAGTGACGTTCCAGGGGCAGGTTGGCTGCTTCGACGCCAATTCGGGTCGTCCGATGTGGCAAAAGGCGTTCTCGAGCACGAGCGGCATTGCTCAGGACGAGTCTACGGTGGTGGGTGGCGACGACTGGTCGGTCGTGAAGGCGTTCAGCGTGTCGACGGGCGAGCCGGCCTGGACGAACGAGAAGCTCAAGAGCCGCGACGTCAGCGTGCCTGCATTGCTGGGCCACGCGGTTGTGCTCGGCGACTTTGAGGGCTACGTCCATTTCCTCTCGCTCGACGACGGCAGCTTCGTCTCGCGCGTGAAGACCGACGGCAGCCCGATCACGGCCGCGCCGGTGCTCGCTGGCAACACGCTGGTCGTGCAGACGAAGGACGGCGACCTGTACGGTCTGCGTCCGCACTAAGTGGCGTTGGCTGCGGTAGCGCCTTCGGGGCGCGCCGCAGAGACACATGACGCCGGCTTGCGCGGCCGGCGTGCAAGGCAAGAAACGCGCATCGCCCCGCGCACTGCACGCATACGCAGTTGGCAGCGCCTCACGAGCGGTGCTCCGATGCATGCAGATGCTCGAGGTACCGGAGCCGGCAGGTTCCGATGCCTCACCCGCTGGCCGGCTCAAGCCGGCCATGCGCATTTTGGGACGGCGGCGCGCACGACCTCGTCGTTCATCCGCTGTTCACCCGCTGTTCACCGTTACCGCCCCATGGCGGTTGCGCGGCGTCCAGCCCCGGTCGCGTTGCGCTTTCGGCTCGGGGACGCGGCCCTGCTCGTGAATTTCGTGATAATTTGCAACTGATGCAGCCCCGCAGGCGCAGGGCTTGCCGCGCAGCGCGCCGGACTCTCCGGCGCTGCGCCTTACTGTAGAAAAGATCAGATGAAACCCGTAATCGCCCTCGTCGGGCGCCCCAATGTGGGGAAATCCACGCTGTTCAACCGGCTCACGCGTTCGCGCGATGCGCTGGTGGCCGACCTGCCTGGCCTCACGCGCGACCGTCACTACGGTGAAGGGCGCGTGGGCGAGCGCCCGTATCTCGTGGTCGACACCGGTGGCTTCGAGCCGGTCGCGAAGGACGGCATCCTGCACGAAATGGCGCGCCAGACGCGCCAGGCTGTGGAAGAGGCCGATATCGTCGTGTTCATTTGCGACGGCCGCAATGGACTCGCGCCCCAGGACAAACACATCGCCGATTACCTGCGCAAGACCGGCCGGCCGATCTTCCTTGTGGTGAACAAGGCAGAGGGCATGAAGTACAGCGCCGTGGCTGCCGACTTCTATGAACTCGGTCTCGGCGACCCGCGCGCGATTTCCGCGGCGCACGGCGACGGCGTGACGGAAATGATCAACGAGGCGCTCGAACAGGCGTACGCCGATCAGCCCGAGGAAAGCGAAGAGGACGCCGCCAAGCACGGGATCAAGATCGCGATCGTCGGCCGCCCCAACGTGGGCAAATCGACGCTCGTCAATACGCTGATCGGCGAAGACCGCGTGATCGCGTTCGACATGCCGGGCACGACGCGCGATTCGATCTACGTGGATTTCGAGCGCGGCGGCAAGAAGTACACGCTGATCGACACGGCAGGCTTGCGCCGCCGCGGCAAGGTGTTCGAAGCGATCGAGAAGTTCTCGGTGGTGAAGACGCTGCAGTCGATCGCCGACGCCAACGTGGTGATTCTGCTGCTCGATGCGCAGCAGGAAATCTCGGACCAGGACGCGCATATTGCGGGCTTCGTGGTGGAACAGGGTCGCGCGCTGGTGGTGGGCGTGAACAAGTGGGACGGCATGGACGACCACGCGCGCGAGCGCACCAAGCACCACCTGCAGCGCAAGCTGAAGTTCCTCGACTTCGCGGAAATGCGCTTCATCTCGGCGACGGAGAAGTTCGGCATCGGCCCGCTCATGCGTTCGGTGGACGACGCCTATGCCGCCGCCATGGCGAAGCTGCCCACGCCGAAGCTCACGCGCGCGCTCATCGAAGCCGTGGAGTTCCAGCAGCCGCGCCGCCGCGGCCCGGTGCGTCCGAAGCTGCGCTATGCGCACCAGGGGGGACAGAACCCTCCGATTATCGTCATTCACGGCAACGCACTCGACGCCGTGACGGAAACCTACAAGCGCTATCTGGAGAACCGTTTCCGGGAAACTTTCTCGCTCACCGGCACTCCATTGCGCATAGAGTTTCGCTCCTCGACGAATCCCTATACCGAGAAAAACTAGGCTGTTGCTGAATAGCGTTCGCTACCCCGCAAAGGCCGCCTGGCCGAACCGCCAGGAACCGCGCGGGGGAACGAGAATCGGCTATAGTGTAGCGATTGGTGGTGGATTTCTTTTTCTTCATCCCAATATAAGTTAAACCTGCAAAAAAATACGGAGTTTGCTATGAGCAACAAAGGGCAATTGTTACAAGACCCGTTTCTGAACGCGCTGCGCAAGGAGCACGTGCCTGTTTCGATCTATCTGGTCAACGGCATCAAGCTTCAAGGGAACATCGAATCGTTCGACCAGTACGTCGTGTTGCTCCGTAATACGGTTACGCAAATGGTTTACAAGCACGCCATCTCCACGGTGGTTCCGGCCCGTCCGGTGAATTTCCACCCGGATACGGAAGCGTCCTGACCCATGACGCGGCCGGACCGGGGCGCCTCGCAGGCTGCTCTGGTCCGGCCGCTTTCATTTTGACATCCTCTAATTTGATCAACGCCGCACTCGTCGGCATCGACTTCGGCAAGACCGACTTCGAAGCCAGTCTCGAAGAACTCAGCCTGCTCGCTAAAAGCGCGGGCGCCACTCCTGCTGTCACGCTCACCGGGCGACGCTCCAGCCCCGACGCCGCCATGTTCATCGGTAGCGGCAAGGCCGAGGAACTGCGTCTCGCCTGCGAAGCGAACGACATCGAAATCGTCATCTTCAATCACGCGCTGTCGCCCGCCCAGCAACGCAATCTGGAGCGCGCGCTCAATCGTCGCGTGGTCGACCGCACGAGCCTGATCCTCGACATCTTCGCCCAGCGCGCCCGCAGCCATGAAGGCAAGCTGCAGGTCGAACTCGCGCAGCTGCAATACCTCGCCACGCGCCTCGTGCGCGCCTGGACTCACCTTGAGCGCCAGAAGGGCGGTATCGGCCTGCGCGGCCCGGGTGAAACGCAGCTCGAAACCGACCGCCGGCTGATCGGCGAGCGCATCAAGATGCTGCAGGGCAAGCTTGCGAAGCTGCGTCGCCAGCACGGCACGCAGCGGCGTCAGCGCGAGCGCACCCGCACGATGTCGGTGTCGCTCGTGGGCTATACGAACGCGGGCAAGTCCACGCTCTTCAATGCGCTCACGAAGGCGCAGGCCTACGCCGCCGACCAGCTGTTTGCGACGCTCGACACGACCTCGCGGCGCCTCTGGCTCGGTGACGAAGTTGGCCAGATCGTGCTGTCCGATACTGTTGGGTTCATCCGCGAACTGCCTCACCAGCTCGTCGCCGCGTTTCGCGCGACGCTGCAGGAAACGGTTCAGGCCGACTTGCTGCTGCACGTGGTGGATGCGTCGAGCGCCGTGCGTCTCGACCAGATCGACGAGGTGAACAAGGTGCTGCGCGATATCGGCGCGGACACGATCCGTCAGGTGCTGGTCTTCAACAAGATCGACTCGGTGCCGGAACTGGCGGCCCGTGGCGGAACGGTCGAGCGTGATGAATATGGTAATATTTCGCGCGTCTTTTTGAGCGCGCGCACGGGCGTCGGACTGGATGCGCTGCGCTCCGCCATCGCCGAAATCGCGACTGCCGAGCCGCTTGCCGACGCGCCGCAGTCCCTGGCCGCAGACTGGAGCGCGGTGCAGGAAGAACCTCGCTGGGAACCCGAACACGAGCGCTGAAGCGCGCCCGGCTTTGCCTTGCACGCAAGGCCGGCCCCGCGGCTCCGATGGAATCCGCACGCAATTGACCCGCTGTCTACTCTGGTGAACGAACACAGGTGAACGATTACAACAAGCGGACTGGCTGGCAGCGCGCGCGCGCCATTTTCTCGTTGAACGACCCGCGTTGGGGTCGAGGCGACGGCAATGGCCAGCGTTCTGACGACGGGCGTCGCCCGCCGGGCAACAAGGGTGACAACGGCGACAAGGGAGACGGTCCGCCGGATCTCGACGAAATGTGGCGCGACTTCAACCGCCGCGTGTCCGCTTTCTTCGGCCGCAAGGGCAAGGGGCAGGGTGGCTTCGGGCCGCGCCCGGACAACGGCCACGGCGCGCGCATCGGCGTGGGCATCGTAATCGGCGTGCTCATTGCGATCTACGTGGGCAGTGGCGTGTTCGTCGTCCAGGAAGGGCAGGCCGGCGTCGTGCTGCAGTTCGGCCAGTATCGCCACACGGTGGGTCAGGGCGTGCACTGGCGCATGCCGTATCCGTTCCAGACGCATGAAATCGTCAATGTCGGGCAGATCCGCACCGTCGAGATCGGCCGCAACAACCTCGTGCGCCCGGCAAACGTGAAGGACGCCGCGGTCATCACGCACGACGGCGACATCCTCAACGTGCGCTTTACCGTGCAGTACCAGGTCAAGCAGCCGACCGACTATCTGTTCCGCAGCGTCGATCCCGACCTCACCGTCACGCAGGCCGCGCAGGCGGCGGTGCGCACCGTGGTGGGCGCGCGCAGCACGAATGACATGCTTTACGCCGACCGCGAGCCAATTCGCGCCCAACTCGCCGACACGATCCAGCACGCGCTCGACGAGTACAAGACGGGCCTCGGCGTGACCGGCGTGGCGATCCAGAGCGTCTCGGCGCCCGATCAGGTGCAGGCGGCACTCGACGACGAAGCCAAGGCGCGCCAGGACCGCGACCGCGCGAAGCGCGACGCCCAGGCCTATGCCGACCAGCTGCTGCCGCGCGCGCAGGCGGACGCGGCGCGTCTCATCGACGAAGCCAAGGCGTACAGCGAACGTGTGGTGTCGCAGGCACAGGGCGATGCGCAACGATTCACGCAGGTCTACGAACAATATGCGAAGGCGCCGGCTGTGATTCGCGAGCGCATGTATCTCGAGACGATGCAGCACATCTATTCGAATGCGACGAAGGTGTTCGTCGACAGCAAGTCGGGCAACAACGTGATTAATCTGCCGCTCGACAAGCTCGTCGACATGACACGTCAGCGCGCCGCCGTGGCGGCGGGCGCAACGGGCGCGGCTGCGGCCTCGGCTTCGGCTTTGGCTTCGAGCGCCGGTGCGGCAACGGCCGGCGCGGCTTCGGACGCCAACGCGGCCTCCGCTCCGACAGCGGGCAGCGACTCACAGCAAGGCGCACAGCAGCAAGGTGCGCAGCAGGGCGCCCAGCAGCAGGGCGCGGCTCCCGCAACCACGGCCAGCGACGCGGCAGCTGCCGCGAGCGACGCCTTCCGTTCGCGCGATGCGTTCCGCTCGCGCGGCCGCGAAAGCGACGTGCAATAAGGGGAGCGTCACTATGAACAAGATCATTGCGCTCGTCGTTGCCGTCGTGGTTGTCGTGCTGGTTGCGTCGTCGGCCGTCTTCATGGTCGATCCGCGCCACGTCGCCATCATTTCCTCGTCGGGCGGGGCCAACGCCACGCTCGCAGGTCCTGGGCTGCACGTGAAGCTGCCGCCGCCGTTCCAGACCGCCACGTTCATCGACACGCGCATTCAGGCGTTCGATGCGCCCGATGCCGACCGTTACACGACGTCGGACAAGACCGAGCTGCTCGTGAACCCGGTCGTGCGTTATCGCATTTCCGATCCGCTCAAGCTGTTCGCGGCCACGAAGGGCGATGCACAGACGCTTTCCGACCGCCTCGCGTCGCTGTCGCGCGACGCGCTCGGCGACGCGATCTCGAAAGTCACGCTCACCGAGGCGCTGGCGCAGCAGGAAGCCATTGCCAACGGCGCGCGCGACGCGCTCAGACAAAGCGCGGCGCCGCTCGGCATCGACGTGATCGCGATTGAACTCACGCGCGTCGATTACCCGCCGGAACTGGCGCAAACGATCTTCAAGCGCATGAGCGCCGCACGCGAGCAGGCCGCTGCCGAGATTCGCGAGAAGGGCGCGGCCGAGGCGCAGCAGATCAAGGACGACGCGCAGCGCAAGCAGCAGGGCGTGCTGGCCGACGCCTATGCGCAGGCGCAAGCGATCAAGGGCGAGGGTGACGGCAAGGCCGCCGCGATTGCCGCCGAGGCGTTCGGGCGCGACCCGGACTTCTACCGGTTCTATCAAAGCATGCTCGCTTACCGCGAGAGCTTCCGGCCCGGCGACGTCATCGTGGTCGACTCGTCGAGCGACTTCTTCCGCTTCATGCGCGGCCCGAACGGCGGCGCGAATGGCGGAGATAACGCTTCGGCTTCCGCCACCCCGCGCAAACACTAGACAAAACGAGACATACGCGCCGCGCACTGCGCGGCGTCTTTCTTCGCATGGACATAGCTGGCTCCCTCTTGCTCGCGATCGCGCTGATGCTGATTATCGAGGGCATGTTCCCGTTCGTTTTTCCGACGGCGTGGCGTGACACATTCCGTAAAATCGCGGAACGGCCGCCGCATCACATCAGGATCGGCGGGCTCATCGTGATGGGGCTCGGCCTCGTACTGCTGATGCTGGCGACCTGACAGCTTCGTGCCGCCGCTGTCTTCAGATGTGGTGTGCGATGGGCGTTTTTTGACGGATTCCGAATTACCGGGCCGCGTGGCGCTTCGCTGCGCGTGGCCCTCATTGTGGTAGGACTCAACCGATGTCGACCTGGTTACTCCCCGAGAATATTGCGGACGTGCTGCCGTCCGAAGCGCGCAAGATCGAAGAGCTGCGCCGCCGCCTGCTCGATCGTTTCCGCGCCTATGGCTACGAAATGGTCATGCCGCCGTTGCTCGAGTATCTCGAGTCGTTGCTCGTGGGCAGCGGGCGCGATCTGAACCTGCGCACGTTCAAGCTCGTCGACCAGCTCTCGGGCCGCACGCTCGGCCTGCGCGCCGACATGACGCCGCAGGTCGCGCGCATCGACGCGCACCTGTTGAACCGCCAGGGCGTGACGCGCCTGTGCTACGCGGGCAACGTGCTGCACACGCGCCCGCGCGGCCTGCATGCCACGCGCGAACAGATCCAGACCGGCGCCGAAATCTACGGTCACGCGGGCCTCGAAGCCGACCTCGAAATCCAGCAGCTGATGCTCGATGCGCTGCGCCTCGCGGGCCTCGCGAAGGTGCGCCTCGACCTCTCGCACGCGGGCGTGCTCGCGGCGATCTTCGAAGCGGACCCGGCTGCGGCTGCACTCGGCGATGCCTTGTATGAAGCACTCGCCGGCAAGGACGTGCCGCGCCTCGCGGAGCTCACGCAGAACCTCGAAGCCGCCACGCGCGACGCTTTGCGCGCGCTGCCGTCGCTCTACGGCGACGCGAACGTGATCGACGAGGCGCGCGCGCGTCTGCCGGCGCTGCCGGGCATTGCGCGAGCGCTCGACGACCTCGCGTTCCTCGTGCGCCAGATCGAGGGTGCGGAGCTGATGCTCGACCTCGCCGATCTCGGCGGCTACGCGTACCACAGCGGCGTGATGTTCTCCGCCTACGTGGACGGCGTGCCGAACGCCGTGGCCCGTGGCGGCCGTTACGACAAGGTGGGTGAGGCCTATGGCCGCGCCCGCGCGGCAACGGGCTTCTCGCTCGATTTGCGCGAAGTGGCGCGTATTTCCCCGGTCGAAGCGCGCAGCAGCGCGATCCTCGCGCCGTGGCGCCATGACGAGGCGCTGCGCGCCGCCGTCGCCGCGCTGCGCGATGCGGGCGAGGTCGTGATCCAGGCGCTGCCGGGCCACGAGCACGACATGGACGAGTTCGCCTGCGACCGCGTGCTCATCGAGCGCGACGGCGTCTGGGTCGTCGAAAAACACGCCTGATACTGCACTGGGGCGGCCATTCGCGCCGCCCGCGAAGCGGCCGCGCAGCCGTGCCAAAGCACGCTTCGCTTCGCGCATGCCGTTGAGTGCAAAAGGAAATTCCGCGAATTTCGGGAAAAAAAGGCGGCCTTGCCGCTGAACCCAGGTAAAATACGTTTTTAACCAGCTAACGAAACACCATGTCTGCCAGCGCAGTGAATGTAACCCCGGGGCGCAATGTCGTCGTCGTGGGCACCCAATGGGGCGATGAAGGCAAGGGCAAGATCGTCGACTGGCTGACGGACCACGCGCAAGGCGTGGTGCGTTTCCAGGGCGGTCACAACGCCGGCCACACACTCATCATCGGCGGCAAGAAGACCATTCTCCGGCTGATCCCGTCGGGCATCATGCGTGCCGGCGTCGCCTGCTACATCGGCAACGGCGTGGTGCTCTCGCCCGAAGCGCTTTTCAAGGAAATCGGCGAGCTCGAAGAAGCGGGCATCGACGTCCAGAAGCGCCTGTTCATCTCCGAAGCCACCACCCTCATCCTGCCGTACCACATCGCCATCGACCAGGCGCGCGAAGCCAAGCGCGGCGCCGCGAAGATCGGGACGACGGGTCGCGGCATCGGTCCGGCCTACGAAGACAAGGTGGCGCGCCGCGGTCTGCGCGTGCAGGACCTGTTCGAGCCGGAAAACTTCGCCGCTCGCCTGCGCGAGAACCTCGACTACCACAACTTCGTGCTCACGCAGTACCTGGGCGCGCCGGCCGTGGACTATCAGCAAACGCTCGACACGATGCTCTCGTACGCCGAGCGTCTGAAGCCGATGGTCACGGACGTTTCGCGACGTCTGTACGACGTGAACAACGAAGGCGGCAACCTGCTGTTCGAAGGTGCACAGGGCACGCTGCTCGACATCGACCACGGCACCTATCCGTTCGTCACATCGAGCAACTGCGTCGCGGGTGCAGCTTCGGCCGGCGCGGGCGTCGGTCCGCAAAAGCTGAATTACGTGCTCGGCATCACCAAGGCGTATTGCACGCGCGTCGGTTCGGGCCCGTTCCCGAGCGAACTGTACGACGCCGACAACGCCGATCGCCAGGAAGAAGTGGGCCTCACGCTCGCGAAGGTCGGCAAGGAATTCGGTTCGGTCACGGGCCGTCCGCGCCGCACCGGCTGGCTCGACGCTGCTGCACTGCGCCGCTCGATCCAGATCAACGGCGTGACGGGTCTGTGCATCACGAAGCTCGACGTGCTCGACGGTCTCGACGAAGTGAAGCTCTGCGTCGGCTACAAGGTCGATGGCAAGGACGTGGACATTCTGCCGCGCGGCGCCTCGCAAGTGGCTGCGTGCGAGCCGGTCTACGAGACGTTCGAAGGCTGGAACGAAAGCACCATCGGCATCACGCAGTTCGACGCGCTGCCCAAGAGC
Source organism: Paraburkholderia sp. J7 (assembly GCF_905220155.1). NCBI lineage: Bacteria > Pseudomonadati > Pseudomonadota > Betaproteobacteria > Burkholderiales > Burkholderiaceae > Paraburkholderia > Paraburkholderia sp. J7. Next base: position 226,560 of record NZ_CAJMYZ010000006.1, on the reverse strand, counting down.
GCGCAGGCGTATCTCACGCGCGTGCAGGAAGTCGCCGGTGTGCCGATCGATATGGTTTCGACGGGCCCGGATCGCGACGAAACGATCCTGCTGCGTCATCCGTTCAAGGTCTAAGTAGCAAGAAGGCAGAAGCAAAAATGATTCAAATGATGGACCCGCGCAACGACGACAAGAACCTGTGGGTCGGCTGGGATGAGTATCACCGGCTGATCGAACTGCTCGCGCTCAAGGTGCACGAGTCGCGCTGGAAGTTCGACCAGATCCTGTGTCTCGCGCGCGGGGGCTTGCGCGTGGGCGACCAGCTCTCGCGCATCTACGATCTGCCGCTGGCGATCCTCGCAACCAGCTCGTACCGCGAAGCCGCAGGTACGGAGCAAGGCGATCTCGACATCGCGCAGTACATCACGATGACGCGCGGTCACCTGGAAGGCAACGTGCTGCTAGTCGACGACCTCGTCGATTCGGGCGTCACGCTTGCCCGCGTGCAGGAGCACCTCAAGGAGCGTTACCCGGCCGTGACCGGCGTGCGCTCGGCGGTGCTCTGGTACAAGGGCTGCTCGAAGGTGACACCGGACTATTTCGTCCAGCATCTGCCGACCAATCCGTGGATTCACCAGCCGTTCGAGGAGTGGGACACGGTGCGCCCGCACAATCTCGGTGCGTGGATCAAGCGTGGTCTGCAGCAGGCGCAAGCGGCGCAGAAGTAAGCAGGGGTTATGCCGCCGCCAGGGTTTTCGGACCCGTGGCGCGCTGATCCAGAGACGGAGCCTTTATGGCTCCGTTTTTTTTGCGTATCGCCCACGTTCCCTGGCGGCAGCGCAGGCGGGCAGACGTCATCTGGGGCCGGTGCTAAACTGCGCGGGGACAAGGGGATGTCGCAGTGCCGCGACGGCCGCTCGGTTTTGGCCACAGCCCGGTTTAGAATAGCGCTCGTTTTTTCCGCCTCGCAACGGATTACCGCGTATATGACAACTAGCACACACGTGGCCAAGCAGCCGCTACCTACTCTCGCCGTAGCGGCCATCGGTGTGGTGTTCGGCGACATCGGCACGAGCCCGCTGTATTCGCTGAAAGAGGCGTTCAGCCCTTCACACGGCATTCCGCTCAACGACACCTCCATCCTCGGCGTCATTTCGTTGCTGTTCTGGGCGATCGTGATCGTCGTCAGCGTCAAGTATGTCCTTTTTGTGATGCGCGCCGACAACAACGGCGAGGGCGGCGTACTCGCGCTCATGGCGCTCGCCATGCGCTCGTTCAACCGCAAGAGCAAGTCGGCGGCGTTGCTCACGGCATTGGGCATCTTCGGCGCGTGCATGTTCTACGGCGATGCCGTGATCACGCCGGCGATCTCGGTCATGTCGGCAGTGGAAGGCCTCGAAATTGCTGCGCCCAAACTCTCGCATCTGGTGCTGCCGTTCACGATGGTGATCCTGATCCTGCTGTTCTGGATCCAGCGGCACGGCACCGCGCTGGTCGGCCGTCTGTTCGGCCCGATCATGGTGCTCTGGTTCATCACCATCGGCGTGCTCGGCGTCTCGCGCATCGTGCAGGCGCCTGGCGTTATCGCGGCGCTCAGTCCGTACTACGCGGTCAGCTTCATGGGCGCGCACATGCTGCAGGCTTACGTGGTGCTCGGTTCGGTCGTGCTGGTGCTGACCGGCGCGGAAGCGCTCTATGCCGACATGGGCCACTTCGGCGCGAAGCCGATTCGCTGCGCCTGGTACACGCTCGTGATGCCCTCGCTCGTGCTCAACTACTTCGGCCAGGGCGCGCTCTTGATGCAGGACCATCGCGCGATCGAAAATCCGTTCTTCCTGCTCGCGCCTGACTGGGCCTTGCTGCCGCTCGTCGTACTCTCGACGGTCGCCACCGTGATCGCCTCGCAGGCCGTGATTTCGGGTGCATACTCGCTCACGAGTCAGGCCATTCTGCTCGGCTACGTACCGCGCATGAAAGTGTTGCACACGTCGGATCTCGCCATCGGGCAGATCTACGTGCCGGTCGTGAACTGGATGCTGCTCTTCATCATTCTGTGCATCGTGGTCGCCTTCAAGAGTTCGGACAATCTGGCCGCCGCCTACGGTATCGCCGTGACCGCGACGATGGTGATCACCACGGTGCTCGTCGCCGTCGTGATGACGAAGGTATGGAAGTGGAACAAGGCGCTCGTCGCCTGCATCATCTCGGTGTTGCTGGCCGTCGACCTGGGGTTTTTCGGCGCGAACCTGCTGAAGGTCGAAGAGGGTGGCTGGCTGCCGCTTGGCATCGGCGCGCTGCTGTTCTTCCTGCTGATGACGTGGTTCAAGGGCCGTATGATCGTGAAGGACCGCACGGCCGCCGACGGTATTCCGCTCATGCCGTTCCTGCAAGGGCTGCTCGCGCACCCGCCGCATCGCGTTTCGGGCACGGCCATCTACCTCACGGGCAGCGAATCGCTCGTGCCGGTCAGCCTGCTGCACAACCTCAAGCACAACAAGGTCCTTCACGAGCGCACGATCTTCCTCACGTTCGTGATCCGCGACATTCCGTATGTGGCTGACGCCGAACGCGTGTCGGTCAAGGATATCGGCGGCGGGCTCTTTCTCGTGAAGGCCGATTATGGCTTCAACGAAACCCCCGACGTGCAGGCGGTTCTCGACGACATTTCGCGCACCCACAACATGACGTTCGAGATGATGGACACGTCGTTCTTCCTCGCGCGCGAGACGGTCGTGCCGACGCAACTGCCGGGCATGTCGATCTTCCGCGAACGCATATTCGCGTGGATGCATCAGAACGCCGCGAAGCCCACCGACTTCTTCAGCATTCCTGCGAACCGCGTAGTCGAACTCGGGACGAAGATCGAGATCTGATCGCGGCGTTTCGACCAACAAAAAAGGCACCCGAGGGTGCCTTTTTTGTTGCGCACGCAACGTGAGCCGTTGCGGCCCACGTCGCGTCATGCGGACATCAGCGTTGCTTGAGCTTCGCGAATGCCGCCGCCATTGCGCCTGCCGGTTCCGCATCGCGCGAACGCTGGCCGCCGCGATTGTCGCGATTGCCGCCACCGCGGTTGTCGCGGTTGCCGGGCTGGCCCGCGCTTCCGCCGCTGCGCGAGCCGCCCGCGCTCATGGGGTCGTCGTCCAGACGCATCGTGAGCGCAATGCGCTGACGCTTCACGTCGACCTCGAGCACCTTCACCTTCACGACCTGGCCGGCCTTCACGACTTCGTGCGGGTCCTTGATGAACTTCGTCGACATGGCGGAGACGTGCACGAGTCCGTCCTGATGCACGCCCACGTCGATGAACGCGCCGAACGCCGCCACGTTCGTCACGACGCCTTCGAGCAGCATGCCCGGCACGAGGTCGGACACCTTCTCGACGCCATCGCGGAACGTTGCCGTCTTGAACTCGGGGCGCGGATCGCGGCCCGGCTTTTCCAACTCGCTCAGGATGTCGCGCACCGTCGGCAGACCGAAACGTTCGTCCACGAACTCGGTGGGCGCGAGGCCCGACAGCGCTTCGCGGCTGCCGAGCACGTCGCCGATCGTGCGCTTGATCTTCGCAAGCATGCGCTCGACGACGGGGTACGCTTCCGGGTGCACCGACGAGCGATCGAGCGGATTGTCGCCGCCGTTGATGCGCAGGAAGCCTGCGGCTTGCTCGAACGTCTTGTCGCCCAGACGCGGCACCTTCTTCAGATGCTCGCGGGACGGGAAGGGGCCGTTCGCGTCGCGGTAATCGACGATATTGCGCGCGAGCGTGGAGTTCAGGCCCGACACGCGGGCGAGCAGGGCGACCGAAGCCGTGTTCGCATCGACGCCCACGGCGTTCACGCAGTCCTCGACGACAGCGTCGAGCGAGCGCGCGAGTTCGCGCTGGTTCACGTCGTGCTGGTACTGGCCCACGCCAATCGCCTTCGGCTCGATCTTCACGAGTTCGGCGAGCGGGTCCTGCAGGCGGCGCGCAATGGAGACCGCGCCGCGCAGCGAAACGTCGAGTTCGGGGAATTCCTTCGCAGCCAGTTCGGACGCCGAATAAACCGACGCCCCGGCTTCGGAGACCACGATCTTCTGCAGCTTCAGTTCGGGATGCTTCGAGATCAGCTCGCTCGCGAGCTTGTCGGTTTCACGCGAAGCCGTGCCGTTGCCGATGCTGATGAGTTCCGCTTGCGTTTGCGCGGCAATGCGCGCGAGCTTTGCGAGCGAGCCGTCCCAGTCGCGGCGCGGTTCGTGCGGGTAGATCGTGTCGGTGGCGAGCAGCTTGCCGGTGCGGTCGACCACAGCGACCTTCACGCCCGTGCGCAGGCCCGGATCGAGACCGATCACGGCCTTGGGGCCGGCCGGCGCGGCAAGCAGCAGATCCTTCAGGTTGCGCGCGAACACGCGGATCGCTTCGTTTTCGGCCTGCTCACGCAGATTCGTGAGCAACTCGTTTTCAATATGCGGCTGCACCTTCACGCGCCAGCACCAGCGGCAGACGTCGGAGAGCCATTTATCGGCCGGACGGTTCTGGTTCGCAATGCCGAAGTGGCGCGCGATCATCGCTTCGCCCGGATGCGGCACCTGTGCGTCCAGTTCGCCGCCAAGGCCGAGCTTGACCATCAGCACGCCGGCGTTGCGGCCACGGAACAGCGCGAGCGCACGGTGCGACGGCACGGTCTTGATAGTCTCGGAGTAGTCGTAATAGTCGCGGAACTTCTCGCCTTCCTCGCTCTCCTTGCCCTCGACCACGCTCGACATCACCACGCCCTGGTTGAACAGCCAGTCGCGCAGTTTGCCCAGCAGTTCGGCCGTTTCGCCAAACTGCTCGGAGAGGATGTCGCGTGCGCCGTCGAGCGCGGCCTTCACGTCCGCGACGCCCTTCTCGGCGTCCACGTACTGCGCGGCTTCCGTTTGCGGGTCGAGCAGCGGGTTCGCGAGCAGCGCGTCGGCGAGCGGCTGCAGGCCGGCTTCGCGTGCGATTTGCGCGCGCGTGCGGCGCTTGGGCTTGTAGGGCAGATAGAGGTCTTCGAGGACCTGCTTGCTGTCGGCGGCTTCAATGGCGATACGCAGCTCATCGGTGAGCTTGCCTTGTTCCTCGATGCTCGCGAGGATCGCCGCACGGCGGTCTTCGAGTTCGCGCAGATAGAGCAGGCGCTCTTCGAGCGTACGCAGTTGCGTATCGTCGAGATTGCCCGTGACTTCCTTGCGGTAACGGGCGATAAACGGAACGGTCGAGCCTTCGTCGAGAAGCTGCACGGCGGCTGCGACCTGGCGCGGCTGCACGCTCAGTTCAGTGGCGATACGCTGGACGATCTTGAGTGCTACGGTTTCCGTCATAGGGTCTGGATATTCCTGCGAGGATCGGTTTGCGGTCCGGCGGCCGGTGCGGGCTCGAGCGCCCGCAGTGCCCAAAAAAGGCACGTTGCCGGGTGCGCCGCCGGCCGGTGGAGCGGGGCATTTTGCCATAAATGGCCGAGCGCTCAACCCGGGGGGTGTTAGAATTTCAGCCATGTTCCGCTGCCCACAGAAGACGTTGACGACCTCCCGCTTCTCCCTCGATTTGCCCCTTGCCCGGTTTCGCGCGCCTGTTGGCGTCACTCGGCGGTTCCCCGCTCTTGGGGCAATTTGTGCCGTCGCGTTGAGCCTTGGTGCGAGCGTTCCGGCCCTCGCGCAGGCGGTCGGGGTATCGGGGCCGCTACAGCAGCAAGGTGCGGCAGCAGCACCGGTCATGAAGCCAGCGGCTTTGGGCAACGCGCCGCTCGCAGCGTCTGATGGAGGGGGCGCTGGCACGTCGGCGTCGCAGCAGAGCGATTTCGATCAGCGGCAACAAGTGCTGGACCGTCGGAGTGCGGAGAACGACTATCAGTTTGCCGTCGCGCAGCACAACTGCTACAGCACGTTCTTCGTGAATCATTGCATCGGCAAGGCGCGCGACAAGATGCGTGTCGTGCAGGCCGATATCCGCCGCGAGCAACTGGCGCTCGACGACGAAAAACGCGCCGCGCATGCGCAGCAGCGCGACCAGCAGGCCGCATTGAAGCGCGCGCAAGACGAAGCCAACGCGCCGCAGCGCGCCGCCAACGAAGCGGCGAGTGCACAGGCGTACGAACAGAAGCAGCAGCAACACGCGCTCGATCAGGCGCAGCGCCAGGCCGAAGCGCCGCAGCGTGCGGCGAACGAGCAGGCGTATCAGGAAAAGCAGCGCCAACATGCGTTGGCTCAGGCGCAACGCCAGGGCGAGCAATCGCAGCGCGACGCGAACCAGGCGGCGTACGATCAGAAGCAGTACCAGAACCAACTGGACGAAGCGCGCCGCCAGGGCGAGCAGAAGGGCCAGGAGCGTGCGGAAAAGGCCCAGCGCTACCAGCAGAAGCAGGAAGACGCGGCGAAGCATAAGGCCGACGTCGAAGAGCGTCAGAAACAGGCGGCCGAGAAGGCGCAACGAAAGCAGCAACAAGAACAACAGCAGCAGCAACAACAAAAGCAGCAGCAGGAAGAACAGCAGGACCAGTAGCACGAGTAGCACGCTTTTTCAGCCGGACTGCAACCTCAGGCGCGTCGTCCTTCGCAAGCGCGCGCCGCATATGTCGAGGAGGCGAGCATGCGCGAGCATCGTGAAGTCAAGACCGAGGTCCTTCGTGACCGCATTCTGCAGCTGGAATCGGAACATGGCGATCTGGACCGCCTGATAGACAGGATGTCCGATACCCCGGACTATGACGATCTCGAACTGCAGAGGCTGAAGAAGCGCAAGCTCAAGGTCAAGGACAACATCCTCCTGCTGCAACTGCAGCTGGACCCCGATTCAACGAAGACTTCGGACGGGCACGCCTGATCCCGGGTCCTGGCAAGCGCCGGGGCGCGGCAGTCGGCGGGTTGCGCCCTTCCGGACCGAGCAGGAACCGCTTGCCTTGAATTCAACGACCGTTTCTCGTTCCCGGCCCGCGCGCGAAGGCGGCGCGCAGGAGGCCGACGTGCGTGCGACGCAAACAGCCGCAGCCCCCGTGTTGAGCGCGCGCCGCGCCGCCGAGCTCGAGCAGCTCTTCGCGGCCGACGGCTTGCTTGCGCGTGAGATCGACGGCTATCGCCCGCGCGCGGCGCAGATCGAAATGGCGCGCGCAGTTGCGGCCGCAATGGAAGCCGCCGCGCAATCCCAGCCGGACCCCGCAATGTTCGAACTCCAGTCGCGCCCGGCGCGGCGGCTCGAGCGTGGGGCGCCGGCACAGCCGGGCGCCGGGGAAGCGGCGAGCGCCGCCGCCGAGAACGGTGACAATACGCTCATCGTCGAAGCGGGCACCGGCACCGGCAAGACCTACGCGTACCTCGTGCCGGCCATGCTGTGGGGCGGCAAGGTGGTCGTCTCGACGGGCACGAAGCACTTGCAGGATCAGCTCTTCGCGCGTGACATCCCCACGGTGCGCGACGCGCTAGCGGTGCCTGTGAGCGTCGCCATGCTCAAGGGCCGCGCCAACTATCTGTGCCATTACTACCTGCAGCGCACGGCCGACAACGGCCGGCTGCCGTCGCGCCAGGAAACCGCGTATCTGCAGGAAATCGTGCGTTTCGCGAAGATCACGCGCTCGGGCGACAAGGCCGAACTCGCGAGCGTGCCCGAGACGGCCGCCGTGTGGTCGATGGTCACATCGACGCGCGACAACTGTCTTGGCCAGGAGTGTCCACATTACAAGGACTGCTTCGTAATGCAGGCGCGCCGCGAGGCGCAACAGGCCGATATCGTGGTGGTGAACCACCATCTGTTCTTCGCCGACATCATGCTGCGCGACACCGGCATGGCCGAACTGCTGCCGAGCGCGAATACGATCATCTTCGACGAAGCGCATCAACTGCCCGAAACGGCAACGCTCTTTTTCGGCGAAACCCTCTCGACTGCGCAGTTCCTCGAACTCGCGCGCGATTGCGTGGCCGAGGGTCTGAGTCATGCGCGCGACGCCGTCGAGTGGGTCAAGCTCGGCGCTGCGCTGGAGCGCGCGGCGCGCGACGTGCGGCTTGCGTTCAAGGAAGATTCGCTGCGGCTGTCGATCACGCAGTTGCCCGAAGACCATCCGCTCTTCGACGCGCTCGATGCGCTGCAGACCGAACTTGGCGCGCTTGCCACCGCGCTCGCGGGTCAGGCCGAACGCGCCGAATCGATCGGAGCCTGCTTGCGTCGCGCGCGCGAACTGCAAGGCATCCTTTCGGGCTGGACCGTACCGCAGAGCGGCGCCCCAGCGCACGAAACACGCAAGACCGATGCAAACGGGCAAGACGAAAACGCTCACGCTGCGGACGACGCGGACGAGAAAGTCCGCTGGGTCGAGGTGTTCTCGCACACGGTGCAGTTGCACGAAACCCCGCTTTCCGTGGCGCCGATTTTCGCAAAGCAACGCGCGGGCGTGCCGCGCACGTGGGTCTTCACATCGGCGACGCTTTCGGTGCGCGGCGACTTCACGCACTACGCGGCGCAAATGGGCCTGAGCTCGCGCCGCTCGATGACGCTGCCGAGCCCGTTCGACTATCCCGCGCAAGGTCTGCTTTACGTGCCGCGCAATATGCCGCAGCCGTCGTCGCCGCAGTTCACCGATGCCGTGTTCGATGCGGCGTTGCCGGCGATCGAGGCGTCGGGCGGCGGTGTCTTCATGCTATGCACGACGTTGCGTGCCGTCGACCGCATCGCGCAGAAGCTGCGCGACACGATCGAGGCGCGCGGCTGGAACACGCCGCTGCTCGTGCAGGGCGACGCGAGCCGCACGGAGTTGCTCGAGCGTTTCCGCGCCTACGGCAATGCGATTCTCGTGGGCAGCCAAAGCTTCTGGGAAGGTGTGGACGTGCGCGGCGACGCGCTTTCGCTCGTGGTCATCGACAAGCTGCCGTTCGCACCGCCCGACGACCCGGTACTGGCGGCACGGCTCGACGCGCTGGCGAAGAAAGGCCTGAGCCCGTTTGCGGTCCACCAGCTCCCGCAGGCAGTGATCACGCTCAAGCAGGGCGCGGGGCGGCTGATTCGCGCGGAAACCGACCGCGGCGTGTTGATGATTTGCGACACCCGTCTCGTCGACAAGCCGTACGGTCGACGCATCTGGCAAAGCCTGCCGCCGTTCAAGCGGACGCGGGAGATTGAGGTGGTGCAGGCGTTCTTCGAATCGAAGAACGAGGAGGCAGGGGAGCCGGGCGAGGCACGTTAAGCCTCATGCGCACGGCATAACAAAAAAGCCACGAACGTGAGTTCGTGGCTTTTTTGCTTGCCCGCCGTATGTCTGAAGCGCGTTTGACGCAGGCAGCAGACCGTACGACGGTTCGCTGCGATGCCCGCCGGGACCGTAGTCTCCAGCGAGCGTCGCGCGAACGCAACTTACTGGCTTGCGCCCGAAGCAGCAGCCGGAGCCGAAGCGCCTGCGTCCGAAGCAGCAGCGCCAGCGTCCGAAGCAGCGGCGGTAGCCGAAGCAGCAGCGTCGCTCGCAGCAGCAGCAGCGCCCGAAGCAGCAGCAGCAGCGTCCGAAGCAGCAGCAGCCGGTGCCGAAGCAGCAGCAGCGTCGCTAGCCGGCGCAGCAGCTTGGTCGCTGCTCTTGTTGCACGCAGCGAGTGCAACAGCTGCCAGCAGGGATGCTACGAGGAGGGATTTCTTCATGATCACGTCCTTTTATGGTTAAAGGTAAGCAACAGCGCAAAATAATACCGGTAAATGTGCCCCAACACCGACCTGAGCCGCTGGTGGAGATGCACTGCAAGAGCGTGAATCTTCCCTACGGCCTGGCCGGAAATTATAGGCACTTTCGTATCGACCGTCGACAAATCCGGGGACAATACGTTGTCTTTCTCATACAAGCACTATTTTAGTACGGTATAACAGTCCGAAGCGCTTAGGCAAGCACCCCGGTCCGAATCCAGCCCGCACGATACCACTCGTGTAGCAACGCTGTCACACACGAATCGTGTGAGAGTGTTACAAAGCGTTTCCCGTCCATAGAGCGCCTGTCGGCCAGTGCCGGCAGCCACTTTCTTGCCTCTTTGAGCAAGTACTGTTCCCCGTTCAGGTAATACGACCGCGAATCGTAAAGCAGGATTGTCCTGCGGTCGAGTGTTATCCCATTTTTTGCCGCTTGCGCAACGAAACGGGCTTCGTCGAGCGGCTTTTCGGGGGCGTCGAATACGACATTGGCTTTCGGTTCGGACAGCCAGGAGCCTACGAACGAGGAGACATCGGCGTTGCTCCAGCGCACTTTAGCAAGCACGCCTCCAACACGCTCTACGAGTGCCGGGGGCAGCTGCGCGGGGTGCGCAACGGCCGGCTGGTCGGGGTCGCGATAGAGCGTGGGCTTGCCGTTGTCGTCGTTCGCGCCGCGCTCGGCGAGCCAGTATAGAAACTGGCTTGTCAATTCACTCGTGGAAGGTGAACGAAAGCCGATCGAGCACGTCATGCATTCGCCCTCGGCGACGCCGTCGTGCGCGATATGCGGCGGCAGGTACAGCATGTCGCCTGGCTCCAGCAGCCACTCTTCTTCAGGTTCGAAATTCGCGAGAATCTTGAGCGGCAAACCTTCCTGAAGAGAGAGGTCGCGCTGCGCGCCAATGCGCCAGCGGCGCTTGCCATGCACCTGCAGCAGGAAGACATCATACGAATCGAAGTGCGGGCCCACACCACCGCCGTCCGACGCGTAAGAGATCATCAGGTCGTCGAGCCGCGCGTCGGGCGCGAAACGAAAGCGCTCGAGCAGGGCGCGCGCGCGGTCGTCGTGCAGGTCGGCACCTTGCACGAGCAGCGACCATTGGCGGGTCTTCGGCGTGGGCAGTTCGTCCGGCGAGAACGGACCGTGTTCGAGCGCCCAGCGGCGGCGAAAATGGGTGATGAGCCGCGACTCGACGTCGTCGCTGTCCGCAAGCGCGAAGAGTTCGTCGCGCGAGAGTGGCGCTTCGATCCCGGGAATCGCCTGGCGGATCAAGAGGGGCTTTTTCTGCCAGTATTTGCGCATGAACTGCGCCGGAGTCAGACCGCCCAGGAGCGGCGTGGCGACATCGGGCGCGGGGCATGCCAGGGGGAGGGAGGCGCGCTGCTTGCGCGCGTCCACCGGGTGGTCTGGGGACCGCTTCGGCATCGTATAATGTGGTCTGTAATCTGGAGGAACGAATGAAAATTGCAAAGGACACCGTCGTGTCGGTCGCTTACAAGCTATCGGATGCGCAGGGCAATCTGATTGAGGAAAGCGACGAGCCGATGGTCTATCTGCACGGCGGCTATGATGGCACGTTCCCCAAGATCGAGGAAGTGCTGGACGGGCAGGAGCCGGGCTTCGAGACCCAGATCCAGCTTGAGCCGCAGGACGCCTTCGGCGAATACGATCCCGAGCTCGTGAAGATCGAGCCGCGCAACCGCTTTCCGGAGCCGCTCGAAGTGGGCATGCAGTTCGAAGGCACGCCCGAAGAAGGCGACGAAGACCTCGACGCGCTCATCTATACGGTCACGGACGTCGCCGAAGACAAGGTCGTGCTCGACGGCAATCATCCCCTGGCGGGCATGGCGCTGCGCTTCGCCCTGACGGTCAAGGAGGTGCGTGTCGCCACCGAAGACGAAATCGAACATGAGCACGCGCACGGCGCGGATGGCCTCGAAATCGTCGACGAAGACGAAGAAGACGACGGCGACGAAGGCGCCTCGAAACCCACCCTGCACTAATCGCCAATCAATGCGCGAAGCCACCCGACGCCGGTGCGCCGGGTGGCTGCAACTGGCCGCCGCCGCTATTCCCACCTTCCGGGCTGTTCTGCCCATTCGTACCATCTAGTCCATTCTGGTCACCGTGCGCGGGCCACACCGGCTTCGGCACGCCGTTTTCAGGCGCCGGCAAGCCTTGCGGCACGGCGGTTCCGGATGCGCCCGGCGGCACGGGCGCCACGTCGGGCGATTGCGGCATGCCCGGAATCTCGGTCACATCCGGCATCGACGACACTTCGGGCATTTCCGGCATCGCGGGCGACGCTACGCCTGGCAGGTTCAACGACGGCGGTGTGGGCAGCACTGGCAGATGTTTCGGTACATCGCGCACGCTCACGCGCAGAGGCGTACGGCGCGCCATGTCAGCGTCTACCTGCAACCACTGCGTAAGTGGGTCGCGCAGAGAGAACGCGATGCGCGTGACGTTTTCTATCCTGGCGCCTTTGTCGTTACGCAGCGGCTGATCGATCGTGAAGCCGCGTGCGAGCTTCGAGTCGTCCGCATTCACGATGATGATCTGGCCGCGGAACGTTTCGGCGAGCTTCACGAGGCTGCGGCGCAACTCGAGATAGCCGTCGCGCGGCGCACGGTGAAAGCGCAGCCACGCGAAGCGATCGGGCCGCTCGTAATGCTCGGGCATCGCGTTGCCCTGCATGAAGATGACAATTGCGCGCGCGTTGCGGCGCTTCGCATATTCGGCCGCATGTTCGAGCCAGAAGCTGTTGGCGATCACGCGGTCTTCGAACTCGCCATTGCGCCCGCCTGCATTGAGATAGTGATTGTTCCCGTCCGGCACATTCAGCCCAATGAACACGGTGTCGCCAAGTTGCCAGCGCACGTTTTCCCGATACGGCCGGAAGCGCGAAACTTCGCTCTCGCGCGTGAGCGTCAAGGGAGTCTGACCGAGCGCATTGGGATCGGAGAAAAAGTTCTGTCGCAGGAAATCGAGTCGCTCTGCGGGATCGTAGGCACCCGAGCCATTCATGCCGCAGGTGACCCAGTCGCGCTCGCCTGGCACGAACACGAGCGGCGCACGTGACGCATCGAGAATGTCGTGACGCCGCTCGTAGAGATGGTCGGCGCAGGTCTCGCGTGCGCCTTTGAGATTGCCGTCGTAGACGATGAAGGCGATTTGCGGGTCGCGCCCGATGGCATCGATGAGCCGCTGCGCCGACGCTTCCTCGGACTGCGAGGTGAGTGCGTTCGCCACGACCGCGAAGGCATAGCGCGGCGCTTGTGCGAGCGCCACGAGCGGCAAACCCAGCAATGACGCCAGCATCAACGCGCATGACACACGGCGCATAATTTTCAGATAGCGCGAACGGGGGCTGCCGCGGCCCACCGGTTGCGGTGGCCGCGGCGGCGTCGCGAGGCGACGCTCAGCGCTTCGTGTCCGGCGCCGTGGCCAGCTCATGCAGTTCGTACAACAGGTCGAGCGCGTCGCGCGGGCGCAATTCGTTCGGATCGAGTGCGCGCAGCCGCTGTGCGACGAGCGACGCGCCCAGATCTTCCTCTGCGGCCGGCGCAGCGCGATCTTCCACGAACGGTGCTTCGTCGTCGTAGTCGGCGGCGGGCGCGGCGAACAGGTCGAGTTGCGGCGTGGGCTGTCCCGCCGATTGCTGCTCCAGATGCACGAGATGTTTGCGCGCCGCGCGGATCACGGCGGCGGGCACACCCGCGAGCTGCGCGACCTGCAGGCCGTAGCTCTGGTTCGCCGGCCCTTCCTGCACGGCATGCAGGAAGACGATGCCGTGACCGTGTTCGACGGCTGAAAGATGCACGTTCGCCGCTTGAGCGAACTCCGTCGGCAGTTGCGTAAGCTCGAAGTAGTGCGTGGCGAAGAGCGTGTGGCAACCGTTGTGCGCGAGCAGATGCCGCGCAATGGCCCACGCGAGCGCGAGGCCGTCGAACGTCGACGTGCCGCGTCCGATCTCGTCCATCAGCACGAGGCTTTGCGGCGTCGCGTCGTTGAGAATGGCCGCGGCTTCGGTCATTTCGACCATGAAGGTCGAGCGGCCGCCCGCGAGGTCGTCGGCGGCGCCGATGCGCGTGAAGATGCGGTCGATCGGCCCGAAGCTTGCGCGCTTCGCCGGCACGTAGCTGCCCACGTAGGCGAGCAGGGCGATGAGCGCGGTCTGCCGCATGAAGGTCGATTTACCGCCCATGTTCGGGCCGGTGATGAGCAGCAGCTTGCGCTCGGCAGAAAGCACGCAGTCGTTGGCGATGAACTGCTCGACCTGTGCTTCGACCACGGGATGCCGGCCTTGCTCGATCTCGATGCCGGGGGCTTCCGTGAACGTGGGCGCATTCCAGTCGAGCGCGCGGGCGCGTTCGGCGAAGGCGGCGAGCAGGTCGAGTTCGGCGAGCGCGGCGGCCACGCGCTGGCAATCGGGAATGAACGGCAGCAGCGATTGCAGCAGCGCGTCGTAGAGCGCCTTCTCGCGCGAAAGCGCGCGTTCCTGCGCCGAGAGCGCCTTGTCCTCGAACGTCTTGAGTTCAGGCGTGATGTAGCGCTCGGCGTTCTTGAGCGTTTGACGCCGGCGATAGTCGTCGGGAACCTTGTCGGTCTGGCCGCGCGTGACTTCGATATAGAAGCCATGCACCTTGTTGTACTCGACGCGCAGATTGCCGATGCCGGTGCGCGTGCGCTCGCGCGTTTCGAGGTCGAGCAGGAACTGGCCGCAGTTCTCGGAGATGTCCCGCAGTTCGTCGAGGTCCGCGTCGTAGCCGCGCGCGATCACGCCGCCATCGCGCACCATGGCGGCCGGCTCGGGCGCGACTGCGCGCAGCAGCAGCGCCGCGCATTCTGCTGGTGGTTCGAGCGCCTCGGCGATGTGCGCAAGCGACGTGGCCGCGCCGCTTGCGGCTGCAACCTGTTCGCGCAGCGCGGGCAACGCCGCGAAGGTGTCGCGCAGGCTCGACAGGTCGCGGGGGCGCGCGGAAAGCAGCGCGAGCCGCCCCGTGATGCGCTCGACGTCGGCGATCTGGCGCAATGCGCCGCGCAGCGTATCGACGCTCGCTTGCGGTGGCGCCTCCAACAGCGCGCCGATGGCTTGCTGGCGCATTTGCGCAATCGCAGCCTGGCGCGGCGGGTGATGGAGCCAGTGACGCAACAAGCGGCTGCCCATGGCGGTACTGCACGTGTCGAGCAACGAGCAGAGCGTGGGCGATTCGGTGCCGCGCAACGTTTCGGTGAGTTCGAGGTTGCGACGCGTGGCCGGATCGAGCCCGATGTATTCCGACTCGGCTTCGACCTTCAGGCTGCGCACGTGGCGCAGTTGCTGGCCCTGCGTGGCCGCCGCATAGAGCAGCAGCGCGCCCGCCGCACCGCACGCGCTCGTGAGCGTTTGCGCGCCGAAGCCGTCGAGGCTCGCCACGTCGAGCTGGTCGCACAGGCGCTGTTTGCCCGAGCTGACGTCGAAGTGCCAGGCGGGCACGCGCGTGAGCGCGCCCGATCCGGCGGGCGGCGCCCAGGCGGACGTTTCCGCCGGCATTTCGGCGACGAGAATTTCCGCGGGCCGAATACGCTCGAATGCCGTGGCGACCTGTTCAGGCGCGACTTCCGCGAGGCGCAGTGCGCCGCTGGCGAGATTGAGCCACGCCAGGCCGACGTTGACCGTCACGCCGCGGCGGTTGTGCCCCGGGCAAACGGCCATCAGGTAGACGTCGTTCTTGTCGGAAAGGAGCGCTGCGTCTGTCAGCGTGCCGGGCGTGACCACGCGCACGACCTTGCGCTCGACCGGGCCCTTCGACGTGGCCGGGTCGCCGATCTGCTCGCAAATCGCTACCGACTCGCCCAGCTTCACGAGCTTTGCGAGATATTGCTCGACCGCGTGATGCGGCACGCCCGCCATCTTGATCGGATTGCCCGCCGACGCGCCGCGCTGCGTGAGCGTGAGGTCGAGCAGGCGCGCGGCTTTCTCGGCGTCTTCGAAGAAGAGCTCGTAGAAGTCGCCCATGCGGTAGAACACGAGCGTACCCGGATGATCGGCCTTGATGCGCAGGTACTGCTGCATCATGGGAGTGTGTTGCGCGGTGTCGGCTGCGCCTGCGGTGTGTGTAGCCATCCTCGGTGTCTTGCTAGGGGTTCAGGGCGTGAGTTTAACGCGCGCCGATTGCATGTAAAGCCAGCCTTACGGCTAACGCCATCCGATCATTCGTCGACCAGCGCCTGCAGGTCCACGGTGCGCGCGTTTGCCGCACTGTGCCGCATGGCGAGCCAGATCATCGTGGAAACGAACACGCCGAACACGACGATGATCCACTGTACCGGCACCTTCGCGGTGAGCAGCAGCGCATACGCGCCGAGCATGAGCAGCACCGCGAGATTCTGGTTGAAATTCTGCACCGCGATCGAGTGCCCAGCCGAAAGCAGGGTCGCGCCGCGATGCTGGAGCAGGGCGTTCATCGGCACGATGAAAAAACCGGCGAGCACGCCGAGCAGCACCATCAGCGGATACGCGAAAAGCAGATAGAAGGGCACGATGAACGTGCCGAAGCGCACGCCCACGCCTTGCGGAAACAGGCCCTTGCTGTAGAACGCCATGCCGATCGCCACCGCGCCGCACAGCACGCCCACGGGCAGCACGCGCAACGAGGCGCGCAGCGACACCCATGCGGCTGCCGCGCCCGCGCCCAGCGCGATGCCGAGTCCTGTCACGCCCTGCATCACGGCGGCTTTCGAGAGCGAGAGTCCGAGATTCGCGTCGGCCCATTTGAGCACGAGCAGTTGCAGCGTGACCGCCGCGCCCCACATCAGGGTCGTGACCCAGAGTGCGATTTGTGCGAGCTTGTCGGTCCAGAGCACGTTGAAACTATGCGTGAAATCGCCCATGAGCCGCGCCGGCTCCCTGAGCCGGTTTTCATAGCGGGCAAGCGTGTCGGGAATGCCGATGTTGATGATCGCGGCGCACACATACGTGATCATCACGGCGAGCATCGCGAGGTGGGCGGCCGAATGGATGAGCGGCAGCGGATGGCGCGTGACGAAACGATCGGCGTAGGTCGAAACGAGCGCGCCGCCCATCATCGTGCCGACAATGGTGGAGAGCACCGTGGCCGATTCGAGCCATGCATTGGCGGCGATGAGTTTTTCGGCCGGCAGCAATTCAGTCAGGATTCCGTACTTTGCTGGCGAGTACGCGGCGGCGCCGAAGCCGACCACGCCATACGCGAGCATGGGATGCACGCCCGCGATCATCAGCAGGCAACCGCCCGCCTTGAGCGCGTTCGAGACGAACATCACGTGGCGCTTTTGCAGGGCGTCGGCGAACGCGCCGACGAAAGGCGCGAGCAGCACGTAAGAGATCGTGAAGAAGATCTGCAGGAGCGGCGTCACCCAGGCGGGCGAAGCAATCACTGTGAGCAGCGCGATCGCCGCGATGAGGAGTGCGTTGTCGGCGAGCGACGACACGAACTGCGCGGCGATGATCGTGTAGAAGCCTTTTTTCATCGGATGCGTGCGTGGCCCTCTTGCGGCAGGGCGACCGGCGAAACAAAAAAGCGGCCGAAGCCGCTCGCTGCGCATGGGTGGGCCAGGGCTGACCTGGCGCGCGCGTTGCACGCGTCGCGGTGGAACAAGGCGTGCACCGCGACGCGCATGGACGATCAGGCCGCCTTCGTGACGCGCGTGTACTTCGAGAGGATCGGCACCATTTGCGCGTAGATCTTCGGGTTGCCCGCGACGACTTCGCCCACGTGCAGGAAGTCCGAGTCGCCCGTGTAGTTGCCGATCAAACCGCCGGCTTCCGTCACGAGCAGGCCGCCCGCGGCGACGTCCCACGGATTGAGACCCTGCTCGAAGAAGCCGTCCATGCGGCCGGCGGCGACGTTGGCCAGATCGAGCGCGGCCGCGCCCGGGCGGCGCAGGCCCGCGCACGCGTTGGTCATTTCGGCGAACAGTTCGCAGTAGCTGTCGAGGCCGTCCTTTTCGCGGAACGGGAAGCCGGTGCCGATCAGGCCGTCGGCGAGACGGTCGCGGCGGCCCACGCGAATGCGGCGGTCGTTCAGGAACGCGCCGCGGCCGCGCGAGGCGGTGAAGAGATCGTTGCGCGTCGGGTCATAGACCACGGCCTGCGTGACGATGCCCTTGTGCGCGAGCGCGATCGAGACGCAGTAGTACTGGAAGCCGTGGATGAAGTTGGTGGTGCCGTCGAGCGGATCGATGATCCACTGGTACTCGGACTCATTGTCCGATTCGCCCGATTCCTCGGCGAGGATGGCGTGGTCGGGGTAGGCCGTCTTGAGCGTTTCGATGATGGCGGCTTCGGCCGCCTTGTCGACTTCCGTGACGAAATCGTTATGCTGCTTCTTCGCGACCTGCACGAGGTCGAGGTCGAGCGACGCGCGGTTGATGATCTGTCCGGCGCGGCGCGCGGCCTTGACAGCGATGTTGAGCATGGGATGCATGAGCCAGGATCCTTGTTGTCCGGCGCTCGCGCGAAAGCTCGCTGCGTGCCGGTGGTGCAAAAGATAAAAGCGTCTAACGATTGGACAGGGCGCGGGTCACGAATCGGACCTGCGGAACCTGTCCCGTCAACGGAGACGAATTGGATAAGAGCGGTGCGCGGCGGCGCGGCTTGCCGGAAAGTGACCAGCAACGTGCCGAGCGTCTGGCGGGCAACCACACGGCTGCACGATTCGCCGGACGCGCGCGAAACCGCCATTTTACCCGAGTATCGGCATTTCTATGGCTTCTCCCGGGCAGGATATCGGGATTTCTATGGATATGACGTTCGGCCGGTCTGCGCGCCGGCGCAAACGCGATGCCGGGCGGCCTGGCGCGCCACGATCCGCGTGAGCGGCCCTCGCCGCGGCGCGAGGCGCGCTAACATAGACATTTCAATCTCCCTTTCGCAGTTAGAGAACCATCTTGGCGCACCCCGATTCACCTGATTCCCACGCACCGGCGCCGGCTTTCGGCGACGCCCACGAGCCGCTGCGCGGCGGCTTCACGTCCACCCGCTTCGTGCTCGTCGAGCCGAGCCACCCCGGCAATGTCGGCGCGGCCGCGCGCGCGCTGAAGACCATGGGATTCTCGCGCCTCGTGCTGGTGGCGCCGCGCGTGCCGCAGGTCCACTGCGACCCGGAAGCCGTCGCGATGGCGAGCGGGGCCGACGACGTGCTCGCGGCCGCCCACATCGTGCCGACGCTCGCCGACGCGCTGGCGGGCGTGCAATGGTCGCTCGCGCTCACGGCGCGCACACGCGAGTACGGGCCGCCGCCCGCCGCGCCGCGCCGGGCGGTGCAGGACGCTTGCCGTCAGGTGGCGCACGGCGGCGACATCGCGCTCGTGTTCGGCAATGAGCGCACGGGCCTCTCGAACGACGATGTCGAGCGCTGCAGCGCGCTTGCGCACATCCCGGCCAACCCCGCCTATAGCTCGCTCAATCTTGCCCAGGCGGTTCAGGTGCTCTCCTACGAACTGCGCCTCGCGTATCTCGGCGAGAGCGCGCCTGCCGCGGCACTGCCCGTGGCTGGCGGAGCGGGCGGGGCCTCGCAGCTTTCGGCTGGATCGCCGCTTGCGACGAGCGACGACATCGAGCGCATGTATGTGCACCTCGAGAACGCGCTCATCGCGCTCGACTTTCTCGACCCCGCCAATCCGAAGAAGCTGATGTCGCGACTGCGGCGGCTCTTCGCCCGCTCGGGGCTCGAGCGCGAGGAGGTCAATATCGTGCGCGGCATCGCCAAGCACATTCTGATGCTCAAGGGCAAAGGCGAGCACCGTTGACGCGCCGGACCGGCGCGACGTGCGCGCCGGCGTCCGACCTTGCCGCTGACGGGGACTTCCGACCGCAAATCGGCTTTACGCCTACAATCGGCTGAAAACCGGCGGTAAATTCATAAGCAAATGCGCGTGGCTGCAATAGCCGCTGCGCCGCTTCGCGCGCACGCTGCGGTGGCGTGCGGCCGCCATTCCCCCTGTTTCACACGTTTTTTTGCGTGACTGCCATGTTCAAGAGACTTCGCGAAGACATTGCCACGATCCGCGAGCGCGATCCCGCCGCGCGCAGTGCGTGGGAGGTCCTGACCTGTTATCCGGGTCTGCATGCGCTCGTGCTCCATCGCTTCGCGCATGCGTGCTGGCGCGCGAAGCGCCGCTGGCTCGCGCGTTACGTTTCGCAGATCGCACGTTTTCTTACCGGCATCGAAATCCATCCGGGCGCGACCATCGGCAGGCGCGTGTTCATCGATCACGGCATGGGCGTCGTGATCGGCGAGACGGCCGAGGTCGGCGACGACTGCACGATCTATCAGGGCGTCACGCTCGGCGGCACGTCGCTCACGCGTGGCGCGAAGCGCCATCCGACATTGGGTGCGGGCGTGATCGTCGGTGCGGGCGCGAAGGTGCTCGGCGGCTTCACGGTGGGCGCCGGGGCGAAGATCGGCTCGAACGCCGTCGTCGTGAAGCCGGTGCCGGACGGCGCGACGGCGGTGGGCAACCCCGCGCGCGTCGTCGCGCCGGCGAAGACTGCGCCGGTGCAGGCCAAGCCGGCTTCGGCGCGCGAGGGCTTCTGCGCTTACGGCATCACGCCCAATGCGGACGACCCGGTTTCGCTCGCGATCCACGGCCTGATCGACCACGCAGCCACGCAGGCGCAGCGTGTCGATGCCATCGTCGTTGCGCTCGAGCGTCTCGGCACGCGTCTCGAGGCGCTGCACGGCGCCGATGCGGCGCTCGCTGAATTGCGGCGTCTGTCGGAAGGGCTGGAGTGTGGCGGTCCGCAGGTCGTTGCGGCGGCCAGCGAAGAAGAGAAAGCGCCCGCGCGCGTTTGACGCGCGGCGCGACCAGGGTGCTAGAAGCGGCACACCTCGGTTTCAGTCAAGCGGCAAGACCCTGAACCCTTCGGCGTCCACGCGCAGATAGCCGCCGCGTGGCTTGCCGTGATCGAGATCCCAGTCGGGCAAGACCCAACGCGTGCCGCCGGGCTCCTGGTGGCGCGCTGGCCTGTGCGTGTGACCATGCACGATGGTGTTCGCACGCGCGCGCTTGAAGAGCGCCGCCACGCCTTTTGCCGTGACGTCGTACTTCGGCAGGCGCGGCCCGCTGCGCTTGCTTTCGCTCGCGTAGCGCGCGCGCTCGGCAATCGCACGCCGCCAGCGAAACGGCCACGCGAGAAACAGCAGTTGCACGAGCCGGTTGCGCGCTAGCTTGCGAAAGATCTGATAGCCGTGATCGTCGGTGCACATCGCGTCGCCGTGCGCGAGTGCGAGACGCGTGCCGAACGCGGTGATCGCGATGGGGTCGGGCAGCCAGATCGCGCCCGCGGCTTTCATGAAGCGCTTGCCCATCAGAAAGTCGCGGTTGCCGTGCATGATGTAGAGCGCGATGCCGCGCTCGGAGAGCGTATGCATGAGCGCAGCCATGCGTGCGGGGAACGGATCGCTGAGCATGTCGTCACCGATCCAGTATTCGAAGAGGTCGCCGAGTATGAACACCGAGTCGGCCTGATCGGCCGTGACCCGGATAAAGCGCTCGAACGCGGCGACCGTACGCGGAATCCCTTCATTCAGATGGACATCGGAAATGAACAGGAACGGGCGAGCCGCGTGCGGGCGCTTGCCCTCGCCGGGCACGCCCGCGGCAGCGTGTCGTAAAGCCTTTTCCTGCAGCATCGATGAAGGGTGTGCGTGAGAGTGGGTTGAAGCTTATTCGACGACGACAGCCTTTTCGATCACGACGTCGTCGACCGGCACGTCCTGATGGAAGCCCTTCGAGCCCGTCTTGACCTTCTTGATCTTGTCGACCACTTCGAGGCCTTCCACGACCTTGCCGAACACGGCGTAGCCCCAGCCTTGCGGCGTCGGCGACGAGTGGTTCAGGAAGTCGTTGTCGGCCACGTTGATGAAGAACTGCGCCGATGCCGAGTGCGGGTCGTTGGTGCGCGCCATGGCGATCGAGCCGCGCTCGTTCTTCAGGCCGTTGTTCGCTTCGTTTTCGATCGGCGCTTCGGTCGGCTTTTGCTTCATGCCGGCGTCGAAGCCGCCGCCCTGGATCATGAACCCGTCGATGACGCGGTGGAACACCGTGCCGTCATAGTGGCCGTTCTTCACGTAGTTGAGGAAGTTGGCGACCGTCTTCGGGGCCTTCTCGGCGTTCAGTTCGAGCTTGATGACGCCGTGGTTCGTGTGCAGTTCGACCATGATGGGATCCTTTGCCTGTGGCTGGGGGAGTGAACGCCGCTGCGTCGGCAAGAGGCGGGGCGTGTTGCCCAACGCGTGTGCCGGCGCCGCGACGTGCGACGGGTGAGGGCGGCGTTGCCGCCCGGTTAGTCGATGATGACCTGGCGTGTTGCCGGCGCTTTACTTGCCGACGACGGTCGCCGATTCGATCACGATTTCCTTTTGCGGCACGTCGGCCATCGGGCCGCGCGAGGTGGTGGGCGCCGCTTCGATCTTCTTCACGACGTCCATGCCCTGCGTGACCTTGCCGAACACGGCATAGCCGTTGCCGTCCGGGTTCGGATAGTCGAGGCCGGCGTTGTCGACCGTGTTGATGAAGAACTGCGCGGTGGCCGAATTCGGGTCGCTCGTGCGCGCCATCGCGATCGTGCCCGTGAGGTTCTTCAGGCCGTTCTTGCTTTCGAGCGCGACCGGCGCGCGCGTGGGCTTCTCGACGAAGCTTTGCGTGTAGCCGCCGCCCTGGATCATGAAGCCGCGAATCACGCGATGAAAGATCGTGCCGTTGTACTGGCCAGCCTTCACGTACTGCAGGAAATTGTCGACGGTCTTCGGCGCTTTCTCCGGATAGAGTTCGACGCGAATGTCGCCTTCACTGGTCTTGAAGAGCACTTGCGGATGCGCGGCGGCCGGCTGGCCGTTTTGCGCAAAGGCGGGTGCGTTCGCGATCAGGGCGGCGCTGCCGAGCGCCAACATCAACCATTTCATGAGTATCCTCGGAAGTGCGGGAAAAACGTGTTGCGGCGCGCGAGGTGCTGCGCGCCACGTGTTAGTTCGACGGCGCCACGAAAGGCGGCATCGCCAGCGACCCCGTCGAGCCGCCGAACTGGTACGCGGGATTGGTGAACGCGGGCACGAGCGCAGTCGGGCTTGCGCCCGACGCGGCTTCTGGCGCTGCCGCAGCGGCGTTCGCTTTCTTCGCAGCGGGCGGCGGCGAGATGATCTTCGCGATGTCGGCGAGGCGTTGCGACGTCGCGCCGCTCGTGTGACCGAGCGTTTGCGCGCGTCGGTATGACGCATCGGCGAGACGCAGGTACAGGTCGCCGAGATTTTCCCACGCGAGACTGTACGAAGGGTTCGCCTTCACCGCCGTTTCGAGTGCGACGCGCGCCTCCTCGTAGCGGCCATGCTTGGCATAAAGCGCCGCGAGATTGTTGTAAGGCTCGGGCAGTTCGGGGTAGAGCTGCGTAAGTTCGGTGAACGCCTCGATCGCGTCGTCGTCGCGGTTCAGGCGCGCGAGAATGGTCGCGCGCTTGAACTTCGCCTGCACGTCGCGCGGGTTCGTCTTGATGCGTTCGTCGAGCTTGCGCAGCGCGCCAGCCCAGTCCTGCTGGCTGATCGCTGCGTCGGCGCCAGGCGTGGCGTCGGACGTCGCCGGGGGCGCGGCATGCGCGATGCTCACGCTGCACAGCACGATCGCGACGCTCGAGAGAGCCGACGCGGCAAGGGTCGCAGCGCGGGGCGCGCGGCCGCTGGAAGGTTTCATAGGGTGAGGTCGCGGTGTTATACTCCGAGCCATTCTAACAAAAGGTCTGTGCGTTTTCGTCGCGCGCTTTGTCCCTCGCCCGTTTGTTCGCGTTATGTTTGCATTACGGGCGCTTGCGCGAGTCGCCGGGCTTTCCAACGCCACTCGTGGTCGTCTCCGCTGAGCATAGCAACCTGTTTGCAGTCCGGACGCCGACAGACAGCAGCCTGAGTCATGCGGGCATCACCCGCTGGCTGCGGTCGGCGCCGCCGCGGATTTCTTTCGACCCACGTATCCATCGCCTTTATGGAATCACTGCGCATCTACAACACGCTCGCGCGTGACAAGCAAATTTTCGTGCCACTCGAGCCCGGCGTCGTGCGTATGTACGTCTGCGGGATGACGGTGTACGACTATTGTCACATCGGGCATGCGCGCGTGATGGTGGTGTTCGATATCGTACAGCGCTGGTTGCGCGCGCTCGGTTACAACGTGACCTACGTGCGCAACATTACCGATATCGATGACAAGATCATTCGTCGCGCGGTGGAAAACGGCGAGACGATCAAGCAGCTCACCGACCGTTTCATCGCAGCGCTTCACGAAGACGCGGACGCGCTCGGCATCGAGCGTCCCGACCATGAGCCGCGCGCGACGCAGTACATCCCGCAAATGCTCGACATGATCGGCAAGCTCGAGCGCAACGGTTACGCGTACCAGGGTGCGGACGGCGACGTGAACTACGCCGTGCGCAAGTTCGCGAACTATGGCGCGCTCTCGGGCAAGTCGATCGAGGACCTGCGCGCGGGCGAACGTGTGGCGACGAACGATGCCAAGCAGGATCCGCTTGACTTCGTACTGTGGAAACAGGCAAAACCGCAAGAGCCGGCCGACACGAGCTGGGACTCGAAGTACGGGCGCGGACGTCCGGGCTGGCATATCGAATGCTCGGCCATGGGCTGCACGCTGCTTGGCGAGCACTTCGACATTCATGGCGGTGGCCAGGATCTGCAGTTTCCGCACCACGAGAACGAGATTGCACAGAGCGAAGGCGCGACCGGCAAGACGTTCGTCAATACGTGGATGCATAACGGCTTCGTGAATATCGACAACGAGAAGATGTCGAAGTCGCTCGGCAACTTCTTCACGATCCGCGAAGTGCTGGCGAAGTACGATGCAGAAGTGGTGCGCTTCTTCATGGCGCGCGCGCATTACCGCTCGCCGCTGAATTACAGCGACGTGCATCTCGACGACGCGCGCAACGCGCTCACGCGTCTTTACACGGCGTTGAAGGACGTGACGCCCGACGCCGGTGAGCTCGACTGGAATGAGCCGTACGCACAGCGTTTTCGTGCGGCAATGAACGACGACTTCAACACGCCGGTGGCGATCGCCGCGCTGTTCGAACTCGCGAGCGAGGTGAACCGTACGCGCGACGCCGTTCTTGCGCGTCAACTGCAGCGCCTCGCACGCGTGATCGGGCTGCTCGTGCGCGAGCCGCGCGTGTATCTGCAACAGGCTGCGGGCGCAGAAGAGGCAGGCGCGCTCGACGTGGCAGCGATCGAAGCGAAGATCGCGGCGCGCACGGCGGCCAAGCAGGCGAAGCAGTATGCGGAGGCGGACCGGATTCGGGCCGAACTGCTCGAATCCGGTGTCGCGCTCGAAGACAAACCGGGCGGATTGACCGAGTGGCGCCGCGTGTAAGCGGGCTGTCCAGTTTCCACTGATCGATTCGCGAGGCAGGAGGCAGGATGGCAACGGCCACGAAGACGCAGACCAGGCGGTCTGCGTCGCTAACGGGCGGAACTGCGGGCGCACCCGCAGGTGCAAAGCGCGCGCTCAATGGCGCGGGCGGCAAGGCAGCGACAAAGCCGGCTACCAAGGCGGCGCGTGGTAAGGCAAACGGCGCGTCCACATTGCACGAGGCGCTCGACGGCGCGGCGATCGAAGCCGCGCTCTCCAATGGTCCGGCGGTGCTCGAGGCCGTGGAGCCGGCGGCGAATGCGCTCGGCGACCTCGAATTCGAAGTGCAGCGTCCCGACTATTGGGACAAGGCCTGCGCAGACCTCGTCAAGCGCGACCGTATTCTCAAGAAGCTGATTCCGAAGTTCGGCCCCGTGCATTTGCTGAGCCGCGACGATCCGTTCGTCACGCTCGCGCGTTCGGTGGTCGGCCAGCAGATTTCGACGGCGGCGGCGCAAGCGCTCTGGCAGCGTGTGGAAGCCGCGTGTCCGAAGCTCGTGCCGCAACAGTTCCTGAAACTCGGTCACGAAAAGCTCGCCGCGTGCGGGCTCTCGAAACGCAAGACAGAATACATTCTCGATCTCGCGCAGCATTTCGTCTCGGGCGCGCTGCATGTCGGCAAATGGACGTCGATGGACGACGAGGACGTGATCGCGGAGCTCACGGCAATTCGCGGCATTGGCCGCTGGACCGCCGAGATGTTCCTGATCTTCAATCTCGCGCGCCCGAACGTGCTGCCGCTCGACGATCTCGGTCTGATCCGCGCGATCAGCGTCAACTATTTCAGTGGCGAGCCGGTCACGCGCAGCGAAGCGCGCGAAGTCGCGGCCAACTGGGAGCCGTGGCGTACTGTCGCGACGTGGTACATGTGGCGCAGCCTCGAGCCGTCGTGAGGCTTGAGTCAGCCGTTATCTATTAAGAAAAATCCTATCGACCGAAGAAGTCGATAGTTCTGAGCCAATTTCGGCGCGGGCTGGCGCGGTTAGAATACGCGCTGCCGCAAAGTGAAGGATTCCCACACATGAAGACCACGTTTCTGGATTTCGAACAGCCGATCGCTGAACTGGAAGCGAAGATCGAAGAACTGCGCTTCGTTCAGGACGATTCGGCCGTCGATATTTCGGAAGAAATCGAGCGGCTGTCGAAGAAGAGCCAGCAGCTCACGAAGGACCTCTATGCGAACCTGAGCCCGTGGCAGGTTTCGCAGATCGCGCGTCATCCGCAGCGTCCGTACACGCTCGATTACGTGCACGAGCTTTTCACCGATTTTCACGAACTCCATGGCGACCGCTCGTTCGCGGACGACCTTTCTGTCGTTGGCGGCCTCGCGCGCTTCAATGGTCAGGCCTGCATGGTGATCGGTCATCAGAAGGGCCGTGACACGAAGGAGCGCGCCGCGCGCAACTTCGGCATGCCGCGCCCGGAAGGCTACCGCAAGGCCGAGCGCCTCATGCGCCTCGCCGAGAAGTTCGGTCTGCCCATCTTCACGTTCGTCGACACGCCGGGCGCGTACCCGGGCATCGGCGCGGAAGAGCGTGGCCAGTCGGAAGCGATCGGCCGCAATCTCTACGTGATGGCCGAACTCAAGACGCCGATCATCACGACGATCATCGGTGAAGGCGGTTCGGGCGGCGCGCTCGCCGTCGCGGTTGCCGACACGGTCATGATGCTGCAATTCTCGACCTACTCGGTGATCTCGCCGGAAGGCTGCGCATCGATTCTCTGGAAGAGCGCTGCGAAGGCCCCGGAAGCCGCGGAAGCGCTGGGCCTCACGGCGCACCGCCTGAAGGCACTGGGCCTCATCGACAAGATCGTGAACGAGCCGCTCGGCGGCGCGCATCGCGACCCGAAGGGCATGGCTGCGCTGCTGCGCCGCGCGCTTGCCGACTCGCTGCGCCAGTTCCAGGGCATGAGCATCGCCGACCTGAAAGAGCGCCGTTTCGAGCGCCTGATGGCCTACGGCAAGTACAAGGAAACGACGCCGGGCGCGTAAGGCGCGCGACGTCAACGCTCCACTACGTCTGCGGTCGTGCTGTGACCGACCATCCCGAATCCGACGCCGGGCGCATCGTTCTCGATGCGCTCGGCGTTGTGCTTTCCGCGCTTCCCAACGACGCACGCATCGCGATCGCGTATAGCGGCGGGCTCGACTCGTCAGTGCTGCTCGATGCCGCGGTGCGCGCGGCCGGCGCTGCGCGTCTGATTGCGCTGCATGTGCATCACGGACTGAGCCCGAACGCCGACGCATGGCTCGCCCATTGCGAGGCGAGCGCGCGCGGCCACGGCGTGGCGTTCGACGCAAGGCGTGTGGAGCTGGCGCGCGACGACGCGGCCGGCGTCGAGGCGGCTGCCCGCGACGCCCGCTATCGCGCGCTCGAAGCGATGTGCGCGGTGCATGGTGTCCAGGTGCTCTGGCTCGCGCAGCATGCGGACGATCAGGCGGAAACAGTGCTGCTGCAGTTGCTGCGCGGTGCGGGAGTCGCAGGGCTCGCGGCGATGGCGCCTGCGCGTGCGAGCGGCAATGGCGCGGTGCGCATGCGGCCACTGCTCGCTCTGTTGCGCACGCAACTGGAGCGCTATGCGCGCGCGCATGGCGTGCAGTGGATCGAGGACGAGTCGAACGACGACACGCGTTACGCACGCAACGCCTTGCGCCACGACGTGATGCCGGCGCTCTCGGCCCATTTCCCCGGCTATCGCGACGCGCTCGCGCGCACGGCGGCGCATGCGGCTGCTTCGCAGCGTCTGCTCGACGATCTTGCGCGGATCGATTTACGCGACGTTGGACTCGATGACACAGCCGGGCTTTCACACCCCGCGCTGCTTGCGCTCGACGACCCGCGCGCGCTCAATGTGCTGCGCTACTGGATGCGCTCGCTTGGCCTGCCGGCGGCATCGGCGGCGCGGCTGGCCGACATGTTGCGGCAGTTGCGCGAGGTTGCGCGCGACGACCTGAACGCTCACGCATTGCGCGTCGATCACGCCGGATATCGCTTGCGCGCGTATCGCGGCATCGTCACGTGGCAAGCCGCAGCCGTACGCGAAGAACGCGCAGGCGAGGGCGCCACGCATTCGCGTGCGCCTGTGTCGGTGAAGTGGCGCGGCGAGGAAATCTGGCGTCTGCCATCGTGGCGCGGAACCTACGTTTTTGCGCCTGCCGCGCCCGACGACCCCGACGCCGTCCCAGAGCATGTGCTCGCGAGCGCTCCGCTCGTCGCGCGCGAGCGTAGCGGCGGCGAGCGTTTGCGCGACGAGGCGGCGAACGTGAGCCGCACGCTCAAGAATCTGTTCCAGACGCATGGCGTGCCCGCATGGGAGCGCGACGTGCCGCTGCTCTTTGTGGGCGAGACGCTGTTGTTCGTGCCCCGTATCGGCGTCAACCGGTCGGTGTTCGGTGCGGTGCAAGGCGAGCCGGGCGTGGCCTGGCGTCGCATCGAATGGCGCGAAGATTTACTGATCGCCTGAATTCGTGCGCGGTCACCGCGCAGTTGACGCGCAGTTGCCGCACGGTTGCCGCTGAACCGACCGGCGCAATTGCGATCGTTCCCCCGCAAATCCTTGCCCCGCAAGCCTTTTTCGCCCTCCGCAAGCTTGTTTCGTCTTGTAATTTTGACGTCAATCGGGTAGTGTAAGTCGTTTGTCCAGCCCGCTTTTTCGCGTTCACGGACGCCGTCAAAAGCGGCGTGTGCCATGAAGGCGCGATTTTTCCTTCGAGCGGTATCCGACGGTTGCAGGGACGTCGTAGCGGCATGCGGGCAGGGCGCAAGTGCAAGCCACAAGAAGGCACGAGAAGGTACAAGCGCGCATCACCAATCGACACGATGCGCCGGCCTTCGCGCCCCTGAGGGCAAAACCCGCGCGTGCTGCACGCGCTGAAGCCGCCGCCATGGCCATAAGCGTCCGGGCGGCCCAGTCCTTCGGTGCGCCAGCGCGGTAACATCTCCAGTTCAGAACGACAATGGCACTCATCGTACACAAATACGGCGGCACCTCGATGGGCTCGGTCGAGCGCATCAAGAACGTCGCCAAGCGCGTCGCCAAATGGCACAAGGCCGGCCACAAGATGGTCGTCGTGCCCTCGGCGATGTCCGGCGAAACCAATCGTCTGCTCGGTCTCGCGAAAGAAATTTCGCCGCAGCCCAGCCCGCGCGAGCTCGACATGATTGCGTCGACCGGTGAGCAGGTGAGCGTTGGTCTCCTCTCGATCGCGCTGCAGGATGCAGGCGTCGACGCCATCAGCTACACCGGCTGGCAAGTGCCGGTCAAAACCGACAGCTCGTTCACCAAGGCCCGCATCAACGACATCGACGGCGAGCGCGTGCTGGCCGACCTCGACGAAGGCAAGGTGGTCGTGATCACGGGCTTCCAGGGCATCGACCCGGAAGGCCATATCACCACGCTCGGCCGCGGCGGCTCGGACACTTCGGCGGTTGCAGTCGCAGCCGCGCTGAAGGCCGACGAATGCCTGATCTATACGGACGTGGACGGCGTGTACACGACCGACCCGCGTGTGGTCGACGACGCACGCCGTCTCGATCGCATCACGTTCGAAGAGATGCTGGAAATGGCCAGCCTCGGCTCGAAAGTGCTGCAGATCCGCTCGGTGGAATTCGCGGGCAAGTATCAGGTGAAGACGCGTGTGCTCTCCAGCCTGACCGACCCGATGATGAACCTCGACGAGGAAATGACCTCGGGCACCCTGATTACTTTTGAAGAAGACGAGACCATGGAAAAAGCAGTCATCTCGGGTATCGCGTTCCAGCGCGACGAGGCCCGCATTGCCGTGATGGGCGTGCCCGACAAGCCGGGTATCGCGTATCAGATCCTCGGCCCGGTGGCGGACGCGAATATCGACGTCGACATGATCATCCAGAACCAGAGCGTGGCCGGCAAGACCGACTTCACGTTCACGGTGCCGCGCGGCGACTATCAGCGCGCCATGGATGTCCTGAACAACCAGGTGAAGGGTCACGTGAACGCCGAGCAGGTGCTGGGCGATCCGAAGGTGTCGAAGGTCTCGGTGGTCGGCGTGGGCATGCGCTCGCACGTGGGCGTGGCGAGCAAGATGTTCCGCACGCTCTCGGAAGAGGGCATCAACATCCAGATGATCTCGACTTCGGAAATCAAGATCTCGGTGCTGATCGACGAGAAGTACATGGAGTTGGCGGTCCGCGCGCTGCACAAGGCATTCGACCTCGAGCACGCGTAAATCGCGCTGGGTTGGCGTTGTATTGGCGTTGTGTCTGGGTTGTATGACGCGGATGTGACGCAGTTTTTTCGCTTGATTCTGATTTGAGATGCCGCGCGCGACGTTCGTTGTGCGCTTGCAGAAAAAACTTTGCAAAAAAGCGTCGTATGAATTGACCGGAACGCGCTAACCCGCTATTATCTTGGCTTCGTTGCGCTGCCTCCCTGGCGCGAACGAAGTTTTCGGGAGACGTGGCCGAGAGGTCGAAGGCACTCCCCTGCTAAGGGAGCATCTGGGCCAAAACCTGGATCGAGGGTTCGAATCCCTCCGTCTCCGCCAGTAATGGCGGCGAAACCCCGCAAGTCTCGGCTTGCGGGGTTTTTGTTTTTTGGCTCACGTTGTGCGTAAAGTCGGTGTTTGGTCGGCCGCTTATTGCTTCTTGCCGCCGTCGAGGCGGCTCCGTTCTCGATTCCCGATTTCCAGGATTCATTTAATCAGGACTGCAATGGATATATATCAGGGAAGCGATATGGGGTTTCACATCGAGTCGTGCGCAACGCCTCGTGGAAGAGCGGGGTGTGCGCAAAGTCGTTCGGCATGCGAATGAAACGGCGTTTGTCGCGTGAATGCCGCACTCAAGATCCAAGGTCTTGCTGGCGCCCGCACGCTTTGGCGCCAGCGGTGATATCCTCCGCTGCGCCGTCGTTCGCCGCGCCCATGCTCACGGCAGCACCGGGTCGCGAAAAGCACGCGAACGATGCGCGCATTCGCACTGCGCTGCGCGCCGCCAGCCTTCGCGTGGGTGTAACGAGACGTAACGACATCGAACGCAGGGCAGGTTTGTGCATCAGTTATTACAAGTTTGAAATACGCCGGCCAAGACCGTGCGTTATATTGGTTTCAACAAAACATCAAACCCGAAAGGTGAGTCCATGAAGTTCCCACGTGTTGTTGCAATGCTGCTCGGGGGCGTGGCTATCGGCGCATCGAGCGTTGCTATGGCTGGCGTGAGCGTTGGTGTCAACATCGGTATTCCGGCCCCGGTTTATGTCGCTCCGCAGCCGGTCTACGCACCGCCGCCCCCGCCGCCGGTCGTTTATCAACCGGCTCCCGTCTACGCGGCGCCGCCGGCCATCGTGATCGGCTGGCATGGCGACCGTTACTGGGACGGCCGCCGCTACTGGGGGCGTGACGACTGGTATCGTCACCACGGCGGCTACGACGGCCCGGGCCGTGGTCACTATGACCGCGACCACGGTGGTCCTCCGGGACACTGGCACTAAGCCGCGAGGCTGGTCGCTGGCGTAACGCGTGTGACACGGGTAACGCGTTGCGCCAAAAGAAAAGCCGCCCATTGGGCGGCTTTTGCTTGTCTGTCGTTGCACGCGCAACGAGGCGCGTACAACGCGAAGGCGGGCTTATTCGAGGCCGGCCATTCCGCCAACCACGGCGTTGAAGCCTGAGTCGACATGCATGATTTCGGCGGTCACGCCGGCTGCCAGGTCGGAGAGCAGGAACGCGGCGGAATTGCCGACCTGCTCGATGGTCACGTTACGTTGCAGCGGGGCGTTTTGCTCGACGAAGTCGAGAATCTTGCCAAAGCCCTTGATGCCGCTTGCCGCAAGCGTCTTGATCGGGCCAGCGGAGATGCCGTTCACGCGCACGCCTTGCCCGCCGAGCGCCACCGCGAGATAACGCACGCTCGCTTCGAGTGCGGCCTTCGCGACGCCCATGGTGTTGTAGTTCGGGATGGCGCGTTCGGCGCCGAGATAGGTCAGCGTCAGCAGCGAAGCATTCTGGGCGAGCATCGGCTTGGCGGCCTTGGCGAGCGCCGGGAAGCTGTACGCCGAAATATCGTGCGCAATACGGAAGTTCTCGCGGGTCATGCCATCGAGAAAGTCACCCGCGATCGCTTCGCGCGGTGCGAAGCCGATCGAGTGGACGAGGCCATCGAGCGTGTCCCAGTGCTGCTTGAGGTCGGTGAAGAGCGCTTCGATTTGCGCGTCGTCGGCCACATCGCAAGGGAACACGAGGTCGCTTTCGAACTCGCGCGCGAACTCGGTAATACGGTCCTTGAAGCGGTCGCCGACGTACGTGAACGCCAGTTCCGCGCCTTCGCGCTTGCATGCCTGCGCGATGCCGTATGCGATCGAACGGTTCGACAGCAGGCCGGTCAACAGAATGCGTTTGCCAGCGAGGAAGCCCATGAATTCTCCTAAATCAGGTCATTGCGCCCGGCGCCTGTAGGGGCGGCGCCGCGTGGTTTGGGTAGAATTCTCTCACAACTGACAAGGCAGCCCGGACAATTACCGATCTATGACGACAGGAACGCGAGGCAGGACGGCGCGCGGCGCGCTTGGGGCAACCGTTCCTGCGGCATGGTTCGCGCCTGGAAAAAGGCTGGCGGCCGCGTGTCTGGCGCTCGCATTCGGGCTGATGGCCATGCCGTCCGCGCACGCGGTCTACGCCATCGCGCAGTATGGCGAGCCCAAATATCCGCAAGGATTCGCGCACTTCGACTACGTTTATCCCGATGCGCCCAAGGGCGGCACGCTCGTCCTCGCCAACCCCGACCGCCTCACAAGCTTCGACAAGTTCAACCCGTTCACGCTGCGCGGCAATCCGGCACCGGGCCTCGGCATGCTGTTCGAGAGCCTCACGACGGGAAGTCTCGACGAAGTGGCCTCCGCCTACGGTCTGCTCGCCGACGACATCCGCATCGCGCCCGACGCGCTTTCGGTGACGTTTCACATCAACCCGAAGGCGCGCTTTTCGAACGGCGACCCGGTGACGGCCGAAGACGTGAAGTTCTCGCTCGATACCCTGAAGAGCCGCCAGGCCGCGCCCTCCATGCAGGCGTATTTCAGCGAGATCACGCGCGCGGTGGTGGTCGACCCCGCGACGATCCGCTTCGAGTTTCGCACCAAGAACCGCGAATTGCCGCTCATTGCGGGCGGCATGCCCGTGTTCTCGCACAAGTGGGGATTGCGACCGGACGGCAGCCGCATCGCCTTCGATCAGCTGGCGTTCGAGCAGCCGATCGGCAGCGGCCCGTATGTGATCGACCGCTACTCGAACGGCCGCACGATCACCTACAAAATCGACGCCAACTACTGGGGCAGGGATCTGCCGGTGCGTGTGGGCACCAACAATTTCGAGCGCATTACCTACAAGCTCTATTCGGATGACGTGGCGCGCCTCGAAGCCTTCAAGGCGGGCGAGTACGACGCGCTCGTCGAATATGTCGCGCGCAACTGGGTGCGGCGCGATGTCGGCAAGCGCTTCGACAGCGGCGAACTCATCAAGCGCGAGTTCCCGCAGCACAATGGCACGGGCATGCAGGGCTTCGTCATGAATCTGCGCAAGCCCGTGTTCCAGGATGTGCGCGTGCGCCGCGCGCTCGACCTCGCGCTCGATTTCCAGTGGCTCAACCGCATGCTGTTCTATAGCCAGTACCGTCGCATCGACAGCTGGTTCGCGAACACGCAGCTGCAGGCCAAGGGCCTGCCGTCGCCAGGCGAGCTTGCCTTGCTCGAGCCGTGGCGCAAGTCGCTCGATCCCGCCGTGTTCGGGCCGCCGCCCTTGCAGCCCGATACGACGCCGCCGGGCTCGCTGCGCGCGAATCTGCTCAAGGCGCGCGCGCTGCTGGCCGACGCCGGCTGGACCTACCGCGACGGTGCGCTGCGCAACGCCAAGGGCGAGCCGTTCACGTTCGAAGTGCTCGACGACACGAGCGCTTCGGCGCAGTGGGCGCCGATCATGGCGCAGTACACGCAGGCGCTCAAGCGGCTCGGGATCCAGGTGAACTATCGTTCGGTCGACTTCGCGCTCTACCAGAAGCGGCTCGACGCCTTCGACTTCGACATGACGACCATCAAGTTCCCCGACGTCCAGGTGCCCGGCGCGGAACAGATCGACCGCTTCGGGAGCAAGGCCGCCGACGAGCCGGGCTCGGGCAACTTGCTGGGCCTGAAGTCACCCGCCGTCGATGCGATTCTCAAGGCGCTCACGCAGGCGCAAACGCTCGAGCAACTGCTCGACGCCACGCATGCGCTCGACCGGGTGCTGATGCACGGCTACTATGTGGTGCCGCAGTGGTTCAGCGCGACGCACCGTGTGGCGTTCAAGAACACGCTGGCATATCCGGCGAAATTGCCGCTGTACTATGGCGCGAATGACTGGATCATCTCGACGTGGTGGCTGAAGTCACCACCCCGGCCGCAACCCGGGCAGCAAGCCGCTGGTCATTAACAACGGACACGACGGAAGCAACGAATCATGTGGAGCTACATCGTCAAACGCCTGCTGCTGATGATCCCGACGCTGTTTGGCGTGCTCACGCTGACCTTCGGCGTGATCCAGTTCGTGCCGGGCGGCCCTGTTGAGCAGGCAGTGCGCGAATTGCGGCGAGGCGCGGAGCAGGGCATGCCGTTCGGCATGCGTGCGCATTCAGGCGTGGACGCGCAGCAGATCGCACAGCTCAAGCAGCTCTACGGCTTCGACAAGCCGCCGCTGCAGCGCTATTTTCTGATGCTCGGGCGCTTCGCGCGCTTCGATCTCGGGCAGAGCTATTTCCATCACCAGAGCGTCTGGTCGCTCATCATTTCCAAGCTGCCGGTTTCGATCAGCATTGGTCTCTGGACCTTCTTCCTCACCTATCTGATATCGGTGCCGTTGGGCATCGCGAAGGCGGTGCGCAACGGCTCGCGCTTCGATCTCGTGACGAGCCTTGTCGTGCTCGTCGGTTACGCGATTCCGGGCTTCGTGCTGGGCGTGCTGCTGCTTGTGCTGTTTGGCGGCGGCTCGTTCCTGCAGCTCTTTCCGCTGCGCAATCTCACCTCCGATAACTGGGACACGCTCTCGCTCGGCGGCAAGATTCTCGACTATCTCTGGCACATCGCGCTGCCGGTTACCGCCTCGGTGGTGGGCAGCTTTGCTGTCACGACCATGCTGACCAAGAACGCCTTTCTCGAAGAGATCCGCCGCCAATACGTGCTGACGGCGCGCGCCAAGGGCCTCTCGGAGCGCACCGTGCTCTGGAAGCACGTGTTTCGCAACGCGTTGCTGCCGCTCGTGGTGGGCTTCCCGTCCGCGTTCATCGGCGCGTTCTTCACGGGCAGCCTGCTGATCGAAACGCTTTTCTCGCTCGACGGGCTAGGGCTGCTTTCATACGAATCCGTCGTGCGGCGCGACTATCCGGTCGTGCTCGGCACGCTGTATCTCTTCACGTTGATCGGACTCCTGACGAATCTGATCTCCGATCTCTGTTACGTGTGGGTCGATCCCCGCATTCAATTCGAACAACTGGAGCGCTGAGTTGAACCGAGTCCGTGCCGGCGCCGAGTCCGAGCTGCGCACCGAGTCCGTGCGCGCCTTCAAGTCGCCCACGCCCGCGCGGCGGGTGTGGCTGCGCTTCAAGCAGCAACGGCTCGGCTACTGGAGCCTCATCATTTTTGTCGTGGCCTTCGCGGCGAGCCTTGCGGCGCCGCTCTGGTGCAACGACAAGCCGCTCGTCGTGCGCTACGACGGTCATCTGTACTTTCCGCTCTTCAAGGCGTACCCGGAGACGACGTTCGGCGGCGACTTCCCGACGCCTGCCGACTACCTCGATCCGTATATCCGCCACCGGTTCGACGCGCCCGGCAACTTCGCGATCTATCCGCCCAACCCTTACTACTACGACACGCTCAACTACTTTTCAAAGGTGCCGAATCCCGCGCCACCGTCGCGACAGAACTGGCTTGGCACCGACGCGAGCGGACGCGACCTGTTCGCGCGGCTGCTCTACGGCTTTCGCGTGTCCGTGGAGTTCGGGCTCGTGCTGACGGCGATCGGTACGGTCATCGGTATTCTGGCTGGGGCGGTGCAGGGATATTTCGGCGGCAAGGTCGATATCGTCGGGCAGCGCCTGATCGAAATCTGGAACTCGATGCCGGAGCTTTACCTGCTCATCATCTTCGCGGCGATCTTCGAGCCGGGGTTCATCCTGCTGATTGTCCTGTTGTCGCTATTCGGCTGGATCGGGCTCGCGAGCTATGTGCGCGCAGAGTTCCTGCGCAACCGCAACCAGGACTACGTGCTCGCCGCGCGCGCAATGGGTCTTTCGAACTGGCAGATCATCTGGCGCCACGTGCTGCCCAACAGTCTCACGCCGGTCATCACGTTTCTGCCGTTTCGCATGAGCGGCGCGATTCTCGCGCTCACCAGCCTCGATTTCCTGGGCCTTGGCGTGCCTCCGCCCACGCCGAGCCTCGGCGAACTGCTCGCGCAGGGCAAGGGCAATCTCGACGCATGGTGGATCTCGATGTCGACATTCGGCGTGCTCGTCATCACGCTGCTGTTGCTCACGTTCATGGGCGACGCGCTGCGCAACGCGCTTGATACGCGCATTTCCGACGCCATGAAGGCCGGAGGTAACCAGTGAGCGCCCAGCCGGAAAACATCGCCGCGCCGCTGCTCTCGGTCGAGCATTTGAGCGTGCGTTTTGACGAGACGCATGCCGTCGACGACATCACGCTCACGATCGGGCGCGGCGAGCGCGTCGCGCTCGTCGGCGAATCGGGTTCGGGCAAGACCGTGACCGCGCTGGCGGTGTTGCGGCTCTTGCAGGACGCGCAGATCAGCGGAACGATCCGGCTCGACGGCGAGGATCTGCTCGCGAAAAGTGAGCGCGCGATGCGCGGCCTGCGCGGCAGCGACATCGCGATGATCTTCCAGGAGCCGATGACGGCGCTCAATCCGCTCTACACGATCGGCGAGCAGATCGCGGAAACCATCGTGCTGCACGACGGCGTCTCCAAGAAAGCGGCCTACGAGCAGGCGGTGGGGCTGCTCGAGCGCACGGGCATTGCCGAGGCGCGGCGGCGCGTGTCGAGCTATCCGCATCAGCTCTCGGGCGGCCAGCGACAGCGCGTGATGATCGCCATGGCGCTCGCGTGCCGTCCGCGCCTGTTGCTCGCCGACGAGCCAACCACGGCGCTCGACGTGACGATCCGCGGCCAGATCGTCGATCTGCTGCTCGAACTACAGCGCGAGGAGGCAGCGCGGCGCGGTATGTCGGTGCTGCTCATCACGCACGACCTGAACCTCGTGCGCCGCTTCGCGCAGCGCGTGGCCGTGATGGAGAAGGGCAGGCTCGTGGAGTCGGGCAGCGTCGAGCAAATCTTCGAGGCGCCGCAACACCCGTACACGCAGCGGCTCATCGCGAGCCGGCCCGAACGCCACGTGCTCCCCGTGCTGCCGATCGCGCCGGTTCTGCTGCAGACGAAGGACGTGATCGTCGACTTTTCAACGAAGCTGCCGGGTTTTCGCGGCTGGTGGCAGAAAGGGCGCTATCGCGCCGTGAACGACGCGAATATCGCGGTGCGCCAGGGCGAGACACTCGGCATCGTCGGCGAGTCCGGCTCGGGCAAGACGACGCTTGCGATGGCGATGTTGGGGTTGCAACGAACGGCGGGCGGTGTCGTCGAGTTCCAGGGGCGGCCGATCGCGAGCTATCAGGGGCGCGAGCGGCTTTCGTTGCGCTCGCATCTGCAGGTTGTCTTTCAGGATCCGTTCAGTTCGCTTTCTCCGCGCCAGACCATCGAGCGCATCGTGGGGGAGGGGCTCGCGCTGCATCGGCCCGATCTCTCCACCGAGGAGCGGCGCAAGCGCGTGGTCGGCGTGCTGCGCGAAGTGGGCCTCGATCGCACCGCTTTGCAACGATACCCGCACGAGTTTTCGGGCGGCCAGCGCCAGCGGATTGCCATTGCGCGCACGCTGGTACTGGAGCCGCGCGTCATTGTGCTCGACGAACCGACCAGTGCGCTCGACGTGTCGATCCAGCAACAGGTGTTGAGATTGTTGACGGATCTGCAACGCAAGTACAACCTGGGCTACGTGTTCATCAGCCACGACCTGGAGGTGATCGGCGCGATGGCGCACCGGATCGCAGTGATGCAGAACGGGGCAATCGTCGAGTCGGGAGAGGTCTCGAATATCTTCGATAGACCGGCTCATCCTTACACCCGAAAATTATTGAAAGCCGCATTCGATCGCTAGGCTTTGGCGGAACTTTAGGGTGAATTTCGGTGAAATTCACCAATGAGGTGAATGTCGCGATTGAATTTTTCTATTTGTTTTGACACACAAATACTTACTGGCTAGTATCGTCCAAACTTTTCTACTAACTCCCTGATTTACGGGCAATTTCTACCGACCAATGCAGCACCGATACCTGACCCAGGCTTGCACGCGCGTCGTCGCCGGGATGTTCATCGGCGTACTGATGGCCGCAGCTCCCGGCGCGTTCGCCGACGAAGTAAGCAGCTTTAACCAGAATGCCTCATTTTCGCCGAGCAGCTCGGCGAATCCGCAGTCCATCCCTGCAGTTCAGAACGCACTCCAGAATGCCAACCAGGCGACCCCGGCGGCGGCTCCGGCCCCGACCGAAGGCGGCGCCAAGGCGTTCCTCTCCGGCATGGCCGGCAAAGCCGGCGACGTCGTTGTCGGCGCACTCAATATGATTGGCGTGCGTTACCGCTGGGGCGGCAACTCGCCTGACTCCGGCCTCGATTGCAGCGGCTTCGTGCGCTACGTGTTCCAGGACACGCTCGGCATGTCGCTGCCGCGCCGCGCCGAAGAAATGAGCCGCGTGGGCGAGAAGGTCAGCATGAGCAACCTGAAGCCGGGCGACCTCGTGTTCTTCAACACGATGCGCCGCACGTTCTCGCACGTCGGTATCTACATCGGCGACAACAAGTTCGTGCATTCGCCGTCCACCGGCAGCACGATCCGTGTTGACGACCTCGACGACGGCTATTGGGAAAAGCGCTTCACGGGCGCACGCCGTGTCGAGACGTCGTTCACGCCGGACCAGCAGCAAAGCCTCAAGCGCGTGAGCGCACAGTTCGACCCCAACGGCGGCAACTGATCGGGGCTTTGTAGCGCACCCGGTAGCTATAAAGCCTGCTTCTCGCGAAGCAGGCTTTTTGTGGTTGCGCGCCCGCCCAAGGGGCGCTTGGGTCTAGCGGTCAGGCCGTCAGGCGCGCCGCTGCAAGCTTGCGCTCGAGTTCCGGCATGATGCGCGCCGCCGCTTCCTCGCCCGCGAGAATCGCCGCGTTGCGCTGCGTGAAGTCGCTGCTCGACATCGCGTTGAGGTTCGGGCGGATCACGACGTCGGCGTACTTGTCGAGTTCGTAGGTCTTGATCGTCTGGCCCATGATCGTGAAGGTCTGCATCAGCACGTCGAACTGGCTGAGCGTCGAGGCCGTTTCCGGGCGCGACGAAATGTCCACGGCGATCACGAAATCGGCGCCCATCTTGCGTGCGAACGAGGCCGGCACGGGGCTCACGAGGCCGCCGTCCACGTATTCGTGGCCCGCGATCTTCACCGGCTCGAAAATCGACGGGATGCTGCACGACGCACGCACGGCAATACCCGTGTTACCGCGCTGGAACAGGATGGGCTGCCCCGTGCGCAGGTCAGTCGCGACAACGCCGAGCGGCTTCGCCATTTTTTCGATGGGGCGCTCGCGCAGCGTGGTGTTCAGATAGTTCTGCAGCGCCACACCCTGCAGGAGGCCGCGCGTGCGGAAGGGCATCGCCCAGTCGCTGATCGAAGCTTCGTCCATCGTCAGCGCGAGCTTGTTGAGCGCGAAACCGTTCATGCCCGAGGCGTACAGCGCCGCGACGACCGAGCCCGCGCTCGTGCCGACCACGAAGTCGACTTGCACATTGCGCGCCTCGAGCGCCTTGATCACGCCGATATGCGCGAAGCCGCGCGCGGCGCCGCCGCCGAGCGCGAGGCCCACGCGAATCGGGCGCGTCGGCTTGCCGACCGGCGGCGGGGGCGCAGTGGTGACGGGCGGCGGGACGCTGGCGGTCTGCGTGCCCGCGGTCGTGCAGGCGGCAAGGACGGTGGAGGCGGCCGCAAGCGAAAAGTGGCGGCGGCTCAACGAGGGCGATGACTGCTTCAAGAAGGTTCTCCATGCGGTCCGCGTTCGTGTTCGGTCAGGAACGACGCAGTACCCCGGTCTGCTCGCGCGGGCGGCTGAATATCTGTGTTTGCACGCGCGACGCCGCAGCGTGGTGGCGGCGCGCCGACATCATAAGGCAAAGCGCGGCCGGTTTAGCGAGCGTGCATGTAACGCGATGTGTCGGGAGATGACAAAACGCCAGCGCGGTTTGCGAGCGCGCGGAGGTTCGCCTGAGACCCGCGTGAGACCTGCGTGAGACAAGCGCAGCACCGACAGGCGCGCGCCGGACCGCGCCCCCAGGCCGAAGCCGTGCCTGGCGGGTATAATCCCGTCTCTAATTTTCCGGATTCCCGTTCGCGCGCGAGCTTGTGCGCCCCGGCGCTGCCGCGCTCGCCGCGCGGGCCGAATGCGCCGCGAACCCCGGCCGTCCGCCGCCGTGGCTGCTTCTATCGCCAGTGCCGCGCCCCGGATGGCATCGTCCTCGAGTAATCGCCCATGACTACCTCTGTCGTTCGTACCCGCTTCGCGCCGAGCCCGACTGGCTTCATTCACCTCGGCAACATCCGTTCCGCGCTGTACCCGTGGGCGTTCGCGCGCCACAACAAGGGCGTCTTCGTCTTGCGGATCGAAGACACCGACCTCGAGCGTTCGACGTCGGAATCGGTCGATGCGATCCTTGAAGGCATGGAATGGCTCGGCCTGAATTTCGACGAGGGCCCGTTCTACCAGATGCAGCGCATGGACCGGTATCGCGAAGTGCTCAAAGAGATGCAGGAGCAGGGTCTCGTGTACCCGTGCTACATGTCGACCGAAGAACTCGACGCACTGCGCGAGCGCCAGCGCGCCGCCGGCGAAAAGCCGCGCTACGACGGCACGTGGCGCCCGGAGCCGGGCAAGGTGCTGCCCACGCCGCCGGAGGGCGTGCAGCCGGTGCTGCGCTTCCGTAACCCGCTCACGGGCATGGTGGCATGGGACGACGCCGTCAAGGGCCGCGTGGAGATCTCGAATGAAGAGCTCGACGACCTCGTGATTGCACGCCCGGACGGCACGCCGACCTACAACTTCTGCGTGGTCGTGGACGACCTCGACATGAAGATCACGCACGTGATTCGCGGCGACGACCACGTGAACAACACGCCGCGCCAGATCAACATCCTGCGTGCGCTCGGTGGTGAGCCGCCGGTCTATGCGCACCTGCCGACCGTGCTCAACGAGCAGGGCGAGAAGATGAGCAAGCGCCACGGCGCGATGAGCGTAATGGGCTATCGCGACGCCGGCTATCTGCCGGAAGCGGTGCTCAACTATCTCGCGCGTCTGGGCTGGTCGCACGGCGACGCCGAAGTGTTCACGTGCGAGCAGTTCGTCGAGTGGTTCGACCTCGAACATCTGGGCAAGTCGCCCGCGCAGTACGATCACAACAAGCTCAACTGGCTCAACAACCACTACCTGAAGGAAGTGGACAACGCGCGGCTCGCCGAGCTCTCCAAGCCGTTCTTCGCTGCGCTCGGCGTGGACGAGGCCGCGCTGGCCAAGGGCCCGTCGCTCGAAGGCGTGGTCTCGCTCTTCAAGGACCGCGCGAACACGATCAAGGAGATCGCCGAGAGCGCGATGATGTTCTACCGCGAGCCGCAGCCGGAAGCCGAAGCACTCGCGCAGCACATCACGGAAGCGGTGCGTCCTGCGCTCGCCGACCTCGCCGCCGCGCTCAAGGGCGCTGAGTGGACGAAGGAGGGCGTTTCGGCCGCGCTCAAGGCCACGCTCGCCGCGCACAAGCTGAAAATGCCGCAGCTCGCGATGCCCGCCCGTTTGCTCGTAGCCGGTACGACGCATACGCCGTCGGTCGATGCGGTGCTCGTGCTGTTCGGCCGCGATGCGGTGGTGAGCCGTATCGAGAAGGGCATTTCGGCTGCAAAGTAAATTTTTTGAAGAATTTTTCGCCCAGACCCTAGCGCCCGGGCGGCAGTTCTTGTAGTATTCGGGCTCCGTTGAATACGGAGCGCGAGATGGCCGCGAATTAGCAGCAAATCTCACGCAAAGAGCCGCAGAATCGGGCAACGATGTTTCAAAGAAACCTCGAAGCGCTTCAAAAAACGATTCAAAAGCTCTTGACGA
Organism: Paraburkholderia sp. J7; assembly: GCF_905220155.1. Lineage (NCBI taxonomy): Bacteria > Pseudomonadati > Pseudomonadota > Betaproteobacteria > Burkholderiales > Burkholderiaceae > Paraburkholderia > Paraburkholderia sp. J7. Next base: position 184,243 of record NZ_CAJMYZ010000006.1, on the reverse strand, counting down.
AAGCGAAATTGATGTTTAAAATCTCGCTTCTGTTCTGCAAGGGGGTATAGCTCAGCTGGGAGAGCGCTTGCATGGCATGCAAGAGGTCAGCGGTTCGATCCCGCTTACCTCCACCAACAGAACGCGTAGTACGCAGTAGAGTGTGGTAACGGCATTATCTGAAAAGGTCCCCTTCGTCTAGAGGCCTAGGACATCACCCTTTCACGGTGAGTACAGGGGTTCGAATCCCCTAGGGGACGCCAGACATGAGCGTCGTCAATGAGATTGGTGAGGCATCAGGTGGAAATCTACGGAGTCCATCTGACTGTGTCGAACTGGAGCGGTAGTTCAGTTGGTTAGAATACCGGCCTGTCACGCCGGGGGTCGCGGGTTCGAGTCCCGTCCGCTCCGCCAGATCCAGCCCGTTCAGAAACTGTGAGCGGGCTTTTTAGTTAAAGTGACGATTACAGGCGCAAGCCCGTGTTGTCCCCTTCGTCTAGAGGCCTAGGACATCACCCTTTCACGGTGAGTACAGGGGTTCGAATCCCCTAGGGGACGCCAAATGAAAATGCGGCGCCAAAGCAGTAACACTGCAAGCAGTGTGGCGACGCCGCCAGCGGGAATTGACCGACGCCCGCGGGTTGAGCAGCAAGCTGGAGCGGTAGTTCAGTCGGTTAGAATACCGGCCTGTCACGCCGGGGGTCGCGGGTTCGAGTCCCGTCCGCTCCGCCAGATTCAAAGTCGTTCGGTAGTTGCGAACGAAATGCAGTTTAAGGCGCAAGCCTGTGTTGTCCCCTTCGTCTAGAGGCCTAGGACATCACCCTTTCACGGTGAGTACAGGGGTTCGAATCCCCTAGGGGACGCCAAATGAAAATGCGGCGCCAAAGCGTAGTATGGCGACGCCGCCAGCGGGAATCGACCGACGCCCGCCGGTGAGCAGCAAGCTGGAGCGGTAGTTCAGTTGGTTAGAATACCGGCCTGTCACGCCGGGGGTCGCGGGTTCGAGTCCCGTCCGCTCCGCCAGAACGAAGCCCGTTGGATACGTCCAACGGGCTTTTTCTTTTTCCGCAGACGTTTCTTCCTTCTCTCCTCATCCTTTCCCTACGCGCCATTTCATTTTTCCGTACGGACAATCTGCGATTGCCGACGGTCGCGCGTTATCGTAGCGTTGTCGAAACCTCGTTTCTCCGCTTGCCGACATGTTCGCACCCAACGACATTGCGTCGCCGTTTCAGCTGCGCCGCGCCACCATGGACGATTTCGAGTTCGCGGAGACGCTCACGCGCAACAACATGGGTGGCTACTATCTGCGGCATCACCTCGTCTGGCGTGGCGATCTCTTTCTCGCCAGCTATCGCGAGTCGGAGAATTTCATCCTCGAACTCGACGGCGAGGCGATCGGCGTGCTGCGCGTGACGCAGGAGGGCGACTCGCTGCACATTCGCGACGTGCAGATCGCCCAAGGCTATCGCGGCAACGGCGCCGGCACGTTCCTGCTCGACATCTCGCACCAATGGGCCCGCGAGCGGGGCTTGCGCGAACTGCAACTGCGCGTGTTCGTCGATAACCCGGCCGCGCGTCTTTATCTGCGCATGGGGTACCGCGTGGCGGGTCCGAGGCTTGCGCGGCTTGGTTCGATTCGCCACATGACACGGCTGGTCTGAACGCAGCCGGTAGCCTGTTCAATGCGCGTTGTCGTCGCGCCCGGCGGCCACGGAATCTTCGGGTTCGTCCTCGTCGCGAGCGCCCGTGCCGCGCGCGATGAAAGCGCGCGGGCTCTCGCCGAACGCGCGGCGAAACATCGCCGAGAATGCGCTCTGGCTTTGATAGCCGAGTTCCTGCGCCACGATGGCCATCGGGCGCCCCTGATTGAGCAGCGGAATCGCGCGCGCGAGAATCGCTTGCTGGCGCCACTGCGAAAAACTCACGCCCAATTCCTGACGAAAGAGCCGCGCAATCGTGCGCGTACTCGCGCCCACATGCGCGGCCCAGTATTCAAGCGAGCCAGGTGCCGCCGGGTCGGCGATCAGCGCTTCGCATAGCGCGCGCAGGCGCTTTTCCTCGGGCATCGGTACGGCGAGCGGCAGCGGCGCCGAGCGCGTGATCTCGTCGAGCGCCAGCGCGCCGAGCAGGCGCTCGCGCGCCGTCGGAATGCCACGCTCGTCGAGCGCGGCGATCGTTTCGCGCAACAGCCCTGAGACTTCGACCACGCGGCACGCGTCGAGGCCGGGCGGAATCACCGATTCGTCCACGTAGAGCGTGCGCAGGAACGCATCCTCGACGATCGCCACTTCGTGCGTGATGTGAGGCGGCACCCAGATGGCGCGCGAGGGCGGCACCATCCACGTCGTGCCGGGCGTCGCCATGCGCAGCACGCCGCGCGACGAGTAGGCGAGCTGCGCCCACGCGTGCGTGTGCTGTGCGATGCAGACCCCCGCCGGCATGGGCCGCGAACGCACGCGGATAGGATGCGTGGGCGTAGGCGCGAACTCAGGCGGGATATCGATGAGTTCGGCGTGCGGCGGCGCCGGGTGGCTTGCGGTGCTGGCCGCAGGGTTGGGCGAATCCTCGGGCATGACGGGCACGGTGGCGGCGGGTTGGGTGACGGGATTGCCAACGGGTTTGCCAAGTCTGGCGCACCCATTGTAGACGTCTCGCGGGCGGCGGCCTGGGCCGCATGCATTAATGGCCGGGCATAATGTGGACGGATCGATAGCGTGCTCGTGTGGCGCGAGACACCCTGAAGGAGAGAGAAGCCATGAAATATGTGTTCGTCTACGGCACGCTGCGCGCGGGCGAGATCAACGACATCAACCTCGCGGCCGATCGCAACGCGATCGCGCGCCCGCGTCACCTCGGTCTCACGACGCTCGCCGGTCGGCTCTTCGACTTCGGCAGCTATCCGGGGATGGTGGCCGAAGCGCCGGATGCGCAATCGACGGTCGTCGGCGACGTCTACGAAATCGACGACGCGCTCCTCGCGGTACTCGACGAAATCGAGCAGGTTTATCCGGGTGTGGATGGACTCTTCGTGTCGAAGGAAGTGGATATCGAGGTGCAGGGCGAACGCATTGCTTGCCTCTACTATCCGGTTGCGTCTGCCGCCATTGCAGGACGCCCCGAGATTGCGGGCGGCGACTGGGTCACGCATCGGCGCGCGCGCTGACCCGAAGACGCGCGGCGCTCCCGTGAGCGCGGCGCATGAAAACACGAAGGCCCGACGGATTCTCATCCGTCGGGCCTTTTGCATCGGCTATTCGTTAGCAATCCCGATGAATCAGATCTCTTCGTACAGCGGCAGCGTCAGGAACTCGACGAAGTTTTCCGACGTCGACATCTGCTCGAAGATCTGCGCGGCGCGCTCGTACGGCTTGGTGTCGCCGCCCACCGACGCCTTCACCTTGTCCAGCTCCTGCGGGATCAGATCACGCACGAACTCGGCCGTGACCTTGCGGCCGTCCTCGAGCTTGCCCTTGGGCGAGCGGATCCACTGCCACACCTGCGAGCGCGAGATTTCGGCGGTCGCGGCGTCTTCCATCAGGTTGTGGATCGGCACGCAGCCATTGCCTGCGAGCCACGAACCGAGGTAGTGGATGCCCACGTTGATGTTGTTGCGCAGGCCAGCTTCGGTGATCGGCGCTTCCGGACGGAAGTCGAGCAGATCCTTGCCCGCGACGTTCACGTCCGGGCGCTGCTTGCCGATCTGGTTCGGCTTGTCGCCGAGCACCTTCACGAACTCTTCCATCGCGATGGGCACGAGGCCCGGGTGCGCCACCCAGCCGCCGTCGTAGCCGTCCGTTGCGTCGCGCGCCTTGTCAGAGCGCACGCCGCCCATGGCCTTGTCGTTGGCGGCCGCGTCGTTCTTGATCGGGATCAGCGCGCTCATGCCGCCGATAGCCGGTGCATTGCGCTTGTGGCAGGTCTTGAGCAGTTCGAGCGCGTAAGCGCGCATGAACGGCACCGTCATCGTGATCTGCGAGCGGTCGGCGAGGCAGAAGTCCTTGTCGTTCTTGAACTTCTTGATCGCCGAGAAGATGTAGTCCCAGCGGCCCGCGTTGAGGCCCGAGCTGTGCTCGCGCAGTTCATAGAGGATTTCGTCCATCTCGAACGCGGCGAGGATCGTCTCGACCAGCACCGTCGCGCGAATCGTGCCGCGCGGGATGCCCACGCCTTCCTGCGCCGCGACGAAGATGTCGTTCCACAGGCGCGCTTCGAGATGGCTTTCCATCTTCGGCAGATAGAAGTAGGGGCCGCTGCCGCGCGAAATCAGTTCCTTCGCATTGTGGAAGAGAAAGAGCGCGAAGTCGAAAATGCCGCCCGACACACGCTGACCGTCCACCGTCACGTGCTTTTCGTCGAGGTGCCAGCCGCGCGGACGCACGATCAGCGTGGCGACCTTGTCGTTGAGCTGGTAGCGCTTGCCGTTTTGCTCCAGCGAAATCGTGCGGCGCACGGCGTCCTTGAGGTTGAGCTGCCCGATGATCTGGTTTTCCCAGTTCGGCGAGTTCGAGTCCTCGAAGTCGGTCATGTACGAGTCCGCGCCCGAGTTCAGCGCGTTGATGATCATCTTGCGCTCGACCGGGCCCGTGATTTCCACGCGGCGGCATTCGAGATCCTTCGGCAGCGCCGCGATCTTCCAGTCGCCTTCGCGGATCGATTTCGTTTCGGCAAGAAAGTCGGGGCGCTCGCCGGCATCGAGGCGCTTCGTGCGCTCGACGCGTGCCTTCAGCAGTTCCTGGCGGCGCGGCTCGAACGCGCGATGCAGCTTCGCAACGAGTTCGAGCGCTTCGGGCGTGAGGATCGTTTCGAAGCCGGGCTGGATTTCAGCCGTGATCTGCATGCCTTGCGGCAGTTGCAACGTGTTCGCCATTTGCTTGCTCCTTGGTCGGTCAGACTGTGAATGTGTGGTTGTTGTGGCTGCGTCGTTCCATGCGCGCCGTCACACGCCCGGGCTGGGGCGAGGGCGGCTGTGCCGGTCCGGCGCAGCGGTTTCGAGAAAGGCGGCGAGTTCTGCCATGCCGCCGCCGGTGCCATGCGGCGCCACGCCGAGCTCTTCGGCGGGCAGTCGCTGGCGGTTGATCCAGAACGTGGTGTAGCCGAACCAGCCGGCGCCCGCGGCGTCCCAGCCGTTCGACGACACGAACACGATGTCGCGCGGCGCGGCGTCGAAGGCGGCGGTGCCGAGCGAGTACGCGGCGGCGGCCGGCTTGTAGGCGCGCACGGCATCGACCGACAGCACGTGGTCGAAGAGGCCGCTCATGCCGGCGCTCTTCACCGCGATGTCGAGCATTTGCGGGTTGCCGTTGGAGAGGATCGCAAGGCCCATGCGCGTGCCGTCTTCGCGCGGCTCACGCAGGCGGCGCAGCGCGGGCAGCACGTCGGGGAAGGCCGAGAGGCAGGCATATTCGTCCATGAGACGCTTTTCGCCTGCACCCGTGAGCGACAGGTTCAGGCGGCGCGCGGCGTAACGCAGCGCGTCGAGCGTGATGTCCCAGAACGGGCGGTAGCGCGCGCCGGCCGGGTCGGAGAGCGTGCGCAGCTGCGTGTACTCGATCTGCTTGAGGCGCCAGAGCTGCGAGAGCGCCTCGCCCTGGCCGGGGAACATCTGCTCGGCGGCAGCGACGACCGAATGCACGTCGAAGAGCGTGCCGTACGCGTCGAAGATCACTGCCTTGGGAAATCGTGTTGTCGATGGTGTCGTTGTGGCCGACATAGCCTTGCACTCCGTCTTCAGAGGTCGAGGTCGATTGTATTCATGAGTCGTATCACTGAAAAAGGCGGGATTGATCACTTGATCTTTTACTTTTACCCACCTAATCTGTCGGCCTGATCTCTCTTTTCCACTGTTTCTGTCGCCCAGTGCGCGCCGTGACCGCTGATGGACCGCTTCAAACAGATCGAGACCTTCGTTACCGTGGCTGCCAAGGGCAGCCTTTCCGCCGCCGCCCAGGCCGAGGGCGTGGCCCCTGCCATCATCGGTCGGCGCATCGATGCGCTCGAGGAACGGCTTGGCGTGAAGCTGCTCGTGCGTACCACGCGGCGCATCACGCTCACGTTCGAAGGCTCGGCGTTCCTCGAGGACTGCCAGCGCATCATTCACGACATGCAGAACGCCGAGGCGAGCGTGTCCGAGGGCGGCGTGAAGGCGAGCGGGCACCTGCGCGTGTCCGCGCCGGCAGGTTTTGGGCGGCGGCACGTCGCGCCGCTCGTGCCCGATTTCACGGTCGCGCATCCGGACGTGAGCATCGCGCTCGATCTCTCGGACCGGCTCGTCGATCTCGTGAACGAGGGCTTCGACTGCGCCGTGCGGCTGGGCGAATTGCCCGATTCGTCCCTCGTGTCGCTCAAGCTCGGTGAAAACCGGCGCGTGTGCGTGGCGGCGCCCGCGTATCTGTCGCGCCGCGGCGAGCCCGAAGCGCCCGCCGATCTCGTGCGTCACAACTGCCTCGCTTTCGGCGCGAGCCTGAACCAGCAGCGCGGCTGGGCGTTTCAGCAGGAGGGCAAGGTGGTGTCGATCCGCGTGGCGGGCACGATGGAATGCTCGGACGGCGCGGTGCTGCACGAGTGGTGTCTCGCTGGCCACGGTCTGGCGTGGCGCTCGTGGTGGGAAGTCGGCGAGGATATTGCGGCGGGCCGGCTCGTGACGGTGCTCGACGCGTTCGCCGCGCCGCCCATCGGCATCCACGCCGTGTTTCCGCAGCGCCGCCATTTGCCGCTGCGCGTGCGCCTCTTTCTCGACTTTCTCAAGCATACCTACGGTCAACCCGGTTACTGGGGATAGGGGCCGCAGTGCGTGTTTCCGATATCCGGATTGACCCGCACGCACGGCTTGCGCCGATTTTTCGCGCACTACAATCGACCTGTGGGCCAAGGCGCCCGCCTGCGCGAGACGCTGGCTGACTGCTTGCCTGCGTTTCGAATCCCGCGTTTGACCGCGTTTGACCCTTGTCTTGCCCGTAATCCGCCAGGCCACGGAGGGCGCCATGTTCAAGCACATTCTCGTACCGACTGACGGTTCGGAGCTGTCGAAGAAGGCGATCGACGGCGCGATCGACCTCGCACGCACTGTGGGCGCGCGCGTCACGGCCTACGCGTGCCTGCCGCAATATCCGTACTCGCCATACGCCGACGTGGTGATCGAGCCGCCCGGCGACTTCCAGACGCGCAGTGAGCGAGAGGCGCGCGTGCATCTGGACGAAATCGAGGCGGCTGCGCGCAATGCGGGCGTGATCTGCGACAGCCTCACGAGCGTGCATCCGGCACCGTATCTCGGCATCATCGAAGCCGCCGAATCCGGAGGCTGCGACGTGATATTCATGGCTTCGCACGGGCGTCGCGGGCTCGGCAGCCTGCTGATCGGCAGCGAGACGCAGCGCGTGCTCACCCATACGAAGATTCCGGTGATCGTGTATCGCTAGTCTTTTTAGTGGGATGCAGGCGCCGTTCGGGGCGGGTGCTTTTTCGCCGATTCGCGATGAAGCACAAGGCCATGCTCGCCCGGTGCGTTGGCTGGGCGAGCCGCGAGCCGGATTCTGTCCGGCACGCGCGGCCTGTGTCCTCTACCGCTTCCTCCCTGAAACGCCTTGCGGCATGCGCCCGGGCCGCGCCGGTGGGCATCCGGCGCGCCCCGCCAAGGTACGCGTGCCAGCTGCCTGTTCGTGCGCGGCGGCTTGCGCCGCCGTTACTGCCGTTACTGCCGGTGGTCTTACGCCACCTTCTTGTCGAAGAACTGCTCGTCCTCCGTCGAACCGTGCAGCGCCGTGGTCGAGGCGTCGCGCTCGACCGTCTGCGTCACGGCGTCGAAGTAGCCCGTGCCCACTTCGCGCTGGTGCTTCACAGCGGTGAAGCCCTTTTCGGCGGCGGCGAACTCGGCCTGCTGGAGTTCGACGAACGCGCTCATGTTCTGGCGCGCGTAGCCGTGCGCAAGGTTGAACATCGAGTAGTTGAGCGAGTGGAAGCCCGCAAGGGTGATGAACTGGAACTTGTAGCCCATTGCACCGAGTTCGCGCTGGAATCTGGCGATCGTCGCGTCGTCGAGATTCTTTTTCCAGTTGAACGACGGCGAGCAGTTGTACGAGAGCAGCTTGCCCGGGAACTGCTTGTGGATCGCTTCGGCGAACTTCTTCGCGAACTCCAGATCCGGCTTGCCCGTTTCGCACCAGATCATGTCGGCATACGGCGCGTAGGCGAGACCGCGGGAGATGGCCTGTTCGAGGCCGTTTCTCGTGCGGAAGAAGCCTTCCACGGTGCGCTCGCCTGTGAGGAACGGCTTGTCGTTGTCGTCGATGTCGGACGTCACGAGGTCGGCGGCTTCCGCGTCGGTGCGGGCGAGCAGTACGGTCGGCACGCCGCAGACGTCGGCGGCCAGACGCGCGGCCGTGAGTTTGGCGATATTCTCGCGCGTCGGCACGAGCACCTTGCCGCCCATGTGCCCGCACTTCTTCACCGAGGCAAGCTGGTCTTCGAAGTGCACGCCCGCCGCGCCCGCCTCGATCATCGCCTTCATCAGTTCGAACGCGTTCAGCACGCCGCCGAAGCCGGCTTCGGCGTCCGCCACGATCGGCTGGAAGAAGTCGGTGTAGCCTTCGTCGCCGGGATTCTTGCCTTCGGACCACTGGATCTGGTCGGCGCGCGTGAGCGTATTGTTGATGCGCTTGACGACCTGCGGCACCGAGTTTGCCGGGTAGAGCGACTGGTCCGGGTACATTTCGCCGGCGAGGTTGGCGTCGCCCGCGACCTGCCAGCCTGACAGATAGATTGCCTTCAGGCCGGCCTTCACTTGCTGCATGGCCTGGTTGCCCGTGAGCGCGCCCAATGCGTTGATGAACGGCTCGGTGTTCACGCCTTGCCAGAGCTTTTCGGCGCCGTTTTTCGCGAGCGTATGCTCAGGCTGGATCGAACCGCGCAGGCGCACCACGTCGTCAGCGGTGTAGTTGCGTTTGATGCCGTTCCAGCGCGGATCGGTTTCCCATTGCTGCTGGAGTTGCCGGGCTTGCTGTTGACGAGTCGACATGGTGTGCTCCTTCGTTTGCCTGATAGTGGATCGCTGAAACGAAACGGCTGAACCGCTGAATCTCGCAAAACGAAGGCGCCGGCTTCTGGATTTGGGCGTTTCGTTTCACGAACTCTTATATAAGAGTCTAGGCAAATCGGTCGACCACCAACAGACGTGCGATGGGCTTTTTTGTGCTTTTTTATTTCAATAAAATCAACGATGTAAAAAACTATTTTTGCAATGTGAAAGGCAATTTTCCATCTTGCAATCGAGCGCTTTGTGCCATGCAGCACGATTTTTTACGAGGTAAAAAAATTTTTCATATCGTGAAATTCGGGCGTCGATAAAAAAAGACCGGTGCCTAAGCACCGGTCCTGAGCATGTTGCTGCGGCGGCGGGGCGGCTCAAAGGCCGCGCCGTGCGCCGCTTGTCGACGATTTAGCTGTCGCGACGTGCGCCACGCGGGCCGTCGTTACGGCGCGCGCCGTAACCGCCACCGCCTTCGCGCGAGCGGCCGTAGCCTTCGCGTTGCTGGCCGTAGCCGCCACGGTTGCCTTCGCCGCTACGCGAGCCGCCACCAAAGCCGCCTTCACGCGAACCGTAGCCGCCTTCGCGGGCGCCATAGCCGCCGCGCGAGCCTTCCGGCTTGTTGCCCCAGCTGTTGCCGTTGCGATCGCCGCCACCGTTGCCGCCATTGCCGCCACGGGCGCCGTAGCCACCCGGCTTGCCATTGCCGCCACCGTTACCGAAGCGACGGCCACCGCCATTGCCACCGCCCGGACGGCCGCGGCCGCCAAAGCCGCGGTTAGCCGGCGGCGCTTTGCGCGGCTCGAAGCCTTCCACGACGTTCACGGGCAGCGGCGAGCGCACGAAACGCTCGATGCGCTTGAGCGCGCCTTGCTCGGCGTGATGCACGAGGCTCACCGCCACACCCGAGCGGCCGGCACGGCCGGTACGGCCGATACGGTGCACGTAGTCTTCGGCGAACTTCGGCAGGTCGTAGTTGAACACGTGCGTGATGCCGGGGATGTCGATACCACGCGCCGCGACGTCGGTCGCGACGAGCACGCGCACGCGGCGCTCGCGCAGCGCACGGATCGTGCGGTTACGCGCGCCTTGCGGCAGGTCGCCGTGCAGCGCGGCGCTTTCGAAGCCGGCGTCGGCAAGCTTGCCGGCGAGCTGGTCGGCGTCCATCTTCGTGGCCGTGAACACCACGGCCTGGTCGAGGCTTTCGTCACGGAGCAGGTGGTCGAGCAGACGATCCTTGTGATCGCGGTCGTCCACGTAGTGCACGGTTTGCGCGATATTCGAGTTCGCTTCGACCTTGCGCACGATCTCGATACGCTCCGGGTCCTTCAGCAGGCGGCCGGTGATCGAAGCGATCTTGCCGTCGAGCGTGGCCGAGAACAGCATCGTTTGACGCGTTTCGGGCGTGGCGGCGACGATCGTGTCGATGTCGTCGATGAAGCCCATGTCGAGCATGCGGTCGGCTTCGTCGAGCACGAGCATTTTGAGTTCGGACAGGTCGATGCGGCCGCGCTCGAGGTGATCGAGCAGACGGCCAGGCGTCGCCACGAGAATCTCGGGGTTCTTCGCGAGCAGCATGAGCTGCTGGCCGTATGCCACGCCGCCGAGAATGCTCACGGTGCGCAGACGGCGCAGGTGCTTGCCGTACGTCGAAGCGGCGGTGGTTACCTGCATCGCGAGTTCACGCGTCGGCGTGAGCACGAGGAGGCCGGGGCGCGCGACCGGTTGCGGGCGGCGCTGGCGGCGATCGGCTTGCTGGCCGTTCTGGCCTTGCGGACGCGGCTCGCGCGGCTGGGCGGCCTGGGCCTTCTGGATCTGCGCGAAGCGCTCGATGGCGGGCAGCATGAATGCTGCGGTCTTGCCCGAACCGGTCGGGCTCGAGACCAGCAGGTCGCGGCCGGCGATGGCGGCAGGAATGGCGCGTTCCTGCACGGGCGTCGGGGCCTTGTAGCCCGCTGCGATCAGCGCGGAGACGATCTCCGGCGACAGACCGAGCGACGCGAATTCCGAACCGTCGGTTGCATCTGCGGCCTGCGCGGGGGCTTCAGCGGAAGCGTCGGCGGCGGCGGGAAGACCGAGGGCCTGATCGGCGATTGCGTCCAGGGGGCTTTGGGTATTGCTCGAAGTCATGAAAATCCTTGTTACACAGGAAATAGAACGTCGGCGCCAATCGGCATACCCAAGTCGTCGGATTTTGCGAACAAATCGAAAAACGGGGGCAATCCGCGCGCAATGGCGGATTTTTCGTTAGAAGCTGTTTTGGGTGCGACTTCGGCCGGGATTGGCCAGTCGCCAGCCTGATACTTGACGGCCCGAAAACAGGGCCAAGCAGGGGGGGACAGGTTCTAAACTGGATTGGAGCTTAACGCTACGAGGCGTTGTGCTGATCGAACGAGCGACCGGAGCGCAACGCAGCACGCAGTATATCTCGTTTTGTTGCGGCGCGCCAGAGCGACGCACCGCGAAGGCGCGGGCGCGGCGGCGTGACGCAGCGGGCCGGGTCGCCCGCTTCGTCACGCACCGCTTTTACCTGGCGTGCGCCAGGCGGTTTTCTGGAAAGGGCCTGATCAGCTCGTGGCGCCGCTCTTGAGCGATTCGACGAGTTCGACGTATTGCTGCTTCGCGGTTTCCTGTGCCGTGCCTTGCAGGGCGGCCCACGCTTCATACTTGTACTTGCCGACGATGTCGGTGAAGCCGGGCTTGTCGCCGTGCACGTCGCCTTCGGTCGCCTGCTTGAAGAGTGCGTAGAGGCGCAGCAGCGTCAGATTGCCGGGGCGCTCCGGCAGTTGCTGCACGTCTTGCTGGGCTTGGGTGAACTGCGTGTTCACGTCGCTCATGTTGTTTCCTCCGCTTGGTGGTTCAGGTCAGCGCGCCGATGGTAGCAGCGCAAACCCCGGAAAAGCTGGAGCGATTCCTCCACTTATGGCTGGCCCGAATGAGCCAAGGGGCGGCAGGGCGCCCGCGCAACCGCCAGATGGCGAGAGCCGGGGGCCCGCGCGGGGGGCGGGGCATTACAATAGCGCTCATGACCGAAACCGTGCTGCTTGCCCTCGATACTTCGACCGAATATTGCTCGGTCGCGCTGCTTCGCGTCGCCCCCGGCGGCGCAGATCGTTCCCCCTCCACCGGCGGCGAGACCGCCTCCGGATCGCTGTCGGAAGTCAGCGTCTGGGTGCGCCACGAAGCCACGGGCGCCGTCTCCAGCACGCGGCTGCTGCCCGCCATAGCCGAATTGTTCGACGAAGCCGGCCTCACGCTCGCCGACTGCGACGCGATTGCGTTCGGCGCGGGTCCGGGCTCCTTCACGGGTTTGCGCACGGCGACGGGCGTGGCGCAAGGGCTCGCGTTCGGTCTCGATATCCCGGTGGTGCCGGTGGGCACGCTGCTCGTCTGTGCGGAGAGCGCACGGCTGCGCGATTGCGCCGCGACCCGCGTGCTGGCCGCCCTCGACGCGCGCATGGACGAAGCCTACTGGGCCGATTTCGAATGGGACGCCGCGGTTGGCGACTGGCGCACGTTGCAGCCGGCATCGCTCGACTCGCCGGAGCACATCGCCGCGCCCGACGCACCGTTCACGCTGGCGGGCAACGCCGCCGCCGCGTTCGGCGCGCGCCTGACAGCCGCTGCCGCCGCGCGCACGATCGACGCCGAGGCGCTCCCGCACGCGTTGCCGCTCGCGCACGCGGCGTTGCGCGCGTTTCGCGCGGGCCGCACGCAACCCGCTGACCAGGCCGCGCCCGAATACGTGCGCAACAAGGTCGCGCAAACCACGGCCGAACGCCTCGCCGCGAAGGCCGCGGCGCAACGTGGTGCGGGCGGAGCGGGGGAAGGTGGCGTGGGCGGCGAGGGCGCGCAATGAGCGGCGTGCTCATGACCGACCGCTATTTGTCGCCGATGACCGAAAGCGACCTGGACGAAGTCGCGATCGTCGAGCGCTCGGCGTACGAGTTTCCGTGGTCGCGCGGCAATTTCGAAGACTCGCTGCGCAATGGCTATTACGGTCTGTGCATGCGTCATGTCACTGGCATGCTGGTCGGCTATTGCGTGCTGATGCCCGTGGTCGACGAGATGCATCTGCTGAATCTTTGCGTCGCGCCTCAGGCGCAGGGTGCGGGCGCCGGGCTCGCGATGCTGCGCGAGGCGGTCCGCATTGCGCGCTCGCAAGGTCTCGAAGGCCTGCTGCTCGAAGTCCGGCCTTCGAATCATCGGGCCATCCGGCTGTACGAACAATTCGGCTTCGTCACGATCGGCCGTCGCAAGAACTACTATCCGGCGAAGCACCACAGCCGCGAGGACGCACTCGTGATGCGTTTTTCTTTTGCAGGGGAGGGCGCGGATGCCGCTCGATGAGATCGCGCTGGAGGAGCTTGGGCTCGCGCCACGCTGGGTGCGTAAGGGAACGCAGGGTGGCGCGTCGCTCGAAGCGTCTCCTGATGACGCGGCCGTCGCACCGTCGCCCGCGGTGACGCGCGCCGAAGTCGAAATCGAAGCGCCAGTGGTGCAAGCGGCGCGCCCGGCCGCCGCGGTGCAGCCCGCCGAAGCACAACCGGCCGCCCCCCAGCCACCGCAACCCGTTGCGCGCGCCGCCGCGCCCTCGCAGCCCGCGCCGCATTCATCCGATGAACCGCCGCCGCTCACGGACGAAGATTTCGCGTGGTTCGACTCGGTGGCCCAGCCGGTTCTGCCGCACGAGGCCGAGCCTGCGCAAACGAGCGGCGCACCCCGCAACGACGTCGCGACGCTCGACTGGGACGCGCTCGCCGAGCGCGTCGCCTCGTGCACCCGCTGCCGTCTGTGCGAGAAACGCACCAACACCGTGTTCGGCGTGGGCGATCGCAAGGCCGACTGGATGTTGATCGGCGAGGCGCCCGGCGAGAACGAGGACCGTCAGGGCGAGCCCTTCGTCGGTCAGGCGGGCAAGCTGCTCGACAACATGCTGCGTGCGCTCTCGCTCGCGCGCGGCGAGAACGTCTATATCGCGAACGTGATCAAGTGCCGCCCGCCTGGCAACCGCAATCCGGAGCCCGACGAGGTCGCGCGCTGCGAGCCGTATTTGCAGCGTCAGGTGGCGCTCGTGAAGCCGAAGATCATCGTCGCGCTCGGGCGTTTCGCGGCGCAGAGCCTGCTCAAGACCGAAGGGAGCATCGCGTCGCTGCGCGGACGCGTTCACGAGTACGAGGGCGTGCCCGTCATCGTCACCTATCACCCCGCGTATCTGCTGCGCAGCCTGCACGACAAGGCGAAGGCCTGGACCGACCTCTGCCTCGCGCGCGACACCTGGCGAGCAGCCTCCGGCGGCGAGCAATGAACGCCGCGCGGCCCGCGGACGTATCCGGTGCGAGCAGTGCCCCGGGCGAAGGCGGGCCGCGAGACGATGCCGGGCCGCAGCGCGTACCCGACGCTTGCGCGGACCACGATCTGATCGATCGCCTCACTGATCCGGCCGTGCGCGATCTCGCGTGGCTGCTCTACAGCCCCGATCTGTTGCGTGCGCAACCACCGCTCGCACCGCTTGCGCAATGGTGTGCCAATGCGCAAGAAGCTCGCGCCACGTGCGACTGGCTCGCGCAACTCGATCGCGATCCGGCGCATCTGCACGAAGCGCTCATGGCCGCGCCGACGCATCGCCTTGGACGCTATGCCGAAAATCTGCTGGGATGGTTTCTCGCGAATGGACCTGCGGCCCAACTCGTCGCGCAAAATGTGCCGTTGCGTCGTGCAGGCATCACGCTCGGCGAGTGCGATTTCCTCGTGCAGACGCGTGCGGGCGCGCGCCTGCATTGGGAACTGGCGGTGAAGTGTTACCTGCACGCGGGGCCCGGCGATGCCGCACGCGCATCGCTTGCCGAATTCGTCGGGCCGAACTTGCGCGATCGCTTCGATCTGAAGCTGACGCATCTGCGCGACCATCAGCTGCGTATGAGCGCACGCGAAGAATTCGCCTCGCTTGGTTACGAAGGCCAGTGGCTTGCACAGATGTTCGTGAAGGGCTGGCTTTTTTACCGGGCGGGAGAAGCGGCACCGTCACGCGTGGAGGACGCCCCTGAGCTGGCCGCAGATCATGGGCGCGGCTGGTGGGTCACGCGTTCGGACTGGCCGGCGTTCGCGCGGCAACAGACGGCCGATGGCTGGAGCGTGTTGCCGAGGCTCGCGTGGCTCGCGCCACGCAGGCTGGCGGCCGTGCCGGGTGCAGCGCAAGCAACCGCAAGCACAGCGTCGCCCATCGACCCCAACGCGTTGGTCACCGCGCTAGCCCGGCCAGATGACCCGGTCCTGGTTGCGGCATTCGCGACCGACGGCGCGGGCGGCTACCGCGAAATGTCGCGCGGTTTCATCGTTCCCGACGATTGGCCCGCGCGCGCCGCGGCATTTTCGCGTCAGTGAGTTGCCGGTCAACAAGCGCGTGAAAGTGCGCTTACCACCAGCGCCAGAAGTGATGCACCGGCCCGACGCCATGACCGACGTCGAGCCGCTCGCTCGCCTCCAGCGCCGCCGTCAAATACTGCTTGGCTTCGCTAACGGCCGGTGCGAGCGCGCCGCGTTGCGGCCACAGTGCGGCAATCGCGGAAGAGAGCGTACAGCCGGTGCCGTGCGTATTCGTGACCGGCACGCGTGGGCCGGCAAGACGCAGCGTGCCACCGGCTTCGATGAGCCAGTCGGGGCTGTCCGCGCTGCCCAGATGGCCGCCTTTCATCAGCACCGCTTGCGCACCTAGCGCGCGCAGCGCTTCGCCTTGCTCGACCATCGCGGCTTCGTCGGCGGCAGGCGCCACACCGAGCAGTGCAGCGGCTTCCGGCAGATTCGGCGTGACGACGCCAGCCAGTGGCAGAAGCTCCTCGCGCAGCGCGGCGACCGCTTCGGGCGCGAGCAGCGCGTGATTGCTCTTCGAGATCATGACGGTGTCGAGCACGACACGCGCCGGCTTGTGCCGCCGCAGCGCATCGGCGACGGCGCGCACGATGTCGGCATTGGCGAGCATGCCGATCTTCACGGCATCAATGCGGATGTCGTCGAACACGGCGTCGAGCTGCGCGGTGACGAACCCCGCGTCGGGCGCGTGGATCGCGGTGACGCCGCGCGTGTTCTGCGCGGTGAGCGCCGTAATGACGCTCGCGCCGTACGCGCCGAGCGCGGAGAACGCCTTGAGGTCGGCCTGAATGCCCGCGCCGCCGCCCGAGTCGGAGCCGGCGATCGTGAGAACGTTGGAAATCGATGAAGTCATGGCAGCGTCAGATGCGCGTCGCGCGCGGCGTGTCGCCGCGCGTGCACAGGGAAAATTCGGTTCGGCGGAGGCGGCGGTCCGATTACGTCGGACCCCGCACGCCCATCAATGCCTGTGATTTTCGCCGATCAGGGCGACCGAGTCGAACGAGCGCTGATTCGCCTGGTGGCGGCGCATCACGAGCCACATCATCAGGCAGACGAACGTGCCGAACAGCACGATCACGATGGTCACCGGCACGTCGAGCCACACGAGCACGGCATAGAGGCACAGCATCACGAGCACCGAAAGATTCTCGTTGAAGTTCTGCACGGCGATGGAGTGGCCGGCGGAGAGCAGCACGTGGCCGCGATGCTGGAGCAGCGCGTTCATCGGCACGACGAAGAAGCCCGAGAGGCCGCCCACGACCATGAGGAAAATGTAGGCAAAAATCAGGTAGCCGGGAACGCGCAAATGGCCGATATGCAGGCCCCAATGCGGCGGAAAGAGATGGCGCGTGTAGAACGCCATGAGCATGACGGCAAGCCCCATGATGATGCCGACCGGCAGCACCGAGAGCGACTTCTTGAGCGGTATGCGCGCGGCCGCGATCATGGCGCCGGCCGCCACGCCCACGGCCACCACGGCCTGCAGCACCGCGCCTTCGGAGAGCGACATGCCGAGCGAGACTTCGGCCCACTTGAGGACGATGAATTGCAGCGTCGCGCCTGCGCCCCAGAAGAGCGTCGTGACCGCGAGCGAGATCTGCCCGAGCTTGTCGCGCCAGAGGATGTTGAAGCAGTCGGCGAAATCGGTGATGAGGCGGATGACACCGTGCTGCTGGCGCGGATAGCGCGCGCCGGTGTCGGGAATACGCAGATTGAAGAGGGCGGCGATCACGTAGATCACCATGATCACGACCATCGCGGCTTCGGCGGGCGTGCTGATCGCGGCGGGCGTATGGCGCAGCACATGCGAGGCGATGTGGGGGCTGATCAACGCGCCGCCGAGCACGGTGCCGAGAATGATCGAGCCGACTGTCGTGCCCTCGATCCAGCCATTGGCGGCGACGAGGCGCTCAGGCGGCAGCAGCTCGGTCAGGATGCCGTACTTGGCGGGCGAATACGCCGCCGCGCCGAAACCCACTACACCATAGGCGATCAAAGGATGCGTGCCCGCCAGCATCATGGCGCAGCCGACGACCTTGATCGTGTTCGTGATGAACATCACGCGGCCCTTGGGGCGGGAATCTGCGAAGGCGCCGACGAAGGCGGCAAGAACGACGTAGGAGAGGACGAAGAACAGCTTGAGCAGCGGCGTCATCCAGTTCGGGGCGTGGAGATCTTTCAGCAGTGCAATCGCAGCGATCAGGAGCGCATTGTCGGCCAACGACGAAAAAAACTGCGCGGCCATGATGGTGTAAAAGCCTTTTTTCATCTGATGCGATGCTTTCCTCGCTGCGGTCCGTCCGCCCCGGACGGGTGGGAGGCATCCGGGCTTATTACGTTCGAAATGGGTTGTGCGCAGGGCTTTATATCACGAAAATAGGCGTATTCGGACTAGCACAATCCTTGAGCGCCCGTCAGGCGGGCCTGCGGGGCGCTGAAAACACCCTGTAAGCTCCTGATTCGAAAGCGTCTTTGCGAAAAAATCTCCCATGCCGCGCCCCCTCTCAGCAACGATCCACACCGCCGCTCTCGCCAATAACCTCGCCGTCGTCCGCAAGTACGCGCCAAAGTCGAAAATCTGGGCCGTGGTGAAGGCCAACGCCTACGGGCACGGGCTTGCGCGCGCGTTTCCCGGCCTGCGCGCAACCGACGGTTTCGGCCTGCTCGACCTCGAGGAAGCCGTCAAGCTGCGCGAGCTCGGCTGGGCAGGTCCGATCCTCCTGCTCGAAGGCTTTTTCCGGCCGACCGACATCGATGTGATCGACCGCTACAGCCTCACGACCGTCGTGCACAGCGACGAGCAGATGCGCATGCTCGAAATGGCGCGTCTCTCGAAGCCGGTCAACGTTCAGCTCAAGATGAATAGCGGCATGAACCGGCTCGGCTATACGCCCGAGAAGTACCGCGCCGCGTGGGAGCGCGCGCGCGCCTGTGCCGGCATCGGCCAGATCACGCTGATGACGCACTTCGCCGACGCCGACACGCCGCGCGGCGTGAGCGAGCAGATGGCCGCGTTCGAGCGCGGCGCGCAAGGCATTGCGGGTGCACGCAGCCTCGCCAATTCGGCTGCCACGCTCTGGCATCCTTCGACGCACTTCGACTGGGTGCGCCCCGGCATCATTCTTTATGGCGCTTCGCCTTCGGGCTTCTCCTCGGCGCTCGAAGGCACAGGCCTGCAGCCGGCCATGACGCTCGCGTCCGAACTCATCGCCACGCAGCACGTCGCCGAAGGGCAGACCGTCGGCTACGGGTCGATTTTCACGGCGCGCAAGCCCATGCGCATCGGCGTGGTGGCGTGCGGTTATGCCGACGGCTATCCGCGTGTCGCGCCCGAAGGCACGCCGGTGATCGTCGACGGCGTGCTCACGCATGTCGTGGGCCGCGTCTCCATGGACATGCTCACCGTCGACCTCACGCCCGTGCACACCGCGGGCGTGGGCGCCCGTGTGGAACTGTGGGGCAACAACCTGCCGATCGACGACGTCGCGAAAGCCTGTGGCACGATTGGCTACGAGCTGATGTGCGCCGTTGCGCCGCGCGTGCCGGTGCGGGCCGAATAACGCCATGGCAAAGAGCATGGCGAAGGTCAAGACACTGTACACGTGCACCGAATGCGGCGGCCAGGCGCCCAAGTGGCAAGGCCAGTGCCCCGCGTGCGGCGCGTGGAACACGCTGGTGGAAGGCGTTGCCGAATCGGCGAGCAGCCACCGCTTTCAGTCGCTCGCGAAGAGCGCGCCGGTGCGGCGTCTCGCCGATATCGAGGCGTCCGACGTGCCGCGCTTCACGACCGGCGTGGGGGAATTCGACCGCGTGCTGGGCGGCGGTCTCGTCGCGGGCGGTGTGGTGCTGATCGGCGGCGATCCTGGCATCGGCAAGTCGACGTTGTTGCTGCAGTCGCTCGCGCAGATCGCGGCGGAGCGTCGCGCGCTCTATGTGAGCGGCGAAGAGTCGGCTGCGCAGATCGCGTTGCGCGCGCAACGACTGGCGTTGCTCGATCCGGGATCCATGGCGAGCGAGCTGCAACTGCTCGCCGAGATCCAGCTCGAAAAGATCCAGGCAACGATCGAGGCCGAGAAGCCCGATGTCGCGGTCATCGACTCGATCCAGACGATTTATTCCGAAGCGCTGACTTCCGCGCCGGGTTCCGTCGCGCAGGTGCGCGAGTGCGCGGCGCAGCTCACCCGTATCGCGAAGCAGTCGGGCACGGCGATCATCATGGTCGGCCACGTGACGAAGGAGGGCAATCTCGCTGGGCCGCGCGTGCTCGAGCATATCGTCGACACCGTGCTGTATTTCGAAGGCGACACGCATTCGTCGTTCCGTCTCGTGCGCGCATTCAAGAACCGCTTCGGCGCGGTCAACGAACTGGGTGTGTTCGCCATGACCGAGAAGGGCCTGCGCGGCGTGGCGAATCCCTCGGCGCTCTTTCTCTCGCAGCACGAGCAGAGCGTGCCGGGCTCCTGCGTGCTCGTGACCCAGGAGGGCTCGCGTCCGCTGCTCGTCGAGGTGCAGGCGCTCGTCGACACAGCGCACGTGCCGAATCCGCGGCGTCTGGCCGTCGGCCTCGAACAAAACCGGCTGGCGATGCTGCTGGCGGTGCTGCATCGCCATGCCGGCATTGCGTGCTTCGATCAGGACGTTTTCCTCAATGCGGTGGGCGGCGTGAAAATCACGGAGCCGGCCGCGGATCTCGCCGTGCTGCTCGCCATCCACTCTTCGATGCGTAACAAGGCGTTGCCCAAGGGTCTGATCGTTTTTGGCGAAGTCGGTCTGGCGGGCGAGATCCGACCCTCGCCGCGCGGCCAGGATCGTCTGAAGGAGGCAGCGAAGCTCGGTTTTTCATGCGCGCTGATTCCCCGCGCCAATGCGCCGAAGCAGCCAATCGAAGGTTTACAGGTGATTGCCGTGGAGCGTCTCGAGGAAGCAATCGACCGGGTACGCGAGCTGGATTGAGCGCGGCGCGCGGGTGCGGAAGCTGTGTACTGTCGCGTAATGATTAGTAACAACCCTGGTTCCGGCTGTAACCATTTCAGACTGCGATTTCCCTATCCTTGGCGCGATGTTCAACCCGTGTCGAGCGGAAAGGATAGCGACTTGAAACAGACTGATACGTCCTTCGACGGTCGTTCGATCGTCGTGCGCGGCTGCCGGGTATCCGAGCCGCTCATGCAGCCTTGGGGCAGCACCTGCCGGATCGTCGAGTGGATCGATGGTGACGGGCGCATTTCGCGCCGCGTCGTGGCGGAAGACGTGACGGCGGCCGAGGTGCGCAGCACCATTGCGCACCACGTGGAAGGCCGCAAATACGTAATGTACGACGACGAGCGGTCGCCGCGGCAAACGCTGCCGCGACGCTAAACGAAAAAATGGGCGCTGCAAGGCGCCCATTTTGCTTTGTGCTGATGGTCGGCGCTGCGTGCGCCGCGTGAACTAGCCCCACGGACCGTAGGTGAAGGTTTTTTTCCCGCCAGGTGCGCCCGACGTTTCGGCGCCTTGGACCGGCTGTGCTGACCGGACGGAGTGCGCGCCTTGCGGCTGGCCGGCTGGCTGAAAAGCTGCCGCCTGCATACCGGGCGCGGTCTGCTGCGCTTGCCGGGCGGACATCTCGTCCATCATGGCTTGCAGGACTTCGGCATTGAAGAGGGGATGGCGCGAAGCCTCGCCAGGTGTGAGGACCGGCGAAACACAGGTGTCGATCGCCTCCAGACGGTCGATCCATGTCTGCAGCGACTCCGACTCGATGATGGCCGCCAGCTCCCGCGTGAGCGCGGCGGCGTCCGCACCGCCGATCGCCTGACCGAGGCTCCAGTGGCGCTCGGCCCAGTCGTCGCGGCCGATGGCCTGGCACAGCGTCTGCCAGAACTTCAGTTCGAGCGCGCCGACGGCGAGCCACCGGCCGTCTTGCGTGCGATAGAGGTTGTAGCAGGGCACGCCGCCATTGAGCAGGCCGCCGCCAGGCTGCAGCGCCGCGGCGTCGTCGTTGGCCAGCGCGACCTGGGCGACCACATTGTGCGCATAGCTCGCGTGCGCCATCGAAACGTCGACGAAACGGCCCTCGCCGCCCCGCGCCACATGCCAGAGCGCCGCGAGAATCTGCGTGACCGCGCTGAGCGCGCCGCCGAGCAGGTCGGCGATCTGAAAATTGGGCAGCACCGGCGTGCCGTCGCGCGAGGCCAGTTGGTCGAGCACGCCCGAATAGGCCACATAGTTGATGTCATGGCCCGGATGGCCGGCGAACGGGCCGGTCGTGCCGTAGCCCGTGATCGCGCAATAGACGAGCTTCGGATTGACCTTGCGCAATGTCTCGTAGCCTACGCCGAGGCGGTCCATCACCCCGGGCCGGAAACTTTCGACCAGCACATCGGCGTCGCGGGCGAGCGCGAACAACACCGACCGGCCGCTCTCGGTCTTCAGGTCGACGCGGGTTTCGCGCTTGCCGCGATTGACGAGGCGATAGAACGCACCAGGGCGTGCGGCCACTTCGTCCACTGCGCTTTGCATCATCACGCGCGCCGCGTCGCCCGCGCCCGGCGGTTCGATTTTCAGGACGTCGGCGCCCATTTCTGCGAGCCGCAAGGTGGCCACGGGCCCGGGCAGAAGACGGGTCAGATCCAGTACGCGAAGGCCCTGCAATGCGGCGGGTGACGACACTCGTGGCTCCCTTCTGGCGAAGATTCTTGGCGAAAAGCGCGGCTAGCGGCGCGATGGTGGTGCAGTGGCAACCTCAGTGGCCACTATAAGCTGCACTAGCCGATCTGCTCGAGTTCCTCGTGCGCGTCGAGCCATTCGGCTTCGAGCGTTTCGAGGCGCGTGGCAACTTCGGCCTGGCGGCGAATCGCTTCGGTCAGGCGGCTCTTCTGCTCCGGCTCGTAGCTTGCCGGGTCGACGACGAACGCGTCGAGCGTGCTCTTTTCGCCGTTGAGCGCATCCATTTCCTTTTCGATCTTGCCGATTTTCGCCTGTAACGGCTTCTTCAGGTGCGCAACCTTCTGGCGCTGCTCCGCTTCCTGGCGCCGCTGTTCCTTGCGATTGACGTTGTCGGCGCTATTGGCGCCGTTTGCCGCATCCGCCGTGCCAGAAGCGGCTTCCTTGAGCGCCGCGCGTTGCTCGGCTGCGTGCTGGAGCAGCCAGTCGCGGTAGTCGTCGAGGTCGCCGTCGAACGGTTGCAGGCGATGCTTCGCCACCAGCATGAATTGATCGGTCGTGGCGCGCAGCAGATGCCGGTCATGCGACACGAGGATCAGCGTGCCTTCGAACTGGGCGAGCGCCATGGTGAGCGCGTGGCGCGTTTCGAGGTCGAGGTGGTTGGTCGGCTCGTCGAGCAGCAGCAGGTTGGGTTTCTGCCAGATGATGAGCGCGAGCGCGAGGCGCGCCTTCTCGCCGCCCGAGAATGGGGCGATTGGGGCCGTGGCCATCTCGCCGGGGAAGTTGAAGCCGCCGAGGAAGTCGCGCAGTTCCTGCTCGCGCGTGTCGGGCGCGAGGCGCGCGAGATGCTGGAGCGGCGAGTCGTCGGGGCGCAGCGTTTCGAGCTGATGCTGCGCGAAGTAGCCGATCTGCAGGCCCTTTCCGGTGCGCAGTTCGCCGCTAAGCGCGGCGAGTGTGCCGGCGAGCGTCTTGATCAGCGTGGACTTGCCCTGGCCGTTCGCGCCGAGCAGGCCGATACGCTGGCCGTTCTGGATCGAGAGCGTGACGCGTTCGACGATGGGCGTTTCGCCGCCGTCCTCGGCCCGGTAGCCACAGCGCACGTCTTCCATCACGAGCATGGGGTTGGGTGCGGAGTCGGGCGTGCGGAACTCGAATGTAAACGGCGAGCTTGCATGCGCGGGCGCGATCAGCTCCATTTTTTCCAGTGCCTTCACGCGGCTTTGCGCCTGGCGCGCCTTGGTGGCCTTGGCCTTGAAGCGGTCGATGAAGCTTTGCAGATGCGCGACGGTGCGCTGCTGCTTTTCGTACGCGCTTTGCTGGAGCGCCAGCTGTTGCGCGCGCAAGATCTCGAACTGCGAGTAATTGCCGCCGTAACGCTTGATCTGCTGGTTTTCCAGGTGCAGCGTGACATTGCAGATCGAATCGAGGAATTCGCGGTCGTGCGAAATCACGACGAGCGTGCCGGGATAGCGGTGCAGCCAGTCTTCGAGCCAGACGATCGCGTCCAGGTCCAGGTGGTTCGTGGGTTCGTCGAGCAGCAGCAGGTCGGAGCGGCACATGAGCGCCTGCGCGAGGTTCAGGCGCATGCGCCAGCCGCCCGAGAAGCTCGCCACGGGCTGGCGGGTTTGCTCGAGCGTGAAACCGAGGCCGAGCAGCAGCGCTTCGGCGCGCGCGGGGGCCGTGTAGCCGTCTGCGTCGGCGAACGCGCCGTGCGCTTCGGCTTCGGCCGCGCCGTCGTGTGCGGCCGACGCCGCGGCGATGCGGGCCTCGATTTCGCGCAGCGCGGCGTCGCCGTCGAGCGCGTAGTCGAGCGCGGTGCGGTCCACCGCCGGGGTTTCCTGCGCGACGTGCGCGATGCGCCAGGACGGCGGCAGCGAGAAGTCGCCGGCGTCCGCGTGCAGTTCGCCGCGCAGCACGGCGAACAAGGTCGATTTGCCCGCGCCGTTCGCGCCGATGAGACCGACCTTTTCGCCGGGGTTCAGCGTGAACGAGGTCTGTTCGAAAAGCGGCTTGGTGCCGCGGGCAAGACTGAATTGGTTGAAGCGGATCACGACGGCGCCGGCGGGAAGAAAACGAAGGAAAGCGCTATTTTAGACTGTGTGGGGCTCCGGCCGGCATTGGCCGAACGGCTAGCCGTTTGGTCGAGTGCTAATTCCACGCTTTCTCACGTAGACTGGCGCTTTTCCACGGGAGAGCCAGATGACTTCGATCTATTCGTTTTCGGCGCAACCGCTCGGCGGCGGGGAGCCGGTGAGCCTCGAGCGCTATACGGGCAAGGTGCTCCTGATCGTCAACACCGCGAGCGAGTGCGGGTTCACGCCGCAGTACGCGGGCCTGCAAAAGCTCCACGACCAGTACACCGCGCGCGGGCTCGCGGTGCTCGGCTTTCCATGCAACCAGTTCGGCAAGCAGGAGCCCGGCGACGCCGCGCAGATCGGCAGCTTCTGCGAGAAGAACTACGGCGTCACGTTTCCGATGTTCGAGAAGATCGACGTGAACGGGGCGAACGCGCACCCGCTGTATCGCTGGCTCACGGGCGAGGCGCCGGGGCTCCTCGGGCTCGAAGGCATCAAGTGGAACTTCACGAAATTTCTGGTCGACCGTAGCGGCAGCGTGGTGAAGCGCTATGCGCCCATGACGAAGCCCGAGGCCATTGCAGCGGACATCGAAAAGCAGCTCTGAGCGCCGGCTGGCGGCAAAGGCGCGCGTTATAGAATCGGCGCGAAGAGCCGCGCGAGGTGCATCGTGATCTTGCGCCACGCCGGCGCGTCGCGGTACTCGCTGCGGTCGATCTCGAACGTCTCTTCGAAGTCGCGCAGCAGCATGGCTTCGACTTCGGCCGCGAAGCCGCGATGCACCGTCAGCACCATGATCTCGAAGTTCAGGCGAAACGACCGGTTGTCGAGATTCGCGCTGCCGATGGCCGCAGCCACATCATCGATCAGCACGACCTTCTGGTGCAAAAAGCCCGGCTTGTAGCGGAAGATGCGGATGCCTGCGCGCACCGCATCGAAGGCGTACAGCATGGACGCTTCGAACACCACGTAATGGTCGCGCCGGCTCGGGATCATGATGCGCACGTCCACGCCGCGCAGCGCCGCGAGGCGCAGCGCCGAGAACACGGCTTCGTCGGGCACGAGGTAGGGCGTGGTGATCCACAGGCGTTTTTTCGCGGCATTGATCGCCTCGACGAAAAAGAGCGAGCAGGTCTCCTGGCGGTCGGCCGGACCCGTGGGCAGGACGAGGCAGTACATGTCATCGCCGTCGCGCGGCACAACGGGGGGCGGTTCGCAGCCGGGGAGTTGCTGGGTGGCCCAGTACCAGTCTTCGGTGAAGGCGAACTGCACGTTGGCGACCGCTGGTCCGCGCAGTTCGATATGCGTATCGCGCCAGGGTGAGAGGCGTGCATTCGCGCCGAGGTATTCGATGCCTACGTTGTGGCCGCCCACGAACGCGTGCTGGCCGTCCACCACGACGATCTTGCGGTGGTTACGGAAGTTGAGCTGGAAGCGGTTGACGAAGTGGCGTTTCGTGGAGAACGGGTGCACTTCCACGCCGCCGTCCTGCAACTCGTGCACGTAGCTGGCGGGCAGGTCGAACGAGCCGATGCTGTCGTACAGCAAGTACGCGCGCACGCCGCGTTTCGCGCAGTCGAGCAGCACGTCCTTGAGCATGTCGCCGAGCGCGTCGGCGCGCACGATGAAGAACTGCACGATCACGTAGTGCCGGGCGCGTTCGATTGCATCGAAGATGGCGGAGAAGGTCGCATCACCATTCACGAGTGTGCGCACGGCATTGCCCGGCACGAGCGGCATGCCGCCGAGGCGCGCGAATGTGCGGATCACGCGTACGCCCAGTTCGTCGGCTGGCCATTCGCCCGCGGAGACTAGCTTGTCCCAGTCGGGCGCGGGAGCGCGTGAGCGCAACGTTTCGTTGCGCAGGCGCCGCGCGTCGGCATAGCCCGCGAACTTGCTGCGGCCGAGAAAGAGATACGGGACGAGCGTGAGATAGGGCATCGTCGCGAGCGAGACGGCCCAGGCGATCGCGCCCTGCGAGGTGCGCGTGTTGAGGATTGCGTGGCACGCCGCGATCAGCCCAAACAGATGGATGATCGCGAGCAGCGTGCCGAGGTGTAACCAGTCGAATCGCATAGATGCGTGGGACGCTCCTTCAGCCGAACGCAGGGCCGGCCCGCGCCGGGAAGCGCACGGCCGGAGGGCTCAATCTTACCGAACCCGTTGCGACGACGGCTATCGGCCCAGTCCTGCACACAGCGAGACGCGGCGCACAGGCGCCGCGTCGTGTTCGCGCATTGCGCTCAGACCGTTAGACCCTCAGATCCTCAGACCGGCAAGTCGCAGGCCTGGATCAGGAATACCTGATCGTCGCCGGCGCTCGTTGAGAGCCAGACGAGCTCGAGGCCGCCGAACGCCGCTTCCACGTGCTCGCGCTCGTTGCCGATCTCGACCACCAGCACGCCGTCGTCGGTGAGCCAGTTGCGTGCGTCCTTGATGATGCGGCGCACGATATCCATGCCGTCTGCGCCGCCCGCAAGCGCCATTTCCGGCTCGTGGCGGTACTCGGGCGGGAGCGCTTGCATCGAATCGGCGTTCACGTACGGCGGGTTCGTGATGATCACGTCGTAGCGGCGCTCGGGCAGCGGCGCGTACAGGTCGCCTTCGAAGAGGGCGATGCGCTCGTCGAGATCGTGTTCGTGCACATTGCGCTTCGCCACTTCGAGCGCGGGCGCGGAGAGATCGACGGCGTCGATGTCGGCATTCGGGAACGCGTGCGCCGCGAGAATCGCGAGGCTGGCCGAGCCGGTGCACAGTTCCAGCACCGCGGTGACCTGCTCGGGATCTTCCACGTAGGGTTGCAGGCCGTCTGCGAGCAGCTCGCCGATGAACGAGCGCGGCACGATGACGCGCTCGTCCACGTAGAAGCGCAGGCCGTGCATCCACGCTTCCTGCGTGATGTAGGCGGCGGGCACGCGTTCGGTCGCGCGGCGCTCGATCACGCCGAGCACCTTGTCGATTTCCTCGGGCGTGAGGCGCGCGTCGAGAAACGGGTCGAGCAGGTCGAGCGGCAAATGCAGCGTGTGCAGGATCAGGTACGCCGCTTCGTCGTAGGCGTTGTTCGAGCCGTGGCCGAAGGCGAGTTGCGCGGCCGAAAAGCGCGAGACGCCGTAGCGCAGCAGGTCGCGCACAGTGGCAAAAGTAGCGGCTAGCGGATGGGTCATGTTCTGGACTCCGGAGCGTGTTCGGTTGGCCGTCAGGCGATCAGCTGTTCGAGCACGCGGCGATAGATGTTCTTGAGCGGATCGATGAATTTCACTTCGATATGCTCATCGATCTTGTGGATGCTGGCGTTGGGCGGCCCGAATTCGACCACCTGCTCGCACATGCGCGCGATGAAGCGGCCGTCGGACGTGCCGCCCGTGGTCGAGAGTTCGGTGGTGACGCCGGTTTCGTCGTGGATCGCTTTTTCGAGCGCGCTCGAGAGCGCGCCGCGCGGCGTGAGGAAGGGCAGGCCGCTCACGCTCCAGTGCAGGTCGTATTCGAGGCCGTGCTTGTCGAGGATGGCGTGCACGCGCTTTTGCAGGCCTTCCACGGTGCTGGCGGTCGAGAAGCGGAAGTTGAACATCACGTCGGCATGGCCCGGGATCACGTTGCTCGCGCCCGTGCCGCTGTGCATGTTCGACACCTGCCACGTGGTGGGCGGGAAGTATTCGTTGCCGTCGTCCCACTTTTCGGCGACGAGTTCGGCAAGCGCGGGAGCCAGCAGATGCACCGGGTTTTTCGCGAGATGCGGATAGGCAATATGCCCCTGCACGCCCTTCACGACGAGCTTGCCCGACATCGAGCCGCGGCGGCCGTTCTTCACGCAGTCACCGAGCGTGTTGGTCGAGGTCGGCTCGCCGACGATGCAGTAGTCCATCTTCTCGCCGCGCGCCTGCAGCGCCTCGACGACCTTCACGGTGCCGTCGGTCGCGGGGCCTTCCTCGTCGCTCGTGATGAGGAACGCGATCGCGCCGCGATGCTGCGGGTGCGCCGCGACGAACTCTTCGCTTGCCACCACGAAGGCCGCGAGCGAAGTCTTCATGTCGGCGGCGCCACGGCCGTAGAGCACGCCGTCGCGGTGCGAGGGCTGGAACGGCGGCGAGCTCCATTGTTCGATGGGGCCGGTCGGCACGACGTCGGTATGGCCCGCGAAGGCAAGCAGCGGGCCTTGCGCGCCCGCGGTGCCGCGCTTGACGGCCCACAGGTTCGTCACGCCGTTGGATTCGATCGTTTCGCACGCGAAGCCGAGCGCGCCAAGGCGTTCGGTCATGATGCGCTGGCAGTGCTGGTCGTCGGGCGTGACGGACGCGCGCGCGATCAGGGCTTCGGTAAGGGCGAGGGTGGCGGACATAAAAAGACCACTTTCAATAAAAATGCCGGCACAGCTGACGGAGCAGGGGCCGGCAACAACTTGTCATGACCGTATGCGCTCGATCTTCCAAGGAGCAGATCGGGCGCACCGGTCTCATGCGGCGCTCAGGCGAACAGCTCCGCATACTGGTCGGCGGAAAAGCCGAGCGTCTTCACGCGGCCGTTCACCACGACTACGGGCCGCTTGATGATCGACGGCTTGTGGATCATCAGCGCAATCGCGCCGGCGGTCGTGTCGGCTTCGGCCTTGTGCACGTCCGAAAGGCCGCGCCACGTCGTGCCGCGCTTGTTGATGAGCTGATCGAGCGACACGTCCTTGAGCCAGTCCTGGACGAGTGCGTTCGAAACGCCCGCCTTCTTGAAGTCGTGAAACTCGAACTCGACGCCGTGCTCTTCGAGCCACACGCGGGCCTTCTTCACGGTGTCGCAGTTCGGAATGCCGTAGACAACGGTTTTGGCGGACTTCGCCATCAGTCGCCTCGCAGCAGCTCGTTCAGGCCGACCTTGGCGCGCGTCTTCGCGTCGACCTTCTTGACGATCACGGCGCAGTACAGGCTGTGCGAGCCGTCCTTCGAGGGCAGGTTGCCCGCGACCACGACCGAGCCCGCCGGAATACGGCCATACGAGACTTCGCCGGTTTCGCGGTCGTAAATCTTGGTCGACTGGCCGAGGTACACGCCCATCGAGATGACCGAGTTCTCTTCGACGATCACGCCTTCCACGACTTCCGAGCGCGCGCCGATGAAGCAGTTGTCTTCGATGATGACCGGATTGGCCTGCAGCGGCTCGAGCACGCCGCCGATGCCAACGCCGCCCGAGAGGTGCACGTTCTTGCCGATCTGCGCGCACGAACCGACCGTCGCCCACGTGTCGACCATCGTGCCTTCATCGACGTACGCGCCGATGTTGGTGTACGACGGCATCAGCACGACGTTCTTCGCGATGAACGAGCCGCGGCGAGCAATAGCCGGCGGCACCACGCGGAAGCCGCCCGCGGCGAAGTCTTCGGCCGTGTAGTTGGCGAACTTCGAGGGCACCTTGTCGTAGAACTGACTGTAGCCGCCCGCGGGCATCGGCGCGTTGTCTTCCAGGCGGAACGACAACAGCACGGCCTTCTTCACCCACTGGTTGACGACCCAGTCGCCGTCCTTCTTCTCGGCGCAGCGCAGCGCGCCTTTGTCCAGTTCGGCGATGACGTGGGCGACGGCTTCGCGCACGTCGTTCGGGGCCGACTTGGGCGAAAAGTCGGCGCGGTTTTCCCAGGCGGTGTCGATGATCTGCTGAAGTTGTTGCGACATGGTGGTGATTTCGTGAGAGTAATGGTTGAAAGCGGCGTTGCGCGCAGCGAGGCAGGACCCCGGCGCGCAGGCAAAGGCTTTACGGTTTGAGCGAGCGGCAGAACTCGACGATGCGCTGCGCGCCCTCGATGCACTCCTCGACGTCGGCGACGAGCGCCATGCGGACGAAGTCTTTACCCGGATTCGTGCCATGCGCCTCGCGCGCGAGGAACGAGCCGGGCAGAACCGTCACATTATAGTCGGCGTAGAGACGCTGGGCGAACGCGGTGTCCGAGAGGCCGGTGCGCGCGACGTTGGCCCAGAGGTAGAACGCGGCGTCGGGCAATTTCACGTCGAGCACGTCGGCGAGCATCGGCGTGACGGTCGAGAACTTCTTCAGGTATTTCGCACGGTTTTCGCGCACGTGCGTCTCGTCGCCCCAGGCCGCGATGCTGGCGGACTGCCAGACCGGCGACATGGCCGAGCCGTGGTACGTGCGGTACAGCAGGAACTGCTTGAGGATGGCGGCGTCCCCGGCCACGAAGCCCGAGCGCATGCCCGGCGCGTTCGAGCGCTTGGACAGGCTCGACAGCATGACGAGACGCTCGAAGCCGCGGCCCAGCTTGTGCGCCGCTTCGAGACCGCCGAGCGGCGGATTCGCTTCGTCGAAATAGATTTCCGAGTAACACTCGTCCGAGGCGATGACGAAGCCATAGCGGTCGGAGAGCGCGAACAACTCGCGCCAGTCGTCGAGCGTGATCACGGCGCCCGTGGGGTTGCCCGGCGAGCACACGTACAGCAGCTGCGTGCGCGCCCAGACTTCTTCAGGAACCTGCGAATAGTCGCAGGCGAAGTTGCGGGCCGGATCGCTGTTCACGAAGTACGGCTCGCCGCCGCCCAGCAGCGCGGCGCCTTCGTAGATCTGGTAGAAAGGGTTCGGGCAGAGTACGATCGCCCGCTTTGCCGGATCTTTCACGCCCGCTGTCGGGTCGACCACGGCCTGCGCCAGTGCGAAAAGCGCCTCGCGCGAGCCCGAGACGGGCAGGATTTCCGTGTTCGCGTCGATGGCCGGCAGTCCATAGCGCGCCTTCACCCAGTTCGCAATCGACTCGCGCAGCGCCGGGGTGCCCGCCGTGGCTGGGTACGACGAGAGGCCGTCGAGCGATGCCACGATGGCGTCGCGGATCAGCGCAGGCGTGGGGTGTTTCGGCTCGCCGATCCCGAAGCTGATATGGCGCAGGCCGGCGTTCGGCGTGACGTCCTTGAAGAGTACGCGCAGCTTTTCGAAGGGATAGGACTGAAGGGTGTCGAGTAGCGGATTCACTTGGGCGTCGGACAGGCGTGGGCGAAAGACGGATGGCGTGGCGCGCAGGATGGGAGCGGCCGGTGCGGGCCGGCGAGCCAGTTGCGCTGCGCTCGGCTTGGCTCGGCGAAAAACACAGAGGCGCGGCCTTGGAACTGCAAGCGCTCGATTATAGCGTGGCGTCGTTGCTGCTGCGGGCGCCAGCCGGATCCCGCCCTGGCGCAGCCGGTGCTCGCCGGACGACGAGACAAAGGAAAAGCATGGAATCTTCGAATCACGTTCCGAACAGCGGCGCGAGCGCTGTGAACGCGCGGCCGGGCCAAGGGAAACGCGAGCAATGAGCCAGAGCACCAGCTTGCGCGCCGCATGGCCGACGCTCGCCATCATGATTGGCGCGTCCGTATGGGGTTTCGTCTGGTATCCGCTGCGCATGCTGGCGGCCGCCGGGCTCACCGGCACGGCATCGAGCGCCGCGACGAGCGCAGCCGGCTGCCTCTTCGTGCTGGTGCTGCGCTGGCGCTCGCTCGCGACCGTGCGCTGGCACTGGGTCCTGCCGATGCTCGGGCTTGCTGCGGGCGTGACCAATGTGGGTTTCGTGTGGGGCGCGATCCACGGCGAGGTGATGCGCGTGCTGCTGCTCTTTTATCTGACCCCGGCGTGGACGGCGATCTTCGCGCACTTCATCCTGCACGAACGCCTGAACTGGGCGGGAGGCGCGCTCGCGGCGCTTTCGCTGCTGGGTGCGATCCTGATGCTCTGGTCGCCAAAACTCGGCGTGCCGCTGCCCGCCAACGCCGCCGAATGGGCGGGTTTGATCGGCGGCATGGGCTTCGCGATGAGCAACGTGCTCGTGGTGAAGACGAGCCGCGTGCTGCCGCACATGAAGCCGGAGATGCGTACCGCCGTGATCTTCGCGGGCGCGGCGCTGTTCGGCGCGCTGACTTCGTGCTTCGAGCCGATGTCGGCCGCTCCGGCTGGCGAGCATCTCGCGCGCGTCGTGCTGCTGGTGCTCGCGCTCGGCATCGTGCTCGGCACCAACAACATGCTGGTTCAGTACGGGCTTGCCCGCGTGCCGGCTAACCGCGCATCGATCATCATGCTGTTCGAGATCGTCGTCACGGCGCTCACGTCATGGCTCTTCGCGGGCGAGACGCCGGGCCCGCGCGAATGGGCGGGCGGCGCGTGTATCGTGCTCGCTTCCTTGCTGTCGAGCTGGGTGCACCGCGCGCAGGACTCGCGCAAGCGCGGCGCACACGTGAGCGCCGACGCGAGCGTCATGACCCACGCCGACGCGAGCCGCACCGATGACGCGGACGCCGCCGACGGTAACGGCCCCGGCGGCGACGATGGCAACGGCGGCGGCAACGGCGATGGCAACGGCGGCGGCAACGGCGATGGCAACCCAGGCGGCGGCTCGGGTCCAGGGCCTTCCCGCGCGCGGAATGGCGCGCGTGCGATGGTATGATTGCCGCTGATTCCCGCCGACCGCTCGCGCGCATGCGCGTTCGTGCGGCGAGCCGTGGCGCCTGCCTTGTGCGCACTGCGCCGCCGTGCGATCGATACCGGATTCGCGGCGGCAAGCGACGTACGGCACGGGCGGTCCCGTTCACCACTATTCAAACAGCGATATCGCCGTGCGTCTGACCTCGATTAAACTCGCTGGCTTCAAATCATTCGTCGATCCCACGCATTTCCAGGTTCCGGGCCAACTCGTCGGAGTGGTCGGGCCGAATGGCTGCGGGAAATCCAACATCATCGACGCGGTGCGCTGGGTGCTGGGTGAATCCCGGGCGTCCGAGCTGCGTGGCGAGTCGATGCAGGACGTCATCTTCAACGGTTCCACCGCGCGCAAGCCGGGCAGCCGCGCGAGCGTCGAACTGGTGTTCGACAACGCGGACGGCCGCGCCGCCGGGCAGTGGGGCCAGTATGCCGAGATTGCCGTGAAGCGCGTGCTCACGCGTGACGGCACATCGAGCTACTACATCAACAACCTGCCGGCGCGCCGGCGCGATATCCAGGACATCTTCCTCGGCACGGGCCTCGGCCCGCGCGCCTACGCGATCATCGGGCAGGGCATGATTGCGCGGATCA
The DNA here is from genome assembly GCF_905220155.1 of Paraburkholderia sp. J7. NCBI lineage: Bacteria > Pseudomonadati > Pseudomonadota > Betaproteobacteria > Burkholderiales > Burkholderiaceae > Paraburkholderia > Paraburkholderia sp. J7. The sequence continues at coordinate 151,126 of NZ_CAJMYZ010000006.1, read as the reverse complement.
TCGAGGCGAAGCCCGAAGAGCTGCGCGTGTTCCTCGAAGAGGCCGCGGGTGTTTCGAAGTACAAGGAACGCCGCCGCGAGACCGAAAACCGTCTGCACGACACGCGTGAAAACCTCACGCGTGTCGAGGACATCGTGCGCGAACTGTCCAACAACCTCGAAAAGCTCGAGGGTCAGGCAGTCGTCGCCACGAAATTCCGCGAGCTGCAGTCCGAGGGCGAGGAAAAGCAGCGCCTTCTGTGGCTCTTGCGCAAGAACGAGGCGGCGGGCGAGCAGCAACGCCAGCAGCGCGCGATCGAGCAGGCGCAGATCGACCTCGAGCGGCATACCGCGCAGCTGCGCGAAGTGGAAGCGCAGCTCGAAACACTGCGCGTGGCGCACTACTCCGCAAGCGACGCCATGCAGGGCGCACAGGGCTCGCTCTATGAAGCGAACGCCGAGGTGAGCCGTCTCGAAGCCGAGATCAAGTTCATCGTCGAGTCGCGCAACCGCGTGCAGGCGCAGATCGCCGCGCTCACCGCGCAGCGCGAGCAATGGCAAGTCCAGGCGCAGAAGGCGCAGGACGACATCGAAGACGCCGAAGAGCAACTGGCGATCGCCGAGGAAAAGGCGGCGCTCGCGGAGGAGGACGCAACGGCAAAGCAGGAAGCATTGCCCGCGCTCGAAAACCGCTGGCGCGACGCTCAAGCGCAACTGAACGACGAGCGCGCGGGCATCGCGCGCACCGAGCAGGCCATCAAGCTCGAAGCCGCCCACCAGCGCAACGCCGACCAGATGCTTCAGCAGCTTCAGCAACGCCATGAGCGGCTGAAGTCGGAGGAAGGCGGGCTCGACGCGCCGGACGAAGCCCAGCTCGAAGAGCTGCGCATGCAACTGGCCGAGCAGGAAGAAGTGCTGCACGAAGCGCAGGCGCGTCTCGCGGATGCGCAGGAAACGGTGCCGCGCCTCGACGCGGAGCGCCGCGCCGCGCACGAGCGCGTGCAGGCTGAAAACGCGCAGATCCACCAGTTCGAAGCGCGTCTGGCCGCGCTCAAGCAGTTGCAGGAAAACGTGCAGACGGAGGGCAAGATCCAGCCGTGGCTCGAGCGTCACGAACTGGGCGCGTTGCCGCGGCTGTGGAAGAAGCTGCACGTCGAAGCGGGTTGGGAAACGGCGCTCGAAGCCGTGCTGCGCGAGCGTCTCGCCGCGCTCGAAGTGTCGAACCTCGACTGGGTAAAGGCATTCGCGAGCGACGCGCCGCCCGCGAAGCTCGCGTTCTATTCGCCGCCTGCCGCGGGGCTGGCAAGCGCCGTGCCTGCGGGCCTCACGCCGTTGCTTTCGCTCGTGCGTATCGACGACGCGGGCCTGCGTGCCGTACTCACCGAATGGCTCGGCTCGACTTACGTTGCCAACGATCTCGCCGAGGCGCTTGGTCAGCGCGCGCAACTGCCGGCTAGCGGCGCGTTCGTCGTAAAGGCCGGTCACGTGGTGACGCGCGTGGGCGTGCAGCTGTACGCCGCCGACACCGAGCAGGCTGGCATGCTCGCGCGTCAGCAGGAAATCGAGAATCTCGAGCGCCAGGTGCGCGCTCAAGCATTGCTCGCCGACGAGGCACGCACCGCTGTCGTGCGCGCGGAAGCTGCGCATACGCAAGCGGCGCAGGTGCTCACGGAAGTGCGCCAGCAGGCCGAGCGCGCGACCCAGCGGGTGCACGCCCTGCAGATGGATGTGCTCAAGCTCACGCAGGCGCATGAGCGCTACACGGCGCGCAGCACGCAGATCCGCGAAGAGCTGGACGAGATTCGCACGCAGATCGAAGAGCAGCGCGCGCTGCGGGCGGAGTCGGAAGCGAACTTCGAACGCCACGACGTCGAACTCGCCGAACTGCAGGCCCGTTTCGAGGACAACCAGCTCGCGTTCGAAGCGCTCGACGAGGAACTCGGCGCGGCGCGCAACGCGGCGCGCGATCTCGAACGCGCGGCCGCGGACGCGCGCTTTGCGGCGCGCAACATGGCGAACCGCATCGAAGAGCTCAGGCGCAACATCCAGGTCGCGCACGATCAGAGCGAACGCGTGGCCGCTTCGCTCGAAGACGCGCGCGCCGAACTCGAAACGATCAACGAGCAGACCGCGCACACCGGCCTGCAAGACGCGCTGGAAATTCGTGCGCAGAAGGAAGACACGCTGCGCGCTGCGCGCGCCGAACTCGACGACCTGACCGCAAAGCTGCGCGCCGCCGACGAAACGCGCCTCGCCGCGGAGCGCGCGCTGCAGCCATTGCGCGACCGTATCACCGAGCTTCAGTTGAAGGAACAGGCGGCCCGCCTCAATGGCGAACAGTTTGTCGAGCAGCTTCAGGCGGCTGGCGTAGACGAGGCCGCGCTGCAGGAAAAGCTCACGGCCGACATGAAGCCGTCGTACCTGCAAGGCGAAGTCACACGCATCAACAACGCGATCGCGGCGCTCGGGCCCGTCAATATGGCGGCGCTCGACGAGCTGGCCGCGGCCAAGGAGCGCAAAACTTTCCTCGACGCCCAGTCGGCCGACCTCACGAGCGCGATCGAGACGCTCGAAGACGCGATCCGCAAGATCGACCAGGAAACGCGCACGCTGCTGCAAGGCACCTTCGACGAAGTGAACCGTCATTTCGGCGAATTGTTCCCGCGCCTTTTCGGTGGCGGCCAGGCGAAGCTCATCATGACCGGCGACGAGATTCTCGACGCGGGCGTACAGGTGATGGCGCAGCCGCCGGGCAAGAAGAATTCGACGATTCACCTGCTTTCGGGCGGCGAGAAAGCGCTCACGGCCACGGCCCTCGTGTTCGCGATGTTCCAGCTCAACCCGGCGCCTTTCTGTCTGCTCGACGAAGTGGACGCGCCGCTCGACGACGCGAACACCGAACGTTTCGCGAACCTCGTTCGCGCGATGTCGGACAAAACACAGTTCCTGTTCATTTCGCACAACAAGATCGCCATGGAGATGGCGCAGCAGCTTATTGGCGTGACGATGCAGGAGCAGGGCGTTTCGCGCATCGTCGCGGTCGACATGGAAACGGCGGCGGGTTTCGCCCAGAATACGGTCTAATCGATTTACACGGTCTAACGGACGGCGCGCGTTGCGCGGCCGGCGGCGCCATCGGTGAGGCAGCCGCCGCGCGCAATGCGCTTGCCACAGAAACGGCGCGCACAACGAGCGCGCTGTCGAATAAGAATTGCTGATGGAGCATGCATGGATGAGTTGACTCTCGGGTTGATCGGCGCGGGCGCCGTGGTAGTCGGGGGCGTGGTGGTGTACAACGCGTGGCAAGGCGCGAGGGTGCGCCGACGCATGCCGCGCCCAATGCCCGAAGAGGCGGTCGAGGCGCCGCAGCGCGACGAGTTCCAGGAGCAAAGCCCGTTTATCGAGCCGGCGCATGCACCGTCGCGTCGCGAGCCATCGCTCGCAGGCGCAGCGGAAGCCGAGCGCGTGGAGCCGGGCTTCGGGACTGTGGCGCCGCTCGACACTCCGGCCGACATCCAGGCGGAAACGACGACCCCTAACGGCTTTCCTGCGGAAGCAGCGGCTACCGAGGCGAGCGGTGAAGCGGCGCCAGCCGCAAGCGCGGCTGTTCCCGAATCCGTGAAGGACGACGCCGACGAAGCCGAGCGCATCGAACCTGTCATGCCGGCCGCCACGACGATCTCTTCGGCGCCGCCGGCCGTGGTCGACCGACGTATCGACTGTATTGTTCCGATCCGGCTTGGTGCTTCTGTGCCGGGCGAGCGCGTGATTCCGTTTGCGCAGCGCTTGCGCCGCGCTGGCAGCAAGCCGGTGCACATCGAAGGCAAACCCGACGGGGGCGACGGCTGGGAGCTGCTGCAAAGCGGCGTGCGCTACGAGGAGCTGCGCGCCGCTGCGCAACTCGCGAACCGCAACGGCCCGCTCAACGAACTCGAGTTTTCCGAATTCGTGACCGGCGTGCAGCAGTTTGCCGACGCGCTCGATGCCGCGCCCGAGTTTCCGGACATGATGGAAACAGTTGCGATGGCGCGCGAACTGGACGGCTTCGCGGCGCAATGCGACGCGCAGCTTTCCATCAACGTGATGTCGGACGGCGCGCCTTGGTCGGCAAACTACGTGCAGGCCGTGGCCGCGCAGGACGGCCTGCTGCTTTCGCGCGACGGCACCCGCTTCGTGAAGCTCGACGCGAAGCAGAGCCCCGTGTTCATGCTGCAGTTCGGCGACACCAACTTCCTGCGCGACGACCTCACGTACAAGGGCGGCGAGTTGATTACGCTGATCCTCGACGTGCCCGTGGCCGACGAAGACATCCTGCCGTTCCGCCTCATGTGCGACTACGCGAAGTCGCTTGCGGAGCGCATTGGCGGGCGCGTGGTCGACGACCAGCGCCGGCCGCTGCCGGAGTCCGTGCTGCAGTCGATCGACAAACAACTCATGACGCTTTACGCGAAGCTGGAGCAGGCCGGCATTCCGGCAGGCTCGCCGGCCACGCGGCGGCTGTTCAGCCAGTAACGCCGAAGGCCTGTAGCCGGCCAGCAGACAAGGCGCGGTGCCGTAAAGGCGCCGCGCCTTTTTTGCGTGCGTGCGTGCGGCGCGGCGCGCTTGGCGCGGGCAGATCGTGGCGATCGGTCATGGGGGTTCGAGCGCCGTTACCGGCACAAGTGATGTAGTGCGTTCAGGCTCGCACTGCCGGACCCCGGCGTCAATGCTACCGATACAGCGTTAGCCGTTCGGCCAGGACCTTGGGGAGGCCCGTTCGGCGGCGCACGAAGAACGCCCGAAGTTGGCCGTTCGGCCGATGCGACACGCGCCGCTTCCTGAGATAATCTGACGTCCGAAATCATTTCCATCTGCGAGTCGCCCAAGGCATGGTCCGTCATCCCGCCCATCCTCCCGAAGAAGCCACCGCTGCGCAGCGCGCGGTGTGGTTGCGCGCCGAACTCGAGCGTGCGAATCACGCCTACTACGTGCTCGACCAGCCGGAGCTGCCCGACGCGGAATACGACAAGCTGTTCGGCGAGCTTCAGCAAATCGAGGCCGCGCATCCCGATCTCATCACGCCCGATTCGCCTACTCAGCGCGTGGGCGGCGAAGTCGCCGGGGGCTTCGAGCCCGTGGTGCACGACGTGCCGATGCTGTCGCTGAACAACGGCTTTGCGGATGAGGACATTGTCGCGTTCGACAAGCGCGTGGCCGATGCGCTCGGCAAGATCGAGGGCGCCGAAGTCGGCGCGGTCGAATACGCCGCTGAACTCAAGTTCGACGGCCTCGCCATCTCGCTGCGCTATGTCGACGGCGTGTTCGTCCAGGCGTCCACGCGCGGCGACGGTGCGACCGGCGAGAACGTCACGGAGAACGTGCGCACGATCCGCTCGCTGCCGCTGCGCCTGAAGGGCAAACGCGTGCCGAAGGTGCTCGACGTGCGTGGCGAGGTGCTGATGTTCCGCCGCGACTTCGAGCGCATGAACCAGCGTCAGCGCGACGCCGGCCACAAGGAATTTGCGAACCCGCGCAACGCGGCGGCGGGCAGCCTGCGTCAGCTTGATCCGAAGATCACCGCGCAGCGGCCGCTCTCGTTCTTCGCTTACGGCATCGGCGTGCTCGACGGCGAGCCGATGCCGGCCACCCATAGCGAACTGCTCGACTGGTACGCGGAAATGGGCTTGCCGGTCAATTCCGAGCGTGCGGTCGTGAAAGGCGCGCAAGGTCTGCTCGAATTCTTCCGCGCCGTGGGCGAGAAGCGCGATGGCCTGCCGTACGACATCGACGGCGTGGTCTACAAGGTGAATCGCCGCGACGAGCAGGACGCGCTCGGCTTCGTTTCGCGCGCGCCGCGCTTCGCGCTCGCGCACAAGTTCCCGGCGCAGGAAGCGCTCACGAAGCTGCTGGCCATCGACGTGCAGGTGGGCCGCACTGGCGCGATTACGCCGGTTGCGCGGCTCGAGCCGGTGTTCGTCGGCGGCGCGACGGTGACGAACGCCACGCTGCACAACGAAGACGAAGTGCGCCGCAAGGACATCCGCATCGGCGATACGGTGATCGTGCGGCGCGCCGGCGACGTGATTCCCGAGGTGGTCAGCGCGCTCATGGACCGCCGACCGGCCGACGCCCAGGCGTTCGTGATGCCGACCGAATGTCCGGTCTGTGGATCGCGCATCGAGCGCCTGCCCGACGAGGCAATCGCTCGCTGTACAGGCGGTCTCTTCTGTCCGGCGCAACGCAAGCAGGCGCTCTGGCACTTCGCCCAGCGCCGCGCGCTCGATATCGACGGCCTGGGCGAGAAGATCATCGACCAGCTGGTTGACCAGAACCTCGTGCGCACGCCCGCCGATCTTTTCAATCTCGGCTTTGGCACGCTTGCGCAGCTCGATCGCATGGCCGACAAATCGGCGCAAAACCTGCTCGACTCGCTTGAAAAGGCCAAGTCCACGACGCTTGCGCGTTTTATCTACGCGCTCGGCATCCGGCACGTGGGCGAGTCGACGGCAAAGGATCTCGCCAAACACTTTGGCTCGCTCGATCCGATCATGAGCGCTTCGGTCGAGGAACTGCTCGAAGTCAACGATGTGGGGCCGATCGTCGCGCTCGCCATTCACGAGTTTTTTGCGGAAGAGCATAACCGCACGGTGATCGAGCAACTGCGCGCGCCGGGCAAAGTAACATGGGCGGAAGGTCCGCCCGCGCCGAAGGCGCCGGTGGGCGTGCTGGCCGGCAAGACGGTGGTGCTCACCGGCACGCTGCCCACGCTCTCGCGCGACGAGGCGAAGGAAATGCTGGAGGCGGCCGGCGCAAAGGTGGCCGGCTCGGTGTCGAAGAAGACCGATTACGTGGTGGCGGGCGCCGACGCGGGCAGCAAGCTCGCAAAAGCCGAGGAACTCGGCGTGCCGGTGCTCGACGAAGAAGCAATGCGCAAGCTCCTGGAGGGGCAAACGACATGATTCGCGAAATTCTCAGAATGGGCGATCCGCGCCTGCTCAGCATTGCCCGGCCGGTCGATCATTTCGATACGCCCGAACTGCACGAACTCATTGCTGATATGTTCGACACGATGCACGCGGCGAACGGCGCAGGCCTCGCCGCCCCGCAAATCGGCGTTGACCTGCAGGTGGTGATCTTCGGTTTCGAACAGAACGAGCGCTATCCCGAAGCGCCGGCCGTGCCGCAAACCGTGCTCATCAACCCGGTCATCCATCCTCTGTCACACGACATGGAAGAGGGCTGGGAGGGGTGTCTTTCGGTGCCGGGCATGCGCGGTGCCGTGAGCCGCTATTCGATGATCCGCTATGACGGCTTCGATCAGTACGGCAAGCCCATCGAGCGTGTGGCGGAGGGTTTTCACGCACGGGTCGTTCAGCACGAATGCGACCATCTGATCGGCAAGCTGTACCCCATGCGTATTACCGACTTCTCGAAGTTCGGCTTTACCGAGGTTCTGTTTCCGGAACTCGATCCGAACAGCGACGACTGAAGATCGAAGCATCATGAAAAACGGGAGCCATCTGGCTCCCGTTTTTCATGCAACGCGGCGTTTGGCGTTGATGCGGCGTTAGAACGCTTCGTCCGCGGCCAGATAGCGCCATTGGCCTTGCGGCAGCGCGCCGAGCAGCACACGGCCCATGCGCACGCGCTTGAGGCCCACGACCTTGAGGCCGACCAGTTCGCACATGCGGCGGATCTGGCGCTTCTTGCCTTCGCGCAGCACGAAACGCAACTGCTCGCCGTTTTGCCAGCTCACCTGCGCGGGCTTGAGCGGCACGTCGTCAAGCGACAGGCCGTGGCGCAGTTGCGCGAGCAACTCGGCCGGGAAGTGCTGATCGATTTCGGTCTCGATGTCGTTGTAGGTCACGCGTACGAGATATTCCTTGTCGATGTCCGAGCTTTCGCCGATCAACTGCTTGGCCACACGGCCGTCCTGGGTCAGCACGAGCAGACCGGTCGAGTCGATGTCGAGCCGGCCGGCCGGCGCGAGCGTGCGCAGATGTTTGGCCGAAAAACGGATGCCCGAGTGATCGCCGTCCCAATGATTCTCGCCGGTGATCAGCACGGCGGCGGGCTCGTAGCCGTCCTCGGCCTGGCCCGACACGTAGCCCACGGGCTTGTGCAGCAGGATCGTCACCTGGCGCGCCTGCGCGGCGAGCGCGGCCGGATCGACCTCGATGCGCTGATTCGGCGTGACCTTGGCGCCGAGCGTATCGACGACTTCGCCGTCGACATATACCCAGCCTTTTTCGATCCACTCGTCGGCTTCACGGCGCGAGCACAGGCCCAGTTCGGACATGCGCTTGGACAGGCGCAGGGTGTTGTCGCCGTCGACTTCCTCTCGCGGCGTGCGGCGCGGTGCGGATTCGGCGTCGGCGGTACGCCGTGGGGGCTTCCCGGCCGACGTCGCGGGGCGGGCAGTCTGGCGTGCGCCGCCGCCTTCTTCGGCGCTGCGGCGTGTGCGCGGCGCGCCGCCCTCACGGTCATCGCTTCGGACGGATTTCACCGGGCGCGCGAAGCGTCGCTCCGTTCCCTCGTCGCGGGCGCGTGCTGGGCGGCGGTCGTCACCTTCGGTGCGTCGTTCGAAGCGGCGCTCACCACTTTCTTCGCGGCCGCGCGGCGGGCGGCGGTCGTCACCTTCGGTGCGCCGTGCGTAGGGCCGTGCGTCACCTTCTTCGCGGCTACGCGGGGGACGGCGGTCGTCGCCTTCGGTGCGCCGTGCGTAGGGCCGTGCGTTACCTTCTTCGCGGCTACGCGGGGGACGGCGGTCGTCGCCTTCGGTGCGCCGTGCGTAGGGCCGTGCGTTACCTTCATCGCGGCTGCGCGGGGGACGGCGATCGTCACCTTCGGTGCGCCGTGCGTAGGGCCGTGCGCCACCTTCATCTCGGCTACGCGGGGGACGGCGGTCGTCGCCTTCGGTGCGCCGTGCGTAAGGCCGTGCGCTCTCTTCATCGCGGCTGCGCGGGGGGCGGCGGTCGTCACCTTCAGTGCGACGTGCGTAGGGGCGTGCGCCACCTTCTTCGCGGCTACGCGGCGGGCGGCGGTCGTCACCTTCGTCACGACCACGCGGCGGACGACGATCTTCGCCTTCGGCACGGCGCGCGTAGGGGCGTGCGCTACCTTCTTCGCGGCTACGCGGCGGACGGCGATCGTCGCCTTGAGCGCGGGGAGCGAAACGACGCTCACCGCCTTCCTCACGAGCACGCGGCGGGCGCCGGTCTCCACCCTCGTCACGGCCGCGCGCAAATCCACGCGCTTCGTCGCCGGTGCGACGGGCGGGGCGGCGCTCGTCGCCGAAGCCGCCTTCGCGAGCAGGCCGCGCTGGACGGCTCGAACCGTCGCGTTCACGCGCCGTGGTTGGCCGTGCCGGGCGCGTGTCGCCGGCGCGAGGCGCGCTGCGCTCGCCCGAGGGGCGCGCAGGCTTGCCCGCCGATGTCTTCGCAGCCGACGCCGGCCGAGCGTCCGCCGGCCGCGCCTCAGCCGGCCGCACCGGCTTACGCGCGGTGGTGCTGCCGCGGCGGACGGGGGCGCGTTCCGGAGTGGTCGGGCGCGGATGTTTGGCTGTCAGTTTGGCTCGCATGGATCTGGGTATTTCGCTTGGGTCATTCACACTGCGATCGCGCGCAGCAGTTCGGTTTCGACGTGAATCTGCCGGCGGTTGTCGGAAAGTCCCGATCCGTCGAGCAGAAACACGTCTTCCACACGTTCGCCGAGCGTATTGATCCGCGCCGCATGGACGCCGACGTGATGCTCCGCGAGTACGCGCGCGATGGAATAGAGGAGGCCCGGCCGGTCGTTCGCCGACACGGACAGGATGTAGTACTGGCCGCGCTCGTCCGCCCGCAGGTCGACGCGCGGCGTCACCGGGAAGGTGCGCGACAGGCGTGAGAGCCGGCCCTTTGACGGTTCGGGCAAGGTATTGTCCGTCGCTTTCAGGCGCGCCGCGAGTTCCTGTTCGACGAGGTTCGCGATATCGCGGTAGTGCACGTCGCCCTCGGTGTGGGCGACGATGAAATTATCGAGCGCATAGCCGTGGCGCGTGGTGCTCACGCGCGCATCGAGCACGGAAAGTCCACTGCGGTCGAAGTACGCGCACATCGTCGCGAAGAGGTCGGGTCGGTCCTGCGCGTAGACGAGCACCTGCAGCGCTTCGCCGATGGGCGACGGGCGCGCGCGCACGACCGGCTCGGGCGCTTCGACGTGGCGATAGAGCACGCGCGTTTGCCAGGCAATGTCGGCGGCGTCGTGGCGCAGGAAATAACCCACGTCGAGCTTGTCCCAAAGCGCGCGGTGCGCGTGCTCCGGCACGGTCTCGAGACGCAGCAGCGCGAGCGCCAGTTCCTGACGCGTCTTGAGTTCCGAGTGCGCGTCGGGCTTGGCGCCGCCGAGCACGGCAAGCGTCGAGCGGTAGAGGTCTTCGAGCAGCTTGCCCTTCCAGTTGTTCCAGACCTTCGGGCTCGTGCCGCGAATGTCGGCGACCGTCAGCAGGTAGAGCGCCGAAAGGCGCCGCTCCGTGCCCACCAGGTCGGCGAAGCGCTTCACGACCTCGGGGTCGGTGATGTCCTGCTTCTGCGCGACCTGGCTCATCGTCAAGTGCTGCTGGACGAGCCAGACGATCAGGTCGGCGTCGTCGCCCGTGATGTCGTGCTCGCGGCAAAAGCGTCGCGCGTCGGCCATGCCGAGTTCGGAGTGGTCGCCGCCCCGGCCCTTGGCAATGTCGTGGAACAGCGCCGCAACGTAGAGCACCCACGGGCGTTCGAAATTGGCGATGAGCTGGCTGCAGAACGGATACTCGTGCGCATGCTCGGCCACGGCAAAGCGGCGCATGTTGCGCAGCACCATCAGGATGTGCTGATCGACCGTGTAGACGTGATAGAGGTCATGCTGCATCTGCCCGACGATACGGCGGAAGTTCAGCAGATAGCGGCCGAGCACGCTCGTCTGGTTCATGAGCCGCATGGCGTGCGTGATGCCAGCCGGCTGCTTGAGGATCTCCATGAAGAGCCGGCGGTTCTCCGGGTCGCGGCGCCAGTTCTGGTCCATGGTCTCGCGCGCGTTGTAGAGCGCGCGCAGCGTGCGCGCCGACAGGCCCTTCACGCCGGGCACCTGCTCGTAGAGCAGGAACGCTTCGAGAATCGCGTGCGGCTCGCGTTCGAACACGTCGTCGCTGACGATTTCCAGCATCCCCTGCTTTTCGACAAAGTGCTCGGAGAGCGTGCGCGTGATGCCGCTCGTGCTCGGGAAGAGCTGCGCCTCGATGTTCTGGATCAGGATCGTGGAAAGCTGCGTGACCGCCTTCGCTGCCCAGTAGTAGCGGCGCATGAGCTGCTCGCTCGCGCGCCGCGCGCCGCTTGCCTTGTAGCCGAAGCTCTCGGCCACAGCGGTCTGCAGGTCGAACACGAGGATGTCCTGGCGGCGGCCCGCGATCACATGCAGGCGCGCGCGCAGCGCCTTGAGAAACGCCTCGTTGCGGCGGAGTTCGCGCGCCTCGCGCCCGGTGATGAGGCCGCGCTGGTCCAGTTCCTTCCAGCTGCTGCCGAAGGCCGCGGCCTCGGTGATCCAGAGGATCAACTGCAGGTCGCGCAGGCCGCCGGGGCTTTCCTTGACGTTGGGTTCGAGCGAGTAGGGCGTGTCCTGGAAGCGCGCGTGGCGCTGGCGCATTTCGAGCACTTTCGCCTGGAAGAACGCGCGCGGGTCCATGGCGTCGCGATAGCGCTGCGCGAAGTCGCCGAAGAGCGCTGCGCTGCCCGTGATGCGGCGCGCCTCGAGGAGCGACGTGCGCACGGTGACGTCGTTGGCGGCTTCCTCGAGGCATTGCGAGACGCTGCGCACGCTGCTGCCGATATCGAGTCCGAGATCCCACGCAAGGCCGATGAATCGCTCGATGCGGTCTTCGAGCAGCGCGAGCGGCTCGTCGTCCGGCAGCAGGACGAGGATGTCGACGTCTGACCAGGGCGCAAGTTCGCCGCGCCCGAAACCGCCCACCGCCACGAGCGCGAGCGTGTCCGGCAGCTCGCAGAGATTCCAGGCGCTGCGCAAGGTGTCGTCGGTGGTGCGGGCGAGGGCGCGCATCAACGAATCGACATTGGTCGCGGTCTTGAAGCGCTCGAGCAACTGGGCCTTGGCGGCCTTGTAGTCGGACTTCAGCGACGACGTATCAGGAACGGCGACAGCGGGAACGCTCATGGGCTCGGATCGTGTCTGGCGTGGTTGGGCAGGCGGCCGGTCGTGCGCGCGACGGGTCTCGCGTTTGGCGGATGGCCGCGTGGGTTCGTCTGTTAGTGCGTCGGGTGCTTTACAGGCTGCTTTCCTGGCGGCTCGGCAGGCTGCCCTGGCGTGCTGCTGGCGCCGGGAGGCTTTCGCGTGCGGTGCCTCGCTCGCGTTGGGCGTACTCGCCCGAAGTGCAGGACGTTTTCTACGAGCACGTCCATTGTGCGCCGGATCGCGCCACGAAGCGCTTTCCGGCACTATTCACGGCAATCAGGCCGCCGTGCCCGCCATCTGCGCGACGATAGCCGGCTTGGCGGGCGTGCCCGCCGAGACCGTCAGGACCTCGTAGCCCGTTTCGGTCACGAGCACCGTGTGCTCCCACTGCGCCGAGAGGCTGCGGTCTTTCGTCTTGACGGTCCATTGGTCCGGCATGGTGCGGATGTCGCGGCGGCCGGCGTTGATCATCGGCTCGACGGTGAAGATCATGCCGGGTACGAGCTCGATGCCCGTGCCGGGGCGGCCGTAGTGCAGCACCTGCGGGTCTTCGTGGAACACCGTGCCGATGCCGTGGCCGCAGTATTCGCGCACCACACTGTAGCCCTGGCTTTCGGCGTAGCGCTGAATGGCATGGCCGATGTCGCCCAGATGGCCGCCGGGGCGCACCTGGTCGATGCCGAGCCACATGCATTCATACGTGGTCTGCACGAGGCGTTTGGCGAGGATCGAGCCTTCGCCGACGATGAACATGCGGCTCGTGTCGCCGAAATAGCCGTCCTTGATGACGGTGATGTCGATATTGAGCGCGTCGCCGTTCTTCAGCGCCTTGTCGCCCGGAATACCGTGACAGATCACGTCGTTCACGGAGGTGCAGATCGCCTTCGGGTAGGGCGGATAGCCGGGCGGCTGATAGTTCAGCGGCGCGGGCACCGTGCCCTGCACATTGGTCATGTATTCGTGGCACAGGCGGTCGAGTTCACCCGTCGTCACGCCAGCGGTGACGAACGGCGTGATGTAATCGAGCACCTCGCTCGCCAGGCGGCAGGCGACGCGCATTTGCGCGATGTCTTGTTCGTTCTTGATCGAAATGGCCATGGTATGCGCCCGAAAATGCAGTCGAATATTGAATTATCGCACCTAATGCGGGTGGTCGCTGACTTTCGCAAAGGCGGGGCGCGCTCCGCCACGCGCTTTCGCGCCAGATTCCGCGGGTAATAGCTGTCTTGAGTAAGGGGTAGTTTGCGTGCTATACTCTTCGGCTAAGTCGCTTCCCATGTCTTTCGAATTCACTTTCGGGATTTGTGCGGGAGAGCGGCTGAATCCGCCGTTGCCGCGGAGTGCTTTGCCGGGAGTGAATCCTGGCAGGTGCGCGAAGAACATTCGGAAGCATCTTCTTCAGGCAGCACACTCGCAAGCCGGCGCACCCAGGGTGTCGGGCGCGTCGATCTCCGGAAAAAGGGAGGGCGCACCGATACGGCAGCCGGCTTCAGACCCAAACCCTTGCGGAGAATTGAAACATGGCAGTTACCATGCGCCAGATGCTGGAAGCCGGTGTCCACTTCGGTCACCAAACGCGCTTCTGGAACCCGAAGATGGCCCCCTTCATTTTCGGCCATCGCAACAAGATTCACATCATCAACCTCGAAAAGACGCTGCCGATGTACAACGACGCGCTGAAGTACGTGCGTCAACTGGCAGCGAACCGCGGCACGATCCTGTTCGTCGGCACGAAGCGTCAATCGCGTGACACGATCGCTGAAGAGGCAAACCGCGCTGGTATGCCGTTCGTGAACGCACGCTGGCTCGGCGGCATGCTGACCAACTTCAAGACGCTGAAGGTTTCGATCAAGCGCCTGAAGGACATGGAAGCAGCTGTGGAAGCGGGCGAGCTCGAGAAGATGAGCAAGAAGGAAGCCCTCCTGTTCGAACGCGAAATCGCCAAGCTGCAAAAGTCGATCGGCGGCGTGAAGGACATGGGCGGCATTCCGGACGCAATTTTCGTGGTCGACGTCGGCTACCACAAGATTGCCGTGACGGAAGCGAACAAGCTGGGCATCCCCGTGATCGCCGTGGTCGATACGAACCACTCGCCGGAAGGCATCGATTACGTGATCCCGGGCAACGACGACGCCAGCAAGGCTGTCGCGCTGTACACGCAAGGCGTGGCTGACGCGATCCTCGAAGGCCGTGCAAACTCGGTGAACGAAGTGGTTGCAGCTGTGCGCGGCAACGACGGCGACGACGAGTTCGTCGAGGTCAACCCGGAGGCGTAAGCTGCCCCCGTGTCCGGCAAGAAAAGGGGGCTTTCCATAGGCCCCTTTTTTTTAAGCCGCGACTTTCGTCGCCGCGTCATATGCGCGGCACCGTAGCCCTGTAGAAGCAGCTGTAAAAAAGCGTTTCACCGCAGGCGGAAACGGAAACGAATTTCTGCCGGCCGCGTCGAAAGGCGGGCGGCGTGTACCAGACAGACTCAAGGAGCGAATGATGGCGGCAATTACCGCAAGCATGGTGGCAGAACTGCGCGCGAAGACCGACGCGCCGATGATGGAATGCAAGAAGGCGCTGACGGAGGCCGACGGCGACCTGGCGCGTGCTGAAGAACTGCTGCGCGTGAAGCTCGGCAACAAGGCCAGCAAGGCCGCTTCGCGCGTGACGGCTGAAGGCGTGATCGCTTCGTTCATCGGCGCCAACGCTGGTGCGATCGTCGAACTGAACTGCGAAACCGACTTCGTCTCGAAGAACGACGACTTCATCGACTTCTCGAAGAAGATCGCCGAACTGATCGCCACGCAAAACCCGGCTGACGTCGCGGCTCTCTCGGCACTGCCGCTGGACGGCTCGACGGTCGACGCAGTGCGTCTCGCGCTCGTCGGCAAGATCGGCGAAAACCTGTCGATCCGCCGCTTCGCGCGTTTCGAAACCGCCAACAAGCTGGCTGCCTACCTGCACGGCACGCGTATCGGCGTGCTGGTCGAGTACACGGGCGCAGACGAGCAAGTGGGCAAGGACGTCGCGATGCACATCGCCGCGATGAAGCCGGTCTCGCTGTCGTCGGACGACGTTCCGGCCGACCTGATCGCCAAGGAGCGCAGCATCGCCGAGCAGAAGGCCGCCGAATCGGGCAAGCCGGCTGAGATCGTCGCGAAGATGGTTGAAGGTTCGGTCCAGAAGTACCTGAAGGAAGTCTCGCTCCTGAACCAGCCGTTCGTTAAGAACGACAAGCAGACGATCGAGCAGATGCTCAAGGCTGCTGGCACGACGGTGCAGAAGTTCGCCCTCTTCGTGGTGGGCGAAGGCATCGAGAAGCGCCAGGACGACTTCGCTGCCGAAGTGGCCGCGCAAGTCGCTGCTGCAAAGCAGCAATAAGACGGAAAGCCCGCCTGTCGTGTGTTACGCGGCAGGTGGCGCCGCAGTTGTTGCAGCATCGCAGTTGGTTGAGTTGTAAGCCGTGGCGAAGCAATTTGCCATGGCGGGCAGCGTAGCGACGACGCGCATGGTAGTCCCCCGCCGTGCGCGGCGTCGGAAATCTTCGCTATTTCTGGCGGCGCTTGCCCGAAGCCGTATTTCACCCCTACAGTTTCAAGTTATTGCCCTTTGCGCGCGATCCTGGATACCTCCATGCCCACACCCGCCTATAAACGCGTCCTGCTCAAACTTTCCGGCGAAGCCCTGATGGGCGATGATGCTTTTGGCATCAATCGCGCCACGATCGAACGTATGGTGGCAGACGTGGCCGAGGTGGTGCGTCTCGGCACCCAGCTCGCAGTCGTGATCGGCGGCGGCAACATTTTCCGCGGCGTCGCGGGCGGCGCGGCCGGCATGGACCGCGCAACGGCCGACTACATGGGCATGCTCGCCACGATGATGAACGCGCTCGCGCTGCAGGACGCCATGCGTCACGCGGGTATCGAGGCGCGCGTGCAGTCGGCGCTGCGCATGGACCAGGTCGTCGAGCCGTACATCCGCCCCCGTGCGATCCGCCAGCTCGAAGAAGGCAAGGTCGTGATCTTCGCCGCGGGCACGGGCAACCCGTTCTTCACCACCGACACGGCTGCTGCGCTGCGCGGCTCGGAAGTCGGCGCCGAAGTCGTGCTGAAGGCCACCAAGGTCGACGGTGTCTACTCGGCCGACCCGAAGAAGGACCCGACCGCCACGCGTTACTCGACGATCAGCTTCGATGAGGCAATTGGCCGCAACCTGCAGGTCATGGACGCCACCGCGTTCGCACTGTGCCGCGACCAGAAGCTGCCGATCCGGGTTTTTTCCATCGTCAAGCCGGGTGCGCTCAAGCGCATCGTTCTGGGCGAAGACGAAGGTACGCTCGTCCACGTGTAAACTCTCGTCTTACGAGAGGTTCGAACACGGGCCGCGCCGCCCATCAGCGCGCTGGCGGGCCCGTTCCGTTATGAAGGTTCGGAGGTATCAAAATGGCTGTGGCTGACATCAAGAAGGGCGCCGAGCAGAAAATGCAGCGCTCGATCGACGCGTTCAAGAGCGATCTGGCGAAAATCCGCACGGGCCGCGCCCATACCGGTCTGCTCGATCACATCCAGGTCGACTACTACGGCTCGCCCGTGCCCATCTCGCAAGTCGCCAACCTCACGCTCGTCGACGCACGTACGATCGGCGTTCAGGCGTGGGAAAAGAAGATGGTGCCGGTGATCGAAAAGGCGATCCGCGAGTCGGATCTCGGCCTGAACCCGGCCACGCATGGCGACCTGATCCGCGTGCCGATGCCCGCACTGACCGAAGAGCGCCGCAAGGAGCTCACGAAGGTCGTCAAGAACGAAGGTGAAACGGCGAAGGTGGCCGTGCGTAACCTGCGTCGCGACGCGAACGAGCAGCTCAAGAAGCTCGTGAAGGACAAGGAAATTTCCGAAGACGACGAGCGTCGCGGCGGCGACGAAGTCCAGAAGCTGACTGACCGCTTCGTCACCGAGATCGACAAGCTCGTCCAGACGAAGGAAGCCGAGATCATGACGGTCTGAGGCCTTAGGGCTTCCAGATTCGCCAGATTTCCGTCGCTTTCCCTTTTTCACCGCAGTTACAGTCCGACGGCCATGACCTATACCAGCTCAACCGTTCGCGTGCCCGAGGTGGCGGCCGTGCCGCGCCACATCGCGATCATCATGGACGGCAATGGCCGTTGGGCAACCCAGCGCCGCCTGCCGCGCGTCGCAGGCCACACGCGCGGCGTCGACGCTGTGCGTTCGGTTGTCGAATCGTGCGTGGAGCGCGGCGTCGAATACGTCACGCTGTTCGCCTTCAGTTCCGAGAACTGGCGCCGTCCGACCGACGAAGTGTCGTTCCTCATGCGTCTTTTCGTCACCGCGCTCGAGCGAGAAGTGGCGCGCCTGCACGCGAACGGCATCCGCCTGCGCGTGGTCGGCGACCTGTCGATGTTCAACGAGCGCATCCAGGACCTGATTCGCCGCGCGGAAACCAAGACCGCGCGCAACACCCGTCTCACGCTCACGATCGCCGCGAACTACGGCGGCCGCTGGGACATCCTCCAGGCCACGCGCAAGCTCGTCGAGGAGGCCGCAGCCACGGGTCAGCCAGTGGCGGTCACCGAAGACACGTTGTCCCAGCATCTGGCGATGGCCTATGCGCCCGAACCCGATCTCTTCATCCGCACGGGCGGCGAGCAGCGCGTGAGCAACTTCCTGCTCTGGCAACTCGCCTACGCCGAGTTCTATTTCACCGACACGTTCTGGCCGGATTTCGACGCCGAAGCGCTCAGCCGCGCCATTGCGTCGTATGCCGAGCGCGAGCGCCGCTTTGGCCGCACGAGCGCGCAGGTCGTCTCCCAGAACGCCGATTCCCTTTCATGCTAAAGACCCGCGTCATTACGGCGCTCGTCCTGCTGGCAGTCTTCCTGCCCATCACGTTGTTCGCTCCCGTGGCGGCGTTCGGCGCGCTGATCGGTGTCGTGGTCGTGTTCGCCGCGTGGGAGTGGGCGCGCCTCCTGAAGGCGGGCGCGGCCGGCTCGATCGTCTATGCCGTGATCGCGGCTGCCGTTGTCGCGCTCAGTACGCGGCTGCCGGCGCCCCGGCCGCTCTTTCAGGCGGCGGGCGTGTTCTGGGTGATCGCCGGCCCGTACGTCCTGCTGCGCAAGCCGGTGCTCGCCGCAGGCGCCTGGCGCGCTTTTCTGTTGGCCGCGGGGCTTGTTATCTTCGCGGCCTGCTGGCACGCGCTCGTAGCGGCGCGCGCGGCGGGCGTGGCGTTTGTTTTGTCCCTGCTGCTCGTGGTGTGGCTGGCCGATATCGGCGCATACTTTGCAGGTAAGGCATTCGGAAAGCATAAGCTCGCTCCTTCGATCAGCCCCGGCAAAACCTGGGAGGGCGCCGTGGGCGGCTGGGCCGCCGTGATGCTGGTGTCCGGCGCGGCGATCGCGCTGCACGCGTTCGAACCCACGCTGTATTCCGCGCTCGCCGCCCAGATCGGGTTTGGGCGCGCGCTTTTCGTACTTACCGTGCTGGTCGCGTTCAGCGTGATCGGCGATCTGTTCGAGTCGATGCTGAAGCGCCAGGCTGGCGTGAAGGATTCGAGCGGCCTCCTGCCGGGCCACGGCGGAGTCCTCGACCGCATCGACGCGCTACTGCCCGTGCTGCCGCTTGCCATGCTGCTGCTCGGCTAATGGCGCCTGGCTAGGGACGCTCGGTTAGAGATTTGAATATGCAAAAACGACTCACACTGCTCGGTTCCACGGGCTCCATTGGCGACAGCACGCTCGACGTCGTCGCGCGTCATCCGCAACGCTTCTCGGTCTATGCGCTCACCGCGCACCGTAACGGCGAAAAACTCGTCGAACAATGCCTGCGTTTTGCGCCCGAAGTGGCCGTGGTCGGCGACGCCGATACCGCCGCGCAGGTCGAGCGCAAGCTGCGCGAGGCCGGTTCGAACACCGTCGTGACTTACGGGCCGCAGGCGCTCGTCGAAGTTTCGAAGAGCGACGGCTGCGACACGGTGGTCGCGGCCATCGTCGGCGCGGCGGGTCTTGCGCCCACGCTCGCAGCGGCGAAGGCTGGCAAGCAGATCCTGCTCGCCAACAAGGAAGCGCTCGTGATGTCGGGCGACATCTTCATGAACGCCGTGTCCGACAGCGGCGCCGTGCTGCTGCCGCTCGACAGCGAGCACAATGCCGTGTTCCAGTGCTTCCCGCACGAAAGCGCGCAGCGCGACGGCGTCACGAAGATCATCCTGACCGCTTCGGGCGGCCCGTTCCGCACGCGCGAGCCCTCGACGCTCGTGAACGTCACGCCCGACGAGGCCTGCAAGCACCCGAACTGGTCCATGGGCCGCAAGATTTCCGTCGACTCGGCCACGATGATGAACAAGGGCCTCGAAGTGATCGAGGCGCACTACCTGTTCGATCTGCCGGGCGAGCGCATCGACGTGCTGATTCACCCGCAGAGCGTGATCCATTCGATGGTCTCGTACGCCGACGGTTCGGTGCTCGCGCAACTAGGCAATCCCGATATGCGCACGCCGATCGCGCACGCGCTCGCGTACCCGGATCGTGTCGATTCCGGCGTGGCGCAACTGGATCTCGCGCAAATCGCGACGCTGACGTTCGAAAAGCCCGACTACGCGCGCTTTCCGTGTCTCGCGCTCGCCATGCAGGCCTTGTCCGCCGGCGGCGTAGCAAGCGCGGCGCTCAACGCGGCGAACGAAGTTGCCGTGGAAGCCTTTTTGAACCGGCGCATCGGCTTCATGGCCATCGCCCAGACGGTAGATGCCGTACTCAACGCGCTCGAGAACCGCACCGCGTCGAGTCTCGAAGTCGTGCTCGAAGCCGACGCGGCCGCCCGCCGCGCGGCTCACACCATCATCGACAGCCTGCCGGTGCCGGCCTGACAGGTCAGCGAGGGGCTTGCGGAAGGGCCCTTGCGGCCCCTCAGGCACGCGAGCCCGACCTCGGGGCCGCTCCCGCACCGGTGCGCTGCTTCCAGCCCAGGAGGCGCTCATGAACCTGCTTACCGAACTGGTCGCATTCGTCGTCGCGATCGGCGTGCTGGTCGTCGTGCACGAATACGGGCACTACAGTGTCGCGCGCTTGTGCGACGTGAAGGTCCTGCGTTTCTCGATCGGTTTTGGGCGGCCGCTCGTCCAGTGGGTCAGCAAGAAGAGCGGCACCGAATGGACTATCGCGGCGCTGCCGCTCGGCGGCTACGTGAAGATGCTCGACGAGCGCGAGTCGCCCGACCAGATTCCCGCGAGCGATTTGCCCCACGCGTTCAACCGCCAGTCGGTCGGCAAGCGCATTGCAATCGTCGCGGCTGGGCCGATCGCCAATTTCGTGCTGGCTATCGTGCTCTTTGCGGTGGTCTACGCGAGCGGTGTGACCGAACAGAAGGCCATCGTCGCGGCGCCGCCCGCGCAATCGGCGGCGGCGCGGGCCGGCTTCCAGGGCGGGGAAACCATTCTTTCGGTGAGCGATGCAAACGGCAGTCGCACCGAGCCCGTGCGTTCGTGGTCCGACCTGCGCTGGAAACTGCTCAGCACGGCGTTCGACCAGGGCCATGTCGTGCTTGCTGCGCGTGACGGCGAGGGCACCTACGATTTCCCGCTCGATCTCTCGCAACTGACCAGCAAGGATCTCGACGACGACTTCATGGCGAAGCTCGGACTCGAGGCCGGCGGCAACACGCTCAAGGTAGCGGCAGTGGAAGCGGGTAGTGCGGCGCAACATGCCGGGCTGCAAGCGGGGGATCAACTGCGCGCCGTCGACGGCCGGACCGTGGACAGCGCAAGCACTTTCATCGCCTACGTGAAGGCTCACGCGGGCAAGCCCGTGCGGCTCACGGTCGCGCGCGGCGACGCTGCCCAGAACACCCAGCAGACGTTCACGCTCACGGTTACGCCGACGCTGCAGCGCGACGCGCAGACCGGCGAAGAAGTGGGTCGGATCGGCGCCGCGCTCGCGGCCCAGGCGCCTTCCGTGGACGTGCGTTACGGGCCGCTCGAGAGCGTGCGGCTCGGTGCGTATCGCACGTGGGACATCGCAGTGTATTCGCTGCGGATGTTCGGCCGCATGATCACGGGCGAAGCGTCGCTGAAGAATCTGTCGGGGCCGGTGACGATTGCTGACTATGCCGGCAAGAGCGCGAGACTGGGCCCCTCCGCGTTCCTGTCGTTCCTCGCCCTCGTGAGCATCAGCCTCGGCGTATTGAATCTGCTCCCAATTCCGGTATTGGACGGGGGGCATCTGTTATATTATGCGGTTGAAGCCGTAACGGGCAAAGCCGTCTCGGACCGCTGGCAGCTCGTGCTGCAGCGCGCGGGACTTGCCTGCATCGTCGCACTGTCGGCGATCGCGTTGTTCAACGATCTGGCTCGGTTAATCCATTTTTAAAGATGTCTGGCGGCGTCCGAGGGCGGGCCGCCTGACCTGATGCAGCTATACATAATTGGGGAAGCACGTTGTTTAGACCTCATCGCTTGGTTCCAAAAACGGTTGCGGCCGCGGCGATCGCCGCACATGGACTCGTTGCGCACGCAGCAACGACGCCTTTCGTGGTTCAGGACATTCGCATCGAAGGGCTGCAACGCGTCGAGCCGGGCACGGTGTTCGCCTACCTGCCGATCAAGCAGGGCGACACCTTCACCGACGACAAGGCGTCCGAGGCCATCCGCGCACTCTATGCGACGGGCTTCTTCAACGACGTGAAGATCGCCGCTGAAGGCGGCGTGGTGGTGGTGCAGGTGCAGGAGCGCCCGGCCATCGGCACGATCGACTTTGCGGGCATCAAGGAGTTCGACAAGGACAACCTGACCAAGGCGCTGCGCGCGGTCGGTCTCTCGCAAGGCCGCTACTACGACAAGGCGCTCGTGGACAAGGCCGAGCAGGAGCTCAAGCGCCAGTACCTCACGCGCGGCTTCTACGCCGCCGAGGTCACGACCACGGTTACGCCGATCGACCGCAATCGCGTCGGTCTGCTGTTCTCGGTGGTCGAAGGTCCGAGCGCGAAGATCCGCCAGATCAACTTCATCGGCAACAAGACGTACAGCAGCGGCACGCTCCTCTCGGAGATGCAGCTGTCCACGCCGAACTGGTTCTCGTGGTACACGAAGAACGACCTCTACTCGAAGGAAAAGCTCACGGGCGACCTCGAGAACGTGCGCTCGTACTACCTGAATCACGGCTACCTCGAGTTCAACATCGACTCGACGCAGGTCTCGATCTCGCCCGACAAGAAGGACATGTACCTCACCATCGGCATTCACGAAGGTGAGCCGTACAAGGTGTCGGGTGTCCAGCTGTCGGGCAACCTGCTCGACCGCGAGGCCGAGCTCAGGAAGCTCATCAAGATCAAGCCGGGCGATACCTTCTCGGCCGAGAAGCTGCAAGCCACGACCAAGGCCATCGTCGACAAGCTCGGCGAATACGGCTACGCGTTCGCGACCGTCAATGCGCTGCCGCAGATCGACCAGGCGAATCACACGGTCAACCTCACGCTGCAGGTCGATCCGAGCCGCCGCGTGTACGTGCGCCGCATCAACGTGGTGGGCAACACGCGTACCCGCGACGAAGTCGTGCGCCGCGAAATGCGCCAGCTTGAAAGCTCGTGGTTCGATTCGAACCGCCTCGCGCTCTCGAAGGACCGCATCAACCGTCTGGGCTACTTCACCGACGTCGACGTGACCACGGTGCCCGTGGAAGGCACGGCCGACCAGGTCGACGTGAACGTGAAGGTTGCCGAAAAGCCGACCGGCGCGATCACGCTGGGTGCGGGCTTCTCGTCCACGGACAAGGTGGTGCTCTCGGCGGGCGTGTCGCAGGACAACGTGTTCGGTTCGGGCACGTCGCTCTCGCTGAACGTGAACACCGCGAAGACGTACCGCACGCTGGCCCTCACGCAGGTGGACCCGTACTTCACGGTGGACGGCATCAAGCGCATTACCGACGTCTACTACCGTACGTACCAGCCGCTGTACTACTCGACCGATTCGAGCTTCCGCATCATCACGATGGGCGGCGACCTGAAGTTCGGCATCCCGTTCTCGGAAGTCGACACGGTCTACTTCGGCGCGGGCTTCGAGCAGGACACGCTCGACGTCGACTCGAACACGCCGCAGAGCTACATCGACTACGTGAACGAGTTCGGCCGCGTGTCGAACAACGTGCCGCTCACGGTGGGCTGGTCGCGCGACGCGCGTGACAGCGCGCTCGTGCCGAGCAAGGGCTACTTCACGCAGGCGAATGCCGAGTACGGCACGCCGGTTGGCGGTACGCAGTACTACAAGGCCGACGTGCAGGCCCAGTACTACTACTCGTTCGCGCGCGGCTTCGTGCTGGGCCTGAACTTCCAGGGCGGCTACGGTAACGGCCTGAGCGGCAAGCCGTACCCGATCTTCAAGAACTACTACGCGGGCGGTATCGGTTCGGTGCGTGGCTACGAGCCAAGTTCGCTCGGTCCGCGCGACAAGACCACGAATGACCCGATCGGCGGTTCGAAGATGGTCGTCGGTAACGTCGAGTTGACCTTCCCGCTGCCGGGCACGGGCTATGACCGCACGCTGCGCGTCTTTACGTTCGTCGATGGTGGTAACGTCTGGGGCACGGAAGGCAACAGCACTGGCGCGAATGGCCTGCGTTACAGCTACGGTTTCGGTCTCGCGTGGATTTCGCCGATCGGCCCGCTCAAGCTGAGCCTTGGCTTCCCGCTCGTCAAGCACGAAGGCGACCAGTACCAGAAGTTCCAGTTCCAGATCGGGACGGCATTCTGACGTATGTTTTGCCCGGCTGTTGCGCGCACCGCGCGCAGCGCCGGAATCCAGGAAACGAGAGGATGACTTTGCTAACGGGTATGTTTTCCAGACGGACGATCGGGGCGATTGCCGTGTCGCTGGCGCTCCTCGGTGTTGGCATGGGTGTGGCGCAGGCGCAGGAAGCCAGGATCGCGGCGGTCAATTCCGATCGCATCCTGCGCGAATCCGCTCCCGCGAAGGCCGCGCAGACCAAGCTCGAAGCCGAGTTCGCCAAGCGCGACAAGGATCTGCAGGACATGGCGCAACGCCTGAAGTCGATGTCCGATTCGCTCGACAAGAACGGCCCGTCGATGTCGCCGACCGATCGCGCGCAGAAGCAGCGCGACCTTTCCGCGCTCGACAGCGACTTCCAGCGCAAGCAGCGCGAATTCCGCGAAGACCTGAACCAGCGCCGCAATGAAGAACTGGCGGCGGTGCTCGACCGCGCGAACAAGGTGATCAAGCAGATTGCCGAGCAGCAGCATTACGACTTGATCGTGCAGGAAGCGGTGTACGTGAGCCCGCGCATCGACATCACCGATCAGGTGCTGAAGGCGCTCGCAGCGAACAGCACCGGCGGTGGTAGCAGCAGCAACTAAAGCAACGAAAAGTCACTACAGGCAACTAAGGCAGGAGCAGCACGCGCATGGCATTTACGCTTGAGGACATTGTCGGGCGGTTCGGCGGCGAGGTGGTGGGCGATGCGACGCAACGCGTCAGTTCGCTGGCGCCGCTCGACCAGGCGGGTCCGCAACAGCTCGCGTTCCTCGCGAATCCGAAGTATCTCGCCCAGGTGGAGACGACCCGCGCGGGCGCTGTGCTCATCAGCCCAGGCGACCTCGAGAAGCTCGCATCGCGCGAGGGACGCAACTTCATCGTCACACCGAATCCGTATGCTTACTTCGCGCGTGTCGCGCAGGCGTATATCGACCTTGCCGCGCCGAAGGCGCAGCCCGGCATCCACGCCAGTGCCCACGTCGACGCGAAGGCGCAGGTTGCCGCGAGCGCGGTGATCGGCCCGAACGTCACGATCGAAGCGGGTGCCGTGATCGGCGAAAACGTCCGGCTCGATGCGAACGTCTTCATTGGCCGCGGCACCCAGGTGGGCGAGGGTTCGCACCTGTATCCGGGCGTGACCGTCTACCACAGCTGCAAGCTCGGCGCGCGTGCCATCGTGCATGCCGGCGCCGTGATCGGCTCGGACGGTTTTGGTTTTGCCCCCGATTTCACGGGCGAAGGCGACGCCCGCACCGGCAGCTGGGTCAAGATTCCGCAGGTGGGCGGCGTGGCCATCGGGCCCGACGTCGAGATCGGCGCGAACACCACGATCGACCGCGGCGCGATGGCCGATACGATCATCGAAGAATGCGTGAAGATCGATAACCTCGTGCAGATCGGCCACAACTGCAAGATCGGCGCGTACACGGTCATCGCGGGCTGCGCCGGCATTGCGGGCAGCACGACGATCGGGCGCCATTGCATGATCGGCGGCGCGGTGGGCGTTGCGGGGCACGTCACGCTGGCCGACTACGTGATCGTTACGGCAAAGTCGGGCGTCTCGAAGTCGTTGCCGAAGGCCGGCATCTACACGAGCGCCTTCCCGGCGGTCGATCACGCCGACTGGAACAAGAGCGCCGCGCTGTTGCGTAACATCGACAAGCTGCGCGACCGTATCAAGGCGCTCGAGGCGGCGGTTGCCCAGAAGCCGCAGGGCGAATAAGAAAGCAGTATCGAGGTAGCGGGCGGCGTGTCGCGCAAGCGGCGCGCCGCTTTGCCTCGCGAACGACCAAAGTTGGCCGCCCGGGGCTGCCCGCCCGGGGCTTCCCGCCCGGGGCAATCCTCATGCACGGGAGCCCGGGCGTGGCGCATACTTCGCGTCAGCGCGGGCGTGTTTGGTCAAGCGCCTCGAATATCGAAATCGAAAGTCACACGCGCAATTCCTGCGTGAGCAGAACCACCATGAACATCGAAAAACTCAACTTCGACATCCACAAGATCCTCACGCTGTTGCCGCACCGCTATCCGTTCCTGATGGTGGACCGGGTTCTCGAGCTGGAGCCGCACAAGAGCATCAAGGCGTTGAAGAACGTGACGGTCAACGAGCCCTTTTTCACGGGGCACTTCCCGCAGCGTCCGGTGATGCCCGGCGTGATGATTCTCGAGGCGCTGGCGCAAACCGCCGCGCTGCTCACGTTCTCGGAGGAAGAGCAGGACTTCGAGAATACGCTGTACTACTTCGTGGGCATCGACGGTGCGCGCTTCAAGCGCGTAGTCGAGCCGGGCGACCAGCTCATCCTCAACGTGACGTTCGAGCGCTACATGCGCGGCATCTGGAAGTTCAAGGCGGTAGCCGAAGTCGAAGGCTCCGTGGCCTGCGAGGCGGAACTCATGTGCACCGTCAAGAAAATGGACGCGGCGCAATAAGAAGCGCCGCCGCATGCCGCAGCGCGCCTTGACCTCGAGGCGCCGCAGCACGGAAACAGAATCGGAGAGCGAGGACCAATGAGCAGGATCCATCCCACTGCGGTCGTCGAGTCGGGCGCGCAGATCGACGAATCGGTCGAAATCGGGCCGTTCGCGGTCATCGGTGCAAACGTCACCATCGGCGCCCGCACGACGGTCGGCTCGCATAGCGTGCTGGAAGGCCACACGACGATTGGCGAAGACAACTCGATCGGCCACTACGCGTCGATCGGCGGCCGTCCGCAGGACATGAAGTACAAGGGCGAGCCCACGAAGCTCGTAATTGGCAACCGCAACACGATCCGCGAGTTCACGACGCTGCATACGGGCACGGTGCAGGACACCGGCGTCACGATCATCGGCGACGACTGCTGGATCATGGCCTACGTGCACGTTGGCCACGATTGCCGTCTCGGCAACAACATCATCATGTCGAGCAACGCGCAGCTCGCGGGGCACGTGATCGTCGACGACCACGCGATCATCGGCGGCATGACCGGCGTACACCAGTTCGTGCGCATTGGCACGCACTCGATGGTCGGCGGCGCCTCGGCCCTCGTGCAGGACGTGCCGCCGTTCGTGATCGCCGCCGGGAACAAGGCGGTGCCGCACGGCATCAACGTCGAAGGCTTGCGCCGCCGCGGTTTCTCGCCCGACGCGATTTCCGCGCTGCGCTCGGCATATCGCACGCTCTACAAGAACGGGCTCTCGCTCGAAGAGGCGAAGGTGCAACTCGCCGATCTCGCGCAGGCGGGCGGCGACGGCGACGTGTACGTGAAGGCGCTGCTCGACTTTGTCGAGCAGTCGCAACGCGGCATCATTCGCTGATCGATGGCGCTGCAAACGCGTCCGCTGCGCCTCGCGATGGTCGCCGGCGAGCCGTCCGGCGACCTGCTTGCGGCATCGCTGCTCGCGGGTCTGAAGGCCCGCTTGCCCGACACTACGCAGTACTACGGAATCGGCGGCCCGCGCATGATGGCAGCCGGCTTCGATGCGCACTGGCCAATGGAAAAGCTCTCGGTGCGCGGCTACGTCGAGGCGCTGCGGCACATTCCCGAGATTCTGCGCATCCGCAACGAGCTCAAGCATCAGTTGCTGGCCGATCCGCCTGACGCCTTCATCGGCGTGGATGCGCCCGACTTCAACTTCGGTCTGGAGCACGCGCTGCGCGACGCGGGCATTCCGACGATCCACTTCGTTTGCCCGTCGATCTGGGCGTGGCGCGGCGGCCGCATCAAGAAGATCCAGAAGGCCGTGGATCACATGCTGTGCGTGTTCCCGTTCGAAACGGCGCTGCTCGAGAAGGCCGGGGTGGCGGCGTCGTATGTGGGCCATCCGCTTGCCGACGAGATTCCGCTCGAACCGGACATGGCCGGCGCGCGCCGCACGCTCGGCCTGCCGGAAAGCGGCCCGGTGATCGCCGTGCTGCCGGGCAGTCGCCGCTCGGAAATCAATCTGATCGGGCCGACCTTCTTCGACGCGATGCAGATCATGCAACGGCGCGAGCCGGCGCTGCGCTTCGTGATGCCGGCGGCAACGCCCGCAATCCACGCGCAGTTGCAGGAACTCGCGAACGCGCACCAGGGGCTCGCGCTCACGATCATCGATGGCCAGTCGCAACTCGCCATGACGGCCGCCGACGCGATCCTCGTGAAAAGCGGCACGGTCACGCTCGAAGCGGCGCTGCTCAAGAAGCCGATGGTCATCTCCTACAAGGTGCCCTGGCTCACGGGGCAGATCATGCGCCGCCAGGCCTATCTGCCATACGTGGGTTTGCCGAACATTCTCGCGGGCCGCTTCGTCGTGCCGGAAATCCTGCAGCATTTCGCGACGCCGGAGGCGCTTGCCGACGCGACGCTCACGCAATTGCAGGACGAGGCAAACCGGCGCACGCTGACCGAGGTGTTCACGCAGATGCATCTGACCCTGCGCCAGAACACCGCGGAGCGCGCGGCCGAAGTGGTCGCGAGCATCGTCGAACGCCGCAAGGGGCGGGCATGAGCGAGGGTACGATCAAGCGCGCCAAAGCGCCGGCCGTGAAAAAGCCGCCGTCGCAGGCGGCACTCAAGCTCGCCGCGCGCCGCAAGGCTGCGCGGCAAGCCGGCCTGCTGTTCGAGTCGCCCGACGATGTCATATGCGGCGTGGACGAGGCGGGGCGCGGGCCGCTCGCCGGGCCTGTGGTCGCGGCGGCCGTGATTCTCGATCCGGCCCGGCCGATTCGCGGGCTCGACGATTCGAAGGTGCTGACGGCGCAGGCGCGCGAAGCGCTCTACGAGCGCATCGTCGAACGCTCGCTCGCGTGGTGCGTTGCCTCGGCGAGCGTCGAGGAGATCGACACGCTCAACATCCTGCACGCAACGATGCTGGCGATGCGGCGCGCGGTCGAAGGCTTGAGCATCGTGCCGACGCTCGCGAAGATCGACGGCAATCGCTGCCCGGTGATGGCGGTGCGCAGCGAGGCGGTGATTGGCGGCGACGCGCTCGTGCCGAGCATTTCGGCGGCGTCGATCATCGCGAAAGTCACGCGCGACCGCATGCTCGTCGATCTGCACCAGGCGCATCCGCATTACGGTTTCGACGCCCACGCGGGCTACGGCACGCCGCAGCATCTCGAAGCGTTGCGCGTGCATGGTCCGTGCGAGCATCACCGGCGCTCGTTTGCGCCCGTGCGCGACGCGTACGCATTGCACGGCATCGTCCTCGCCGGTGCTTCGACGGTGGTCACTGCCGCCGGCCCGGAAGAAGGCGACGCCTTCGCGCCACTGTCTTGAACCGCTGATGGCGTCCCGCGCGAGCGGGCGCCGCCATGGTGCGTAGTGCAGGCGCCGCCGTTTTTCTTTTTCTCGATCCTCATTTGACACGCCAGGCCCGCCCGTGAAAGCCATTACCTCGCGCGACAATCCGCTCTACAAGCGCCTGAAGGCGCTGGCCGGCTCGACGCATCAACAGCGGCGCAGCCATCAGGCTTTGCTCGAAGGCTTCCATCTCGCGAGCGCCTGGCTCGATGGCGGCTCGCAACCCGAATACTGCGTGGTGACCGAAGGCGCGCTTGCGCATGAAGAGGCGCAAGCCATCGTTGCCCGCGTGGATGAGCGCCGCGTGATCACGCTGCCCGACGCGCTTTTCGGGCAGCTTTCGAACGTCGTGCATGGCGTGGGGTTGCTGTTGCTCGTCGATATGCCTGAAGTTCAGTTGCCCGAACGCGTCGGCTCGACTTGCCTCGTGCTCGACGGCTTGCAGGACGCCGGCAACGTCGGCTCGATCCTGCGCAGCGCGGCGGCCGCCGGCATCGACAAGGTTTTTTGCACGCCAGGCACGGCCTATGTGTGGTCGTCAAAGGTGCTGCGCTCGGCAATGGGCGCGCACTTTCTCCTGCAGGTGTTCGAGAACGTGGAGGCCGAAGCGCTCGTCGAAATGCTTGCCGTGCCGGTCGTCATCACCGATTCGCACGGCGCGCAGGCGATCGACGAGGCCGATCTCACGGGCCAGGTCGCATGGGTGTTCGGCAACGAAGGGGCGGGCGTGTCGCAGGTCTGGCGCGACGCGGCGGCGCTGCGCGTGACGATTCCGCAGCCGGGCGGCATGGAGTCGCTCAACGTCGCAGCGGCGGCGGCCGTGTGCGTGTTCGAGCAATGCCGGCAGCAACGGCATGCGCGTTGACGCTCGCAGCAGTCAGCAATAAAAAAGCCCGCGTCACGACGCGGGCTTTTTTATTTCAGGCAGGCCGTTTCAATACGACGGCTTGTCGATGCGAATTTCCTGCAGGATCGTGGTGGCGATTTCCTCGATCGACTTGTGCGTCGACGAGAGCCACTTGATGCCTTCGCGGCGCATCATCGCCTCGGCTTCGTTCACTTCGTAGCGGCAGTTTTCCAGCGCGGCGTACTTGCTGCCCGGACGCCGCTCGTTGCGGATTTCAGTGAGACGCTGCGGATCGATCGAAAGGCCGAAAATCTTCGTGCGATGCGGCAGCAGCGAATTCGGCAGCTTGCCGCGCTCGAAATCGTCGGGAATCAGCGGATAGTTCGCGGCCTTCACGCCGTACTGCATGGCGAGGTAGAGGCTGGTAGGCGTCTTGCCGCTGCGTGACACGCCTACGAGGATCACATCGGCGTCGGCGAGATTGCGGTCGGACTGGCCGTCGTCGTGCGCGAGCGAGAAGTTGATCGCCTCGATACGGTTCTTGTATTCGTCGGTGTCGGCGTTCTGGTGGCCGCGACCCATCGCGTGGCTCGACTTGAGCTCCAACTCTTGCTCGAGCGGCTCCACGAAGGTCTGGAACATGTCCATCACGAGCGCATTCGCGCGCTTGACGATCTCGTTCGAGTTGCTGTCCACGAGCGTCGTGAACACGATCGGCCGGCGGCCTTCCTGCACGGCGGCCTCGTTGATCTTCTCGGCGGTCGAGTAGGCCTTGTCGGTCGAATCGACAAACGGCACGCGCACGAGGCGGAATTTCTGGTCGAACTGCGACAGGATCGAATGCGCGAAGGTTTCGGCAGTGATCCCGGTACCGTCGGAGACGATGAATACGGTTGGCGGCATCGATTGAGGCTGGGTACGTGAGCTGCAGGGCCGCTCGGGACAGGCTTGGGCGCCCGGAAAGCCCCGTCCGGCGGGACCGAGGGGCAATTCTCGCCGACTGGCACAAATTCCAGAGTCGGCACGGTAGAATAGCGGCAACCTGTTGGATAAGCAATTGCAGTGCAACCGCGCCAAACAGCCGCCTATCACGGCGCATTCTGGTGTCAATTTGCAGCGATTCCATCTAACTCCATGTAATCGCGCGCATCTTCGTGCTTTTCCATTGAATGGAAATTCGCTCGGCGCCTGAGCGATTGCTTCTCCAACAGGTTGCGCAAGACGCGAATCCGCTTCCAATGGGCGGACCGCGTTCGAGCCCACTTGCGCAATCGTGAATTTTTTTCACACTTAGGGGCTTGTATGACTAACACCGTTGCCAAGGATCAGGCTTATGTAGTGCCTTTCGAGCAGTTGCGGATGACCGATGTCGAGATCGTGGGCGGCAAAAACGCCTCGCTCGGCGAAATGATCAGCCAGCTGGCTGAAGCAGGCGTGCGTGTGCCCACGGGCTTCGCGACGACTGCGCTCGCCTTCCGCGACTTCCTGAAACATAACAACCTGACCGAACGGATCGCCGCTCGTCTGGAGACGTTCGACGTCGACGACGTGAAGGCGCTGGCCGAAGCCGGCAAGGAGATCCGTCAATGGATCATCGACGCGCCGCTGCAGCCG
This sequence comes from Paraburkholderia sp. J7, assembly GCF_905220155.1. NCBI lineage: Bacteria > Pseudomonadati > Pseudomonadota > Betaproteobacteria > Burkholderiales > Burkholderiaceae > Paraburkholderia > Paraburkholderia sp. J7. The sequence goes on along the minus strand of NZ_CAJMYZ010000006.1, from coordinate 119,489 downwards.
AAGCTCGAAGCGGACATCCGCGCCGGCTTCGAAACGCTGCAGGCCGGTTCGCCGTCTGAGCTGTCGTTTGCCGTGCGTTCGTCGGCAACGGCGGAAGACTTGCCCGACGCATCGTTTGCCGGTCAACAGGAAAGCTACCTCAACGTGGTAGGCATCGAAGACGTGCTCGATCGCCTCAAGCACGTGTTCGCGTCGCTCTACAACGACCGCGCTATTTCCTATCGTGTCCACAAGGGCTTTACCCACGCCGAAGTCGCACTGTCGGCTGGCGTGCAGCGCATGGTCCGTTCGGACCGCGGCGCCGCGGGTGTGATGTTCACGCTCGACACGGAATCGGGCTTCAAGGACGCCGTCTTCATCACGTCGAGCTACGGCCTCGGTGAAACGGTTGTGCAGGGCGCCGTGAATCCGGACGAGTTCTACGTCTTCAAGACCACGCTCGCACAGGGTAAGGCTCCGATCATCCGCCGCTCGATCGGCTCGAAGCTCATCAAGATGGAATTCACGCAACCGGGCGAACCGGGCCGCGTGAAGACGGTCGACGTTACGCACGAACAGCGCAACCGCTTCTCGATCACCGACGAAGACGTGATCGAGCTGGCCAGGTACGCCGTCATCATCGAGCAGCACTACCAGCGTCCGATGGACATCGAGTGGGGCAAGGACGGCCTCGACGGCAAGATCTTCATTCTCCAGGCGCGTCCGGAGACGGTGAAGAGCCAGGCCGCGGGCAAGGTCGAGCAGCGCTTCAAGCTCAAGGGCCAGTCGCAGGTTCTGGCAACGGGCCGCGCAATCGGCCAGAAGATCGGCGCGGGCCGCGTGAAGGTGATTCACGATCCGTCCGAAATGGAACGCGTGCAGCCGGGCGACGTGCTGGTCGCCGACATGACCGACCCGAACTGGGAGCCGGTAATGAAGCGTGCGGCGGCGATCGTCACGAACCGTGGCGGGCGTACCTGCCACGCGGCGATCATCGCGCGTGAGCTGGGCGTGCCGGCAGTCGTTGGCTGCGGCGACGCGACCGACGTGCTGAAGGACGGTGCGCTCGTGACGGTGTCGTGCGCGGAAGGGGACGAAGGCCGCATTTACGACGGTCTGCTCGAAACCGAGGTCAGCGAAGTCCAGCGTGGCGAGCTGCCGGCCATTCCGGTCAAGATCATGATGAACGTCGGCAATCCGCAGCTCGCGTTCGACTTCTCGCAACTGCCGAACGCAGGTGTTGGCCTCGCGCGTCTCGAGTTCATCATCAACAACAACATCGGCGTTCACCCGAAGGCGATTCTCGAGTACCCGAACATCGACGCGGACCTGAAGAAGGCCGTGGAAAGCGTTGCACGCGGCCATGCGTCGCCGCGCGCGTTCTACGTCGACAAGCTGACGGAAGGCATCGCCACGATCGCGGCGGCGTTCTATCCGAAGCCCGTCATCGTGCGTCTGTCCGACTTCAAGTCGAACGAGTACAAGAAGTTGATCGGCGGTTCGCGCTACGAGCCGGACGAAGAGAACCCGATGCTCGGTTTCCGCGGCGCGTCGCGTTACATCGCCGAGGACTTCGCACAAGCGTTCGAAATGGAGTGCCTGGCGCTCAAGCGCGTGCGTGAAGAGATGGGTCTCACGAACGTCGAGATCATGGTGCCGTTCGTGCGCACGCTCAAGCAGGCGGAGCGCGTGGTGGGCCTGCTCGAGAAGTTTGGCCTCAAGCGCGGCGTGAACGATCTCAAGCTCATCATGATGTGCGAAGTGCCGTCGAACGCGATTCTCGCCGAAGAGTTCCTGCAGTACTTCGATGGTTTCTCGATCGGTTCGAACGACCTCACGCAGCTCACGCTCGGCCTCGACCGGGACTCGGGCATGGAACTGCTGGCCGTCGACTTCGACGAGCGCGATCCGGCCGTGAAGTTCATGCTCAAGCGCGCGATCGAAACTTGCCGCCGCCTGAACAAGTACGTCGGTATCTGCGGTCAGGGCCCGTCCGACCACCCGGACTTCGCCCAATGGCTCGCGGAAGAAGGCATCGCTTCGATCTCGCTGAACCCGGACTCGGTTATCGAGACGTGGCAGCAGCTGGCGAAGTCGCAGTCGAAGTAAGCGCAGTGCCGAGGGTGCGAATCCTCGGGGGAGCTTGATGCAGCTTCCTGAGCAGCGTTGCACGCTGCGGAAAAAAGTGTCAGCTTCGTGCTATAACACCCCGGTCTATCCGGGGTGTTTTACTTTGGGAGGTCGCCGTGGGTCCGCATGGTTTGTTCTGGTGGATTGCCGCCGGCGTGCTCATCGTCGCCGAGCTGATGACCGGCACCTTTTACCTCTTGATGATCGCACTAGGCTTGCTCGCCGGCGCGCTCAGCTATGAGCTTGGCGCGCCGCTCGACGTCCAGTTGATTGTCGCGGCGGTGGTTGGGCTCGCAGCTGTGGTCACGCTGCGGCGCTCTCGTTTCGGCCGCCGCCGGCGCATGACCGATGCCTCGACCGATCCGGGCGTGAATCTCGATATTGGCGCAACACTCGCCGTCGCCGCCTGGCGCGACGGCCGCGCGCGCACGATGTATCGCGGCGCCGAATGGGATGTCGAACTCGCCCCTGGCGAGCCCGAAGATGCGCCGCTCTATGAAATCAAGGCGGTGCGCGGCAGTTGCCTGATCGTTGCGGCGAAGCGCGAGCACCGCGAAGCCAAGGCGTCCGGCGCCGCTCGCGACGGCGCACGCCACGCGTAACGGGTCGCATTCGAACTCACACAAGCAAACTACACAGAAGCGAACGGAGGTCCCGAATGCAAGTCCCAGTCGTCGGCCTGATTCTGCTCGTGATCGTCATCGTGCTGATCGCGCAGACTATCAAGATCGTGCCGCAGCAGCATGCCTGGGTGCTCGAACGGCTTGGGCGCTACCATGCCACGCTCACGCCGGGCTTGACGATCGTGTTGCCGTTCGTCGATCGGGTGGCCTACAAGCACGTGCTGAAGGAGATACCGCTCGACGTGCCGAGCCAGGTTTGCATCACGCGCGACAACACGCAGCTTCAGGTGGATGGCGTGCTGTACTTCCAGGTGACCGATCCGATGAAAGCGTCGTACGGGTCGAGCAATTTCGTCTTCGCGATTACGCAGCTTTCGCAGACCACGCTGCGCTCCGTGATCGGCAAGCTCGAACTCGACAAGACCTTCGAGGAACGCGACTTCATCAACCATAGCGTTGTGTCGGCGCTCGACGAAGCCGCCTCGAACTGGGGCGTGAAGGTGCTGCGCTACGAGATCAAGGATTTGACGCCGCCGAAGGAAATCCTGCACGCGATGCAGGCGCAGATCACCGCCGAGCGGGAAAAGCGCGCGCTCATCGCAGCCTCCGAAGGCCGCAAGCAGGAGCAGATCAACCTGGCGGCAGGGGCGCGCGAGGCGGCGATCCAGAAGTCGGAGGGCGAGCGCCAGGCGGCCATCAACCAGGCGCAGGGCCAGGCGGCCGCTATCCTCGCTGTGGCGGAGGCGAACGCGCAGGCCATCCAGAAGATCGGCAATTCGATTCAGGCGCAGGGCGGTATGGATGCCGTCAACCTGAAGGTGGCCGAGCAATACGTGAATGCTTTCGCCAATCTCGCGAAGCAGGGCAATACGCTGATCGTGCCGGGCAATATGGGCGATTTGAGCACGATGATCGCTTCGGCACTCACGATCGTGAACCGGGCGGGTTTGCGCGAGGGGCAGATCAGCGGTGCGGGCGCGACAAAGGGCGCATAGGCGTCGAGACCGCCGAAAATGACAACGGGCCGCATGAGCGGCCCGTTTTTCGTCTGAACGATTCCGGAAGAATCAGGTGGGCGAGCGCATCAGGCGCGCCTTTTCGCGCTCCCAGTCGCGCTTCTTCTCGGTTTCACGCTTGTCGTGCAGCTTCTTGCCCTTGGCGAGGCCGATCTCGCACTTCACGCGGCCACCCTTGTAATGGAAATTCAGCGGCACGAGCGTGAAGCCGCGCTGCTCGACCTTGCCGATCAGCTTGTCGATTTCCTCGCGTTTCAGGAGCAGCTTGCGGATACGCGTGGGGTCGGGCTGGATGTGCGTCGAGGCCTCGGGCAGCGGGCTGATGTGCGTGCCGATCAGATACAGCTCGCCATCCTTGATCATGACGTAGCTTTCCTTGATATTGGCTCGCCCGGCGCGCATGGCCTTGACTTCCCATCCTTCCAGCACGAGCCCGGCCTCGTGACGCTCTTCGATGAAGTAATCGAAGAACGCTTTTCTGTTGTCGATGATGCTCATAGGAAAATGGGATCGGCCCAACTCGTTTAAAATTACGATTTTAGCAAAGCGGGCTCCCGAAAGCCCGTGGCGCTTTCACCCTAGCCACGCATTGCGCAATTTATGGCGGATGTCCAGAAAACCGTGTTGATTCGCCATTCGGCGGAGCAGATGTTCGACCTCGTCACCGACGTCGCCGACTACCCCAAATTCCTGCCGTGGTGCGGCGGCGTCGAGATTCGCCGTCAGGACGAAAACGGCATGGAGGCGAAAATCGACATCAACTTCAAGGGCATCAAGCAGCACTTCGCCACGCGCAACTCGCAAAAGCGGCCCGAGCGTATCGACATGGAGTTCGCCGACGGCCCGTTCCGCAAGTTCACGGGCTACTGGCGCTTCACGCCGCTGCGCGCCGACGCCTGCAAGATCGAGTTTGCGCTGCATTACGAGTTTTCAAACATCATTCTCGAAAAGCTCATCGGGCCAGTGTTCCATCACATCGCGAACACCTTTGTCGACTCCTTCGTGAAGCGCGCCGACCAGCGCTACGGCAAGCCATGAGCGCGAACCTTTCCGTTGACGTCTGCTATGCGCTGCCGGACGCGCAGACGCTCATCAGCATCGAACTGCCGCCCGGCGCGACCGTTCAACAGGCCATCGACGCGAGCGGCATCCTCGCACGCCATCCCGAGATCGATCTGGCAAAGCTCAAGGTGGGCGTGTACGGCAAGGTCAAGCCGCTCGACACCGTGCTCGCCGACCATGACCGCGTGGAAATCTACCGGCCGCTGATCGTCGACCCGAAGATGGCGCGCCAGCGCCGCGTCGACAAGACCCGCAAGGAAGGTTCGATCGAAGGGCGCAAGTGGTTGCCCAAGGACTCGCGCTAGGGCTCGAAGCGGGTTGCAACGGGCGGCCGCACAAACGTAATGGGCGAGACAGCGTGCGCTGTCTCGCCCATTTGGCCTTTAAGGGCATCGCGCTCAGGCGGTGGTAGTCCGACCGCTTCGCTTCGCGTCGGTATGGGAGTGCGTGAGGCGGCTGTCGTTGCCGATTCCTGGTAGATCGCCGTCCGGCACGATGCCGTCGCCGTGCGCGGTATCTTCGGGGCCGGCCGAATGCTGGCGCACCGACCAGCTCACCCCCGCCACCAGCAGCACGACGGCCGCGATTTCCAGGCCTCGCGGCAGCCGGTGATCGTAGATAAAGCCGTAGAGCAGGGCGAACAGCGTTTCGAAGGCGATCATCTGACCCGAGAGCGTGAGCGGCAGGCGCTTGGCGGCGGCGTTCCACAGGCCGTTGCCGAGCCACGAGGCGCCGATCGCGAGCACCAGATTCAACTGCCAGAACGTGGTCCAGCGGCCGTCGGCGACGGTTTCCTGGACCCAGTGCGACGGCACGACGAGAATGCCGAGCCAGAGCAGCCCGCCTAGCCCGCCCGTCACCACGCCCCAGAGCACCGACCATTCGTTGCCGCCGAAGTGCGCATTGCGCTGCAGATAGCGGGCGTTCTCGACGGCGAACCAGGTCCAGCACACGAGTGCGCCCACGGCGCAGCCAATGCCGGCAATGCGTGTGAGGATGCTCGCGCCGCCAGCGTCGCCAGCGGTGGTGAACACGTCCACGTTGATGCAGACGATGCCGGCCGCAATCATGGCGAGCGGCCAGATCAGGCGTGAAAGCGGCACGGCGCCGTGGTCGCGGCGGCCGAGCAGCGTGACCGTGACGGGCAGCACGCCGACGATCAGCGAGGCCGGCGCAATGCCTACCAAATGAATGGCGCTCGCGAGAAAGAGGTAATAGAGCACGTTGCCCACGAGCGCCAGTTTCACGAGCGCGACGAGATCGGCACGCGTCAAGCGTGGCCAGACCCGGCGCAGCATGGGCAGGAGCGCGGCGAGCGAGACAAGCCCATACATGACGTAGCGGCCCGCGCTCAGGAGCAGTGGCGAGAATTCCGCCAGTTGCCGGGGCACGACGAACACCGTTCCCCATAACGCGCCGGCGAGCACGCCGTACAACACACCACGCTGCATTTGTATTGCCTCCAGAAACTTCGGGTGACCCAATCGGGCCGTTTTAACAGGACGGCCGAAGCTTAACTGGAGGCGTGCGTGGCCGTCTTGTTCGATCCTGCACCGTGTGCGCGATATTCGGGTCGGAGGCGTGGCGCACACGCACGCCTTGCGCCGGCAGGGCCCGAGCGTGGAAATAATCCCGAAAACGGCGCTAAGCTACTGTTAGCGCTGATGATTTCCAGGGCGCTATCGCGTATAATCTGCTTTTGCGCCTATAGGATTTGCCATGCGTCTGATCCAGAAAGCACTCACGTTCGATGACGTGCTCCTCGTCCCCGCCTTTTCCGACGTTCTCCCGCGCGACACCAGCCTGAAGACCCGGCTGACCCGCAATATCTCCCTGAACATTCCGCTCGTGTCGGCCGCTATGGATACCGTCACGGAAGGCCGTCTGGCAATTGCCATGGCGCAGCAGGGCGGCGTTGGCATCATCCACAAGAACCTCACGCCGGCCGAGCAGGCGCGCGAGGTCGCGAAGGTGAAGCGCTTCGAGTCGGGCGTGGTGCGCGATCCGATCACGATTCCGCCGCAAATGAAGGTCGCCGACGTCATCGCGCTTTCGCAGCAGCATGGCATCTCGGGTTTCCCGGTCGTGGAAGGCGCACAACTCGTCGGTATCGTCACGAACCGCGACCTGCGTTTCGAAACGCGTTTGGACGAGCCGGTGCGCTCGATCATGACGCCGCGCGAGCGCCTCGTGACCGTCAAGGAAGGCACGCCGCTGACCGAAGCCAAGGCGCTCATGCACAGCCACCGCCTCGAGCGCGTGCTGGTCGTGAACGACGCGTTCGAACTGCGCGGTCTCATGACCGTCAAGGACATCACGAAGCAGACCGAGCACCCGGCCGCCTGTAAGGACGAGCACGGCAAGCTGCGCGCAGGCGCGGCCGTCGGCGTGGGTCCGGACAACGAAGAGCGCGTCGAACTGCTGGTGCAGGCCGGCGTGGACGTGATCGTGGTCGACACGGCGCACGGCCACAGCAAGGGCGTGCTCGAGCGCGTTCGCTGGGTCAAGAAGAATTTCCCGCACGTCGAAGTGATCGGCGGCAACATCGCAACGGCTGATGCGGCGCGCGCGCTCGTCGAGTACGGCGCGGACGGCGTGAAGGTCGGCATCGGCCCGGGTTCGATCTGCACGACGCGTATCGTGGCAGGCGTGGGCGTGCCGCAGATCAGCGCGATTTCCAATGTCTCGGAAGCGCTCAAGGGCACCGGCGTGCCGTGCATCGCCGACGGCGGCGTGCGCTACTCGGGTGACGTTTCGAAGGCGCTCGCAGCCGGCGCGAACGCTGTGATGATGGGCAGCATGTTCGCGGGCACCGAAGAGTCGCCGGGCGACGTGTTCCTGTATCAGGGCCGCCAGTACAAGTCGTACCGCGGCATGGGCTCGGTCGGCGCGATGAAGGACGGCGCCGCGGACCGCTACTTCCAGGACAACTCGGCCAATATCGACAAGCTCGTGCCGGAAGGCATCGAAGGCCGCGTTGCCTACAAGGGGCCCATCAACGCGATCCTGTTCCAGCTGATCGGCGGCGTGCGCGCCTCGATGGGCTACTGCGGTTGCCGCACGATCGACGACCTGCATGCGAAGGCGGAGTTCGTGCAGATCACTGGCGCCGGCCTGAACGAATCGCACGTGCACGATGTGCAGATCACGAAGGAAGCGCCCAACTATCACGTGGACTAAGCCCCGATGAAGCCGCTGCTGCGCGTGCTGCTGATTGTCGATGCGTTGACGTTACTGGGGTTTGGCGTGCTGTTCGTTCTCACGCCCTCGACCTTGGTGTACAACGCGTTGCAACTGGTGCAAACGCAGCCGGCACTCGTTGGACAAGCGTTTGGTGTGGTGCTGTTGGGCTTTGCTTGGCTTGCGCTGCGTGCGGCCTTCCACGGGGAGATGACAGTGCCTGTGGGCCGCACCGTGGGGCACGTCAACTGGATTGCCGGCGTGCTCATGCTGGTCTGGCTGATCGGGTTGCGTGCGCCGCAGCTCACCGGGTTGGGCCAACTGGTGGCCGGCGCGGTTGGCGTGTGGCTGATCCTCCTCGGCCTCGGCGGCGTCCGGCTCGCGGGCGCGGTGCGCAAGCGCCAGAAGGGGCAGGCGAGCGGCAACATCGTGCAGCAGCGTAAAGCGGCGAAGGCGCAGCCGGAACGCCGCGACGAGCCGGTAACGTACGCGAAGCCGGGCTTTCTGAAAACGATGGCGTGGGGCGGTGCGCGCGAGGCGAAACGGCCGGCGGCGCCGGTCGAACCGGTCGTGGAAATGCCGACCGTGACGCCCGCAGCGGTTCCGCCCCGCCCAGCGACGGTTGCGCCGCCGGCCGCCAGTGCGGTGCAAGCTCAAGAGGCGCGCCAGGCGGCTCGCGACGAAGCGGCCGACGCACCGAGGCCGCCGCTGCGTGGCTGAAGCCGCGCTCAGACCCGGCCTCCGAAACACCAGACTCAATGCGTCCACAGCAGCGCCTGAAGCACACCCGAATTTGCGCTACCCGGTTCCGCCGTAGTGCGCTGCCCTGGTCCCGATGAATTCACGCTGCGCGCGTTTGCATTGTCGCGCGGCTTTCCGTATCCGTTCTTTTTTTAGGTCTCGTCCGCAGCCATGCACGACAAAATCCTGATCCTCGACTTCGGCTCGCAAGTCACCCAGCTCATCGCGCGCCGCGTGCGCGAAGCCCACGTCTATTCGGAAATCCATCCGTACGATGTGGACGACGCGTTCATTCGCGAATTCGCACCGAAGGGCATCATCCTCTCGGGCGGCCCGAACTCGGTCACCGACACCGATACCCCGCGCGCGCCGCAAGCCGTGTTCGAACTGGGCGTGCCGGTGCTCGGCATTTGCTACGGCATGCAGACGATGGCCGAACAGCTCGGCGGCAAGGTCGACGGTGGCCACCTGCGCGAATTCGGCTACGCCGAAGTGCGCGCGCGCAACCACACGAGCTTCCTTGAAGGCATCGAAGACTTCCGCACGAGCGAAGGCCACGGCATGCTCAAGGTGTGGATGAGCCACGGCGACAAGGTCACGGAAATGCCGCAGGGCTTCAAGCTGATGGCCTCGACGGAATCGTGCCCGATCGCGGCGATGGCCGACGAAGCGCGCCACTTCTACGGCCTGCAATGGCACCCGGAAGTCACGCACACGGTGCAGGGCCGCGCGATGCTCGAGCGCTTCGTGCTCGGCATCTGCGGCGCCAAGGCCGACTGGGAGATGGGCCACTACATCGACGAGGCCGTCGAAACGATCCGCAAGCAGGTGGGCAACGAGCACGTGATTCTCGGCCTCTCGGGCGGCGTGGATTCGTCGGTGGCCGCGGCGCTGCTGCACCGCGCGATTGGCGACCAGCTGACCTGCGTGTTCGTCGATCACGGCCTGCTGCGTCTGAACGAAGCCGAGCAGGTGATGACGATGTTCGCCGACAACCTCGGCGTGAAGGTCATCCACGTCGATGCAAGCGAAGCGTTCATGTCGAAGCTCGCGGGCGTGACCGACCCGGAAGCGAAGCGCAAGATCATCGGCGCAGAGTTCGTCGAGGTGTTCCAGACCGAAGCGGGCAAGCTCAGCGACGCGAAGTGGCTTGCGCAAGGCACGATCTATCCGGACGTCATCGAGTCGGCTGGCAAGGGCAAGAAGGCCGCGCACACGATCAAGAGCCACCACAACGTGGGCGGCCTGCCGGAAACGCTCAACCTCAAGCTGCTCGAACCGCTGCGCGAACTCTTCAAGGACGAAGTGCGCGAACTGGGCGTGAAGCTCGGCCTGCCGCACGAAATGGTCTATCGCCATCCGTTCCCGGGCCCGGGCCTTGGCGTGCGGATTCTCGGCGAAGTGAAGCGCGATTTTGCGGATCTGCTGCGCCGTGCAGATGCGATTTTCATCGAGACGCTGCGTAACACGATCGACAAGGAAACCGGCAAGTCGTGGTACGAGCTCACGAGCCAGGCGTTCGCCGTGTTCCTGCCGGTGAAGAGCGTGGGCGTGATGGGCGATGGGCGGACTTATGAGTATGTCGTCGCGCTGCGTGCGGTGCAGACGCTCGACTTTATGACGGCGCATTGGGCACATCTGCCGCATGAGCTGCTTGGGCACGTGTCGAATCGCATCATCAACGAGGTGCGTGGGATTAATCGTGTCGTGTATGACATTTCGGGCAAGCCGCCTGCGACGATCGAGTGGGAGTGATTGGACGTCTAGCACGTACCGGCACGACCTGGCAGTAAATCACACATCGCCGTTAATCGACACACGTCGTACGTGCGACCAAAGCCCGCTGAGCCGAAAAGCCAGCGGGCTTTGTTCTATCTGCGTCGTCTATCTGAATTGCCTTTGTCATACTGGCCTTTCCTCAATGTCCAGGAGTCGTCCTTGGGAGCTAATTTCTTTTTTGACAAGTTGTTGCCTGCCGCGGATACAGAGGCGCGGAAGGTTCCCGGCAGCCAACGCCAGGTGGAAATCTTCACGCATGGAGACGGGTTGTGGCTCCGCGTCGGCTTGCTCGACGAGGAACATCAGGGACAGGGCTTTACGGTCGAGTTCACGAAGAGTGCCGCAGCTGAGTTGGCTGAAGGTCTTGACCGAGCGATGCACTACTTCGGGTACAAGAAGTAGCGTTCGGAGGTAATTGGTTCTGGACGGAGCACGCTGAGCGCAAGCCAGCGGGCTTTTTAGCCTCCAGACTTCCCGGTGCCAGCCGTGGGTGCTCCTGGCGAGCCCCCACCTGTATTGGCATTCCCTGCGCCCTGCGCGCTCTGGCCTGTCGGTGTCTTGGCGTCCCCGGTGCTAGCTATGAGATCTTGGAACTTCTGTTCGTATGCGTCCAGACTCGTCTTGGTGTCCTTGTCGATTTCGTCTGATCCACTGGCCGGACATTTTGTTTTCCAGAGTGTAATTACTAACTGCGTGTGCACCTGCCGTAATCCTGTCGCAATCTGCGACTGCCGTGCGAGATTGCCATTCGGATCGTAAAAGGCGATTAACGCTGCTGTCGCAGTGCCGATAGCAGGAAGTATTAGCGCAGCTATACGAATGCTTTTGCCGGGTTGTTTGTCTTTGTCGCCGAACAGCTCCATCGTGCTGAGACTCACAAAAATGGTGGTCAGCAATCCGATCCCGATCGTGAGGAACGCACCGATCTGAGCGGTGCTATACGCCGTGTCGACCTTTGACGCAGTCGCAGCGCGTTTCATTGTGATGGATTGGCTTAGTGCGGCGACGCGGTAGAAGACATCATTAACGGGATCCGACCAGTCCGTTGCGTTGAAGGTTTGACCTATCCAGACCATCTGGCGTGACAGCTCGCGTGGAATTGTGACCCCCTGCGGGAAGCAATGAGTTATCCATGCGGAGACTTGCTCATTGCTTTCATTCGCCGAGTAAGAGTCGTCGTCGCCCGGCTCGCTTTTCTTCACTTCCAGTCCTATTGGGTTGCCGCCGGTGACGAGCGATTGTAGTCGGAGGTACATCTGATGTTCGATGGATGATGGAAGAAGCCAGAGAACTCCTTGTACTACGACAAACAATGCGACAGCTATTATCAGGATGGTTGCGACGGCTTTGCCGGTGACTGTGGCCACAGCTCGGACGAAGTCCATTGCGGTCTCCAAACCAATGGGCGGATTCTTGGAAACATCTGTCCATGCAGTGGGGTCTTCCGTTCGTTGCCGCACGTAGAACTGACAAATGCGTAGCTTTGGCGCGCTCGGGACGCTTCGACCGCCCAGGTCACGCCGCGCGCCACGTCCAGACAAGCCGGTAAGTGTCTATAGAAAACACCGGTTGCGCGCCATGTGACGTCGCCGGATAGATTCCGTCCGCACGGTCGGCAGGGACGCGCATTTCGTTTTTACGGGGTTCTTCCGCCTATAAGAGGGGCGACAAATGGAAATAACCCTCCGAGGTATCGACAGTCTGATTCCGTACGCGCGAAACGCGCGCACGCATTCGGAAGAACAGATCGCGCGTATTGCGGCGAGCATCGAGGAATTCGGCATGGCTGGCGCGATCGTTGTGCGCGACGGCGTAATTGCCAAGGGCCACGGCACGCGTGCGGTCGTCCGTGTACTCGGGAGCGCTGGGAGCAAAGAGAACCCACGCACCGCAAGCCGAGCTATCCAAGCCTCGGCCCGCGCACGGCTGCGCTCTCAATGCTTGAGGCACGTATCCGCATTCTTCCACGTACACGTATCCAGCCCAGTGTGAATAATCGGCTTCACTGTCTTCCCTTCCGCCAGATCACGCATCACCATCGCCGCCTGATAGCCCATTTCCTCAGGCCGCTGCCCAACCAGCACGTTGACCTTATGATCCTTGAGCGCCTGCAGCTCAGGCCCCAGCGTATCGGCTGAAACGATCACGAACTGGCCGCTGTTGATCTTGTCCATGATCGGCGCGACAACCTGCGAATACGCCTCAGGCGCAAAGAGCGGCCAGCCGCCCTCAAGCACGAACGCCTGGAGACTAGTGGCGTTCGCGGTAAGCGTGTCCTGCATCATCTGGTTCGCTTTCGCGGCGTCGTCGTTCACGTAAAGCGGGCAGGCGCTGATCTCATGCCAGTTGTTCTCGCCAGCAAGCTTCTTGACGCCCTTCTTGCCAGAAAGCACATCACGCGTCCCCTGAGCGCGCTGGTTGATGTTCTCGGCCGCGGGGTTGCCCATCACGAGGCAGATGTTGCCGCCCTTGGGCATGAGCATCTTCAACTGCTCGCCGAGCTTCACGCCCAGTTCGTAGTTGTCGGTGCCCACATACGCCTTGCGCAGCGACTGGTCCTTCGGCAGCAGATCGGCGTCGGCGGTGATGATCGGGATCTTCGTGCTGCGGCGGCGGATCACCTCAGCGATGGCTGGCGCGTTCGAAGGCGATATCGCAATCGCCGCGACGCCCTTGGTCAGCAGGTCGTCGACGATCTGCACTTCGGCGCTTTCGTCGGCCGCCGTGGCTGGGCCGGTGTAGTAGCAGTTGTAGCCCTCTTTGCCGAGTTCCTTGTTCGCCCGGTCGCAACCCTGTTTCATGAGGTCGAAGTAAGGATTGTCGAGGCCCTTCACGACCAGCGCGAGGGTCTTGTCGGCTGCGTAGGCGGAAGAGGCCAGCATGGCGAGCCCTCCGATCGCAGCGAAATACTTCCACGCATTCTTCATGGTTTCCTCCTGTTCGGCGCCGGTTGTGCGGCGCGCGTGTCTCGTACAGTCTTCGTCATCGGAAGGAAAGCCCGCGCCCGTGCCTTGGGCTTCCTGCGGAACCTTGCGTTATGTGTGATGGCTGGCGTCCGGCGGTTCCGCGTGCAGTCCGGCCGCGCCTCCCTGAAAACGGTTCAGTCTCCTTGTCGCTCGCCGCCGAGCCGGTTGAGCAGCACGGCGATGATGATGAAGCCGCCCACCACGGTGCCCTGCCAGAACGAGTCGACGCCGAGCAGGATCAGGCTGTTGCGGATCACTTCGATGAGCGCGGCGCCGACTATCGTGCCGAAGGCGCTGCCCACGCCCCCCGCGAGATTGGTGCCGCCGATCACCGTGGCGGCGATCACACGCAGTTCGTCGCCGGTACCCAGGCCAGTGGTCACCGCGCCGAGCCAGCCCACTTCCAGAATGGCCGCGACGCCCGCCATCAGGCCGCCCAGCACATAGACCGAACAGATCACGCGCCGCACCGGCACGCCGGTGAGATTCGCCGCATGACGATTCCCGCCAACCGCGAATACGTAGCGGCCCCAGCGCGTGAAGGCGAAGGCGAACCAGAACAGCACGCCGAGGACGATCAGGAACCACACGGGATTGGCCACGCCGAGTGTCTTGCCGCCGCCGAGCACGAGGAGCTTGTGGCCGTCGGGTCCGAATTCGAAGATGGTGCGGCTGCCGGAGATCACGAGCGCTAGACTGCGGCCCACGCTGAGCATCCCCAGCGTCACGACAAAAGGCTGCATGTTGAGATACGCGATGAGCAGGCCGTTCACGAGCCCGACCAGGCCGGCGGTGAGCAGGCCGAGGCCAATGCCGGCCCAGATCGGATAGCCCGCGTTCATGACGACCGAAAGCACGATGCCGCTCAGGCCAATCGTCGAGCCGACCGAAATGTCGATGCCGCCCGTGATGATGATGGCCATCATCCCAAGCGCGACGATGGCGACGAAGGCGAAGTTGCGCGTGACGTTGAAGAGATTCTGCTGCGTGGCGAACGTCGAAGTGACGAACGAAAGCAGGACACAGGCGATCAGCGTAGCCAGCACGACCCAGAACACCTGGCTCGCGATCAGTGCACTCCAGCGTGTGTGGGTCTTCGCGGATTGGGGATCGTCGAGCACTGTTGGCATCGCATTTGGCCTTTGCGGCGCATCGTTCAATTTCAGGTCTCCTGTCGGCCGCACTTGGCGCTTCAGCGCTTGGTGCGGCCCCATGCAACGCAGTCGCGCGGGTCGGCTTCAGGCGGCGGCGATGGCTCCGGTAATCAGGCCGGTGACTTCCTCCGGCGAAGACGCAGCGGTTTGTTTGTCCGCTACCTTGCGCCCGCGCCGCATGACAACCACGCGGTGGGCGACCTCGAAAACGTCAGGCATGCGGTGACTGATGAGAATGACGGCAATGCCGTGCTCGGACAGGCGTTTGATGAGGTCGAGCACCTGCGCCACCTGGCGCACGCTGATCGCAGCGGTGGGTTCGTCCATGAGCACGAGTCGCGCGTCAGACAGACGCGTGCGCGCAATCGCCACGGCCTGCCGCTGGCCGCCCGACATCTGCCGGACGAGATCGCGCGGGCGCGTTTCGGACTTCAGTTCCTTGAAAAGCTCGGCGGCGCGCCGGTACATGGCCGCGTGATCGAGCACGCGAAAGGGCCATATGCCGATGCGCGGCTCGCGTCCGAGAAAAACATTGGCCGCCGCCGTGAGGTTGTCGCAGAGGGCGAGGTCCTGATACACGACCTCGATGCCCTTCGCGCGGGCGTCCACGGGCCGGCTGAAATGAACGGGCTTGCCGTCGATGAGCACTTCGCCATGGGAGGGCGGGAAGTTGCCGGCGATGACTTTCACCAGCGTCGATTTTCCGGCCCCGTTGTCGCCCATCAGTCCGACCACCTGGCCGGGTTCCAGGCTCAGCGTCACGTCGGTCAGCGCTTGAATGGCGCCGAAGTGCCTGGAAACGCCTCTGAGTTCAAGAAGACTCATGGACTGTCGCGCTCGCGCTTGTGAAGCCGCTCGCTGCAGTGTCCAGGGCGGCCGGGAGACATGCTGACTAGCCTGTTTTTTAGAGCACGATGGGGCTTTTAGCAAGACTATTTCATCAGCCGGTCCTGCGGCGCCTCTAAAAGGGCGCCGATGAGATAAAATTGCGTTTTCGCCGAAAAACTCCGCCAGACGGACCTGGCGCGCGTTAGTCTCAGGCTTCCAGCGGCATCGCACTCGTCCCCTTGAGTTCATCAAGACAGACGATCGATTGCACGCTGTTCACGCCGGGCGCGCGCATCAGCGTATCGAGCAGGAATTCGGATAGCGCCTTCAGATCGCGCGCCACCACCTTCAGCACGTAGTCGATATCGCCAGTCACGGAGTAGCACTCCTGCACCTGCGGCAACGTTGCGACGAGTTCCTTGAACTTCATGAGCTCGCGCATGTGCCCGCGTTCCATCGTTACCTGAATGAAGGCGACCACGCCGAAGCCGAGCGCCTGCGCGTCGAGACGCGTCTCATAGCGCCGGATCACGCCGAGTTCTTCGAGGCGCCGGTGACGGCGCAGCGTCTGCGCGGGCGAGAGCTTGATCGCGGCCGCGAGTTCGAGGTTCGAGGCGCGGCCGTGTTCCTGCAGTGCGGCGAGCAGCCGCATGTCGATCGTATCGAGCGCGAGATTTTGCATTTATCTTGCGTGAGATGGGTTTAAGGCGAGAGGGAATTGTATCAATCAGGGTTTGCCTGCGTACGAGATGAAATCATATTTTTCCGCGCCAACTATACACTGGGCGCACCCGATCGGGCTGGCGGCCCATACCGCCAAGCCTGGCAGCGCGGCAACGCAGAACGTTGCGTGCGCAATTTTATTTCGTGGAGCGGAGCCGGCGTCCTATCCGGATGCCTGGACCCCGCGCCGATAAGTCGGAGACAGGAAGAGACATGGTTTCAAACGACACGCGTGAAAATCGCGGCCAGCTAAAACGCGGCCTCAAGAATCGCCACATCCAGCTCATTGCGCTGGGCGGGGCGATCGGCACGGGCCTGTTCCTCGGCATCGCGCAGACGATCCAGACCGCCGGCCCTTCGGTGCTGCTCGGCTACGGCGTTGCCGGGATCATCGCGTTCTTCATCATGCGGCAGCTGGGCGAGATGGTCGTGGATGAGCCCGTCGCCGGTTCGTTCAGCTATTTCGCCGACAAGTATTTCGGCCCGTTCGCGGGCTTTCTCTCCGGCTGGAACTACTGGGTGCTCTACGTGCTCGTGAGCATGGCCGAGCTTTCGGCGGTCGGCATCTACATGCACTACTGGTGGCCGACGCTGCCCACGTGGGTCTCGGCGCTCGTGTTCTTCGTCCTGATCAACGGCATCAACCTCACGAGCGTCAAGTCGTACGGCGAACTCGAATTCTGGTTCGCGATCATCAAGGTGCTGGCGATCGTCGGCATGATCGCCTTCGGCGGCTGGCTGCTGTTTTCGGGCTCGGCCGGTCCCGAAGCGAGCGTCTCGAACCTTTGGCGCAACGGCGGTTTCTTCCCTCACGGCGTTTCGGGTCTCGTCATGGCCATGGCCGTCGTGATGTTCTCGTTCGGAGGACTGGAGCTTGTCGGCATTACCGCAGCAGAGGCTGACGATCCTTCGCATAGCATTCCACGCGCGACGAATCAGGTGATCTACCGCATCCTGATTTTCTACATCGGCGCGCTCGGCGTGCTGCTTTCGCTCTACCCGTGGCAGAAGGTCGTGGCTGGCGGCAGCCCGTTCGTGCTGATCTTCCACGCGATGAACAGCGACCTCGTGGCCAACGTGCTCAATGTCGTCGTGCTGACGGCCGCGCTCTCGGTCTACAACAGCGGTGTGTACTGCAATAGCCGCATGCTGTTCGGCCTCGCCCAGCAGGGCAATGCACCGAAGGCGCTGCTCAAGGTGAGCCGGCGCGGCATTCCGCTCACGGCGCTTGGTGTATCGGCGTTCGTCACGGCTGCCTGCGTGATCATCAACTACTTCATGCCGGGCAAGGCGTTCGAACTGCTGATGGGCCTCGTCGTGTCGGCGCTCATCATCAACTGGGCGATGATCAGCCTGATTCACCTGAAATTCCGCCGCGAGAAGGCGCGTACCGGCCAGACGACCACGTTCCGCAGCCTCGGCTATCCGCTGACGAATTACGTGTGCCTCGTGTTCCTCGGCGGGATTCTCGTTGTAATGTATCTGATTCCGGATCTTCGGATTTCCGTGTACCTGATTCCGGTCTGGCTGGGCGTGCTTGGGCTCGCCTACCGTCTGTGGTGCCGCAAGTCGGCGCCGGCGCTGCAGCGTGGCGTGCCGGCTCCGTAAGCGCTGATATTCGTCCCGAATTTCGTCCAGAGAGTTAAACAGCATGTTCGAACACATCGATGCCTACCCCGGCGACCCGATCCTCTCGCTCAACGAGAACTTTCAGAAGGACCCGCGTCAGAACAAGGTCAATCTGAGCATTGGCATTTACTTCGACGACGAAGGCCGTCTGCCCGTCATGAAGGCCGTTCACAAGGCCGAGGCGGCGATTCTCGAAGAGCCGGGTCCGAAGCCGTATCTGCCGATGGCGGGTTTCGCGCAGTACCGCGACGCCGTGCAGGCACTGGTGTTCGGCGCTGAGTGCCCGTCGCGCGCGGCCGGCCGCATCGCGACCGTGCAGACGCTGGGCGGCTCGGGCGCGCTCAAGGTCGGCGCCGATTTCATCAAGCGCTATTTCGCGACCAGCCAGGTATGGGTGAGCGATCCGACGTGGGAGAACCACCGCTTTATCTTCGAGCGTGCGGGGTTCACGGTGAACACGTACCCGTACTACGACGAGCTGACGGGCGGCCTGAAGTTCGAGGCGATGCTCTCGTCCATCGACGCGCTGCCGGCGAAGAGCGTCGTGCTGCTCCACGCGTGCTGCCACAACCCGACGGGCGTCGATCTGGACCGCGGGCAGTGGGAGCAACTGATCGACGTGCTGCAAAAGCGCGATCTGCTGCCGTTCGTCGATATGGCGTATCAGGGCTTCGGCGCGGGCCTCGAGGACGACGCGTTCGCGGTGCGCGAACTCTCGCGCCGAGGTGTGCCGGCGCTGGTGGCGAATTCGTTCTCGAAGAACTTCTCGCTCTATGGCGAGCGTTGCGGCGGCCTGCACGTGATCTGCGAGGACGCGGCGGCGGCCGACCGTGTGCTCGGTCAGCTCACGGGCTCGGTGCGCTCGAACTACAGCAATCCGCCGACTCACGGCGCGAAGATCGTCACGCGTGTGCTCAACACACCGGAACTGAAGGCGTCGTGGGAGCAGGAGCTGGCGGCGATGTGCGAGCGCATTGCGCGCATGCGCGTGGCGATTCACGACGGCCTGCGCGCGCATGCGAGCGAAGCGGCGCTCGCGCGCTACGTGAAGCAGCGCGGCATGTTCACGTACACGGGCTTGAGCGAGAAGCAAGTCGAGCGCCTGAAGGAAGAATTCGGCGTGTATATCCTGCGCTCGGGCCGCATGTGCGTGGCCGGCCTGAATGAGAAGAACGTGAGCGTTGTGGTCGACGCGGTCGGCAAGGTGATGAAGGACTGAGGGCAGGGCCGAAAGCCCGTCAATCCTTCTAGCGCCGCTGGGGAGCCGGTACAAGCCGGGCGTTCCAGCGGCGCTTTTTGCATCTGGCGGTCAGAATCGCATGCCGGCGCCGCATCCACCGGCAATGCCGCCGCCGCTGCCGCCTGCCGCTCCGCAGAACACGCCGCAGCCCGAAAGACTGGCGGTGAGCAGGAGGCAGAGGGTGACGAGGCGAAGTCGCCGCGTAGCGGGCCGTTTGAGGCGGATGTGTTGTTTCATCATCGAGGGTGAAGAGGGCGTGGCGGGTCTAACCGCTTAACAATACGCCTCGGCCGCAGCCCCGTGCCATCAGACAATTCCAGGTTTCGTCGTCTGCGGCCATTCATCCCGCATCAAACCCCAAGCCTGTCAAGCCGTAGGAAGTAGATGACACACATGCCAGCGGCGCACGGTCTTCCAGGTCTTACCCTGATAGAATGCGTGGGCCGCAACGTAGTGGATTGCTGATGAAATTGCTTGATGCCCTCGTCGAACAACGGATTGCCGCCGCAGCCGCGCGCGGTGACTTCGACGACCTGCCCGGCGCCGGTGCGCCGCAGGCGCTCGACGACGACCTGCTCGTGCCCGAAGAAGTGCGCATAGCCCACCGCATCCTGAAGAATGCGGGGTTCGTGCCGCCCGCAGTCGAACAACTGCGGGCCTTGCGCGACCTCGAAGACGACCTCGCCGCCGTGGGCGACAAGGCCGCGCAATGCCGCCTGCGCGCGCGCATGCTCGCGCTCGACATGGCGCTCGAATCCTTGCGCGGCGGCCCGATGGTCGTGCCGCACGAATATCGCCGCCGCATTGCGGAGCGTCTGTCCGAACGTGCCGCCGGCGAGTCCGGTCAGCTGGCGCTCTCGGCGGGGGCGGCGTGACGGGCTCTCCCGTTCAGCCACACGCCCCCGGCGGCGAGCGCGAAGAGGCGCACCCGGCTGCCAGTCTGAAGGCTGGACCGGCTCCCGCCGATTCGCTCGCGCCGGCGTCCGGGGCCGCTTCACAAACCGCTTCCCAACCCGATCCCGTCTCCGAGCGCGACCAGCATTTCATGCGCCTCGCGCAGGCCGCAGCCGAACAGGCGCGCGCTGCCGGCGAAGTACCCGTGGGCGCGGTGCTCGTGCGCGGTGACGAAGTGATTGCTTCGGGCTTCAATCACCCGATCGGCGCGCACGATCCGTCTGCGCACGCGGAAATGGCGGCGTTGCGCGCGGGCGCTCACGCGCTGGGTAACTACCGCTTGCCCGGCTGCGAACTCTATGTGACCCTTGAACCGTGCCTGATGTGCGCCGGCGCGATCATGCACGCGCGTATCGCACGCGTGGTGTTCGGCGCCCATGATCCAAAAACCGGCGCATGCGGCAGCGTGGTCGATGCCTTTGCCAACGAGCAGTTGAATCACCACACGAGTGTGTCCGGCGGTGTGCTGGCGGACGAGTGCGGCGAGGCGTTGCGATCATTCTTCGCCGACCGGCGCCGTGCGAGCCGGGAAGCGCGCCGTGCAGCTCGCGCACAGGCCGAGGAAGCGCAGGGAGGAACCGGCGTAGCCGGTCCGAACGAACCCGCGGGTTGAATCTCACGGTTGAATCGAATTCGACATGACCATTCATCGCACCATCGAACTGATCGCACCGTCTGGTTATCCGCACGACCCGGAAGCGGTGCACCGCGGGCTCGCACGGTTGCGCGCGCAGGGCCATCACGTCGACGGCGTGCAGGCGACCGAGCGGCGCTATCAGCGTTTTGCCGGCACAGATGGCCAGCGCGCGGCCGAACTGAATCGCCTGGCCGACCCGTCGCGCGATTTGCCGGACATCGTGCTCGCCGTGCGCGGGGGCTACGGCGCAGTGCGCATCCTCCACGGCCTCGACTACGACGGACTGCAGCGGCGCTTGAAGGACCAGCCCATTGCGTTTGTGGGGCATAGCGACTTCACCGCCGTTCAGCTCGCGCTGCTCGCGCGCGCCGGGCTCACGACGTTCGGCGGTCCGATGCTGTGCAGCGACTTCGGCGCCGAAAGCCTGAGTAGTTTCACGATGCATCACTTCTGGGACGCGCTCTCGAAACCGAGCTACACGCTCAAGGTGAATGCGCCCCAGGCTCAATCGACGAATGTTTCGGGCACGCTCTGGGGCGGCAATCTGGCGGTGCTGACTTCGTTGATCGGCACGCCTTATCTGCCGCCTGTCGAGGGCGGTATCCTGTTCGTGGAAGACGTGAACGAGCAGCCGTTTCGCATCGAGCGCATGATTTACCAGTTGCACCTGGCCGGCATTCTCGCGCGTCAGCAAGCGCTGGTGCTGGGCGACTTTTCGGGCCACAAGCAGTTCGATTACGACAACGGCTACGATCTGCGTGAAATGGTGGAGCAGGTGCGCGCTTTGGTTGGCATTCCGGTGGTGACGGGCCTGCCGTTCGGCCATATTCCGGATATGGTCACGTTGCCGATGGGCGCGCCGGCACAACTGAGCAGCACGGCTCATGGCTTCGAGTTGACCGTGAGCGATTATCCGTATTTGAGCTGATTCCGCACTACCACAGAAGCGCTTTCGGGCGCTTTTTTTATGGGCTATTACGCAACTAACGGCCAGATCCAAGCGGCGTCCGACCATGTTCATTGCAACGCTTCTTCCGTAAATTGTTGACAAAAAAATGTGACCGAGTTGGGGCGGGGAATCACCATGCAGGTGCTGAATTCCCCGAAATAAAGCGCATTTCACCGATAAGAAGCATGTGGCAGCAGGTGCGTGCGTGGGGATCTTCCCCAGGTTCGCCCAAAAAATTGTTGACAATATTTATGTCCAACCTAGGATACCCAACATAGAGACCCGAGCCATGGCAAAGACCGATATCGACGCCGAAGCAACCGGCATGAAGCCCGAAGCCATCGCCGCGCGAATCCGCGCAGCGATTCTCGAGCACCGGCTGCCGCCAGGCGCGAAGTTGACGGAAGCACAGTTGTGCGAAGTATTCGGCGTGAAGCGCGGCCCGATCCGCCAGGCGCTCGCGCTGCTTGCGAAGGACCATCTCGTGGATCTGGAGCCCAATCGTGGCGCGTTCGTCGCAAGCCCGACGCTGCAGGAAGTGCACGAGGTGTTTGAAATGCGGCGGATCATCGAGTTGGCCGTGGTGGGGCGAATTTGCAGCGCGCAGCATGGCAACCGTCGTTTGAAAAGCATCGGCGAGACGATCCGGCGCGAGCGCAAGGCTTTTGAAGGGCGCGACTTTCCGACGTGGATCCGGCTTTCGGGCGAATTCCATACGTCGCTCGCCACGCTCACCGGCAATACGGTGCTGTGCGATTGCCTCAATGGACTCGTGGCGCGTTCGACATTGATTTCGGCGCTCTACGAATCGCCGGGCCGCAGCCCGTGTTCGTTCGACGACCACGAGGCGATTCTCGCGGCGCTCGAGGCCGGAAACGAGAAAGAGGCAGTCGAGCTCATGGTGCGCCATTTGCAGGGTGTCGAGCTTCGGATGCTTGACCGGCCGGCAGGCGCTTCGGTCGATTTACAGGAAGTGTTCGGCGCTCGCGAGGCGGCTGCGCACGGACGCTGAGCGGCTTCTGAGGCGGCACTGAAGCGGGACTTGAAGCGGATTGCGGTAAAGGATTGCAGTAATGCGCGGCGGCTCACGACGTACGGTGGCCGCCGCGGCTGAAAAGGATGGAGTGGGGCGCATGCCGTGCATGCGTACGGCTCACACAGGCACAGCGTTACAGGGCGCCCGCAAGCGGCGACCGGTGCGGTGCCTGCAAGGGCCAAACCATTCGGGGATATCGCGGCGGCCGCGTCCAGCGGCGGTACGCACGCGTTTCGAGGCGTTCAGGCGTCTTTTTTCCGTCGGCAAATCCATCCAAGGAGCGGATCATGGCTCAGTTCAGCGCGTCACCTGGCAGTCCGGCAGTGCCCAATTTCGAATCTGGCGAAAGCAGCGAGTCCGCAGAAAACCTGCGCTTGCCGGCCGGCTACAGCGAGCGGCTCTACAACCACGACCTCGCGCCGCTCAAGGAGCAGACCTGGGGCGCGTACAACATCTTCGCGTTCTGGATGTCCGACGTGCATAGCGTCGGCGGCTATGTGTTCGCGGGGAGCCTCTTCGCGCTTGGCCTCACGAGCTGGCAAGTGCTCGTAGCGCTGATCGTCGGCATCTCCATCGTCAACGTGCTTTGCAACCTGATCGCGCGGCCCAGCCAGCGTCACGGCGTACCGTACCCGGTGGCCTGTCGCGGTACCTTCGGCGTGCTTGGCGCCAATATTCCCGCTGTGATTCGTGGTCTTATCGCCGTGGCGTGGTACGGCATCCAGACCTATCTTGCTTCGAGCGCGCTCGTGATCGTCGTGCTCAAGTTCGTTCCGCAACTCATGCCTTATGCCGATGTGCACAAGCACGGCCTGCTTGGGCTGTCGGCTGTTGGCTGGGCCGGCTTCATGACGCTTTGGGTGCTTCAGGCCCTGGTGTTCTGGAACGGCATGGAGACCATCAAGAAGTTCATCGACTTCGCGGGCCCGGCGGTGTACGTCGTGATGTTCGCGCTCGCGGGCTACATGGTGTATCGCGCGGGCTGGCACAACATTGGTCTGAATCTCGGCGGCGTGAAGTATCACGGTGCGGAAGTGATTCCCGTGATGATCACGGCGATCTCGCTCGTGGTGTCGTACTTCTCGGGACCGATGCTCAATTTCGGCGACTTCTCGCGCTACGGCAAGTCGCTCAAGAGCGTTCACAAGGGCAACTTCTGGGGGCTGCCGGTCAACTTCCTCGCATTCTCGCTCGTCACGGTCATCACGACGTCGGCCACGCTTCCTGTGTTCGGAGAACTGATTACCGATCCCGTCGAAACGGTCGGCCGCATCGACCACCCCACCGCTGTGATTCTCGGTGCACTCACGTTCACGATTGCGACCATCGGCATCAACATCGTCGCGAACTTCGTTTCGCCCGCGTTCGATTTTTCCAATGTCGCACCGCGCCTCATCAGCTGGCGTGCGGGGGGCATGCTTGCTGCCGTGGCCTCGATCTTCATCACGCCGTGGAATCTCTTCAACAACCCGGCTGTGATCCACTACACGCTCGACATACTCGGTGCTTTCATTGGGCCTCTGTATGGTGTCCTGATCATCGACTTCTATCTCGTGAAGCGTGGACGTCTTGCCGTGGATGATCTCTATTCGGTGTCGCCGAAGGGCGCGTACTGGTATCGCAACGGCGTGAACTGGCGTGCGGTGTCGGCCTTGCTGCCCGCAGCGGTGATCGCGATTCTCTGCGTGATGGTGCCGTCGCTCGGAGGTGCCGCGAACTTCTCGTGGTTCATTGGCGCAGCGCTCGGCGCGTTGTTCTATCGCGCGCTCACGATGGGCGAACGCGCTCGCGCAAAGGCATGAGCGGCACGCAAAACCAGGCATCGACGAAGGAATCGAAATGCGCATCAAACTGATCAATCCGAACACCACGCAGCGTATGACCGCAGCGATGGAGCAGTGCGCGCGTGCCGTGATCGCACCGGGCACGGAGGTGGTGGCGGTGAGCCCGACGATGGGCCCGCCGTCGATCGAAGGCTATTACGACGAGGCGCTCGCCACACCTGGCCTGCTCGCCGAAGTGGAGGCGGGCGAGCGCGAAGGCTTCGACGGCTACGTGATCGCGTGTTTTGGCGACCCTGGCCTCTACGCGGCGCGCGAGTTGGCTCGCGGGCCCGTCGTGGGCATCGCGGAAGCCGCGATGCATGCGGCGAGCGTGCTCGCGCCCGGCTTCTCGGTCGTCACGACGCTCTCGCGCACCCGTGCAATGGCCTGGCATCTCGCAGAGCGCTATGGCATGACGCGTTTTTGCCGCAACGTGCGTGCAATCGACGTGGCCGTGCTCGAACTCGATGAGCCGGGATCGGCCGCGCGCCGCGCGATCGTCGAAGAGTGCCGCCGTGCGCTCGAGGAAGATGGCGCGGACGCCATTGTGCTGGGTTGCGCGGGCATGACGAGTTTGTGCGCGCAAGTGGAGGACGCGCTGGGCGTGCCCGTGGTGGACGGTGTGACGGCCGCCGTGAAATGGGTGGAGGCGCTCGTCGCACTGCGCCTGACGACCGCCAAGCGGGGTGACTTCGCGCGGCCGCTGGCCAAGCGTTACGACGGCGATTTCGCGCGCTTCAGCCCGACCAACCCCGCGCCGGTCACGGAGACGCCGCCGCCCGTGCGCCCGCTGCGCTACGGGTAAACGTGTAACGCCTGTGAGCCGATGTGGACGCCCATCTGTCCGGCAAACCGGGCGGCCACATACACCTCGCTTGACCCGTACTATCTGAGCGTGCGTATGGGCGCGTACGGGTGATTTCGCTACACTGAACCGGTCCTGTAAGCAGGTTGCGCGGACCGTCCGCCAGGCCTGGCCAAGCAGCGCCGGCGGCCGCTTCACGGCGCCTCGCCGTTGCGCGGATATTTCGTCTCATCCTCTCTATTCGATTGATTCGACCAGCATGCCACTCGATCCCCAATATCCCCGCGATCTGATCGGTTATGGCCGGTATCCAGTGCAGGCCAACTGGCCCGGCCAGGCGCGCGTCGCGGTGCAGTTCGTGCTCAACTACGAAGAAGGCGGCGAAAACTGCGTGCTGCACGGCGACCCCGGCTCCGAACAGTTCCTCTCCGAAATCGTGGGCGCGGCTGCGTATCCCGCGCGCCACATGAGCATGGAGTCGATCTACGAATATGGTTCGCGTGCGGGCGTGTGGCGCATCCTGCGCGAATTCGAAAAGCGCGGTTTGCCGCTTACCGTGTTCGGCGTGGGCATGGCGATCGAGCGTCATCCCGAAGTCGCGCGCGCATTCGTCGAGCTGGGCCACGAGATCGCGTGCCACGGCTACCGCTGGATTCATTACCAGGACGTTTCGCCGGCCAAAGAAGCCGAGCACATGAAGCTCGGCATGCAAGCGATCGAGCGCGTGACAGGTGTGCGCCCGCTCGGCTGGTACACGGGCCGCGACAGCCCGAATACACATCGTCTGGTGGCCGAGTATGGCGGCTTCCTCTACGACTCCGATTACTACGGCGACGACCTGCCTTTCTGGATGGACGTGGAAGTCACGGGCGGCAAGACGGTGCCGCAACTGATCGTGCCTTACACGCTCGACACGAACGACATGCGCTTCGCGTCGCCCCAGGGCTTCAACACGGCGGACCACTTCTTCACGTACTTGCGCGACGCGTTCGACGTGCTCTACGAAGAAGGCGACGAGGCGCCGAAGATGCTGTCGATCGGCATGCACTGCCGGCTGCTCGGGCGCCCGGGGCGTTTTCGTGCGCTGCAGCGCTTTCTCGATCACATCGAAAAACATGAGCGCGTGTGGGTCACGCGCCGCGTGGACATCGCGCGCCACTGGCGCGAGCATCATCCCTATCAACCGCAGCAGAACGACCACCGCGGGGCCGCCGCATGAAGGCAATGCACTACACCCTCGAACAGCTGAATCAAGCTTCGGCCGACGCCTTCGTGGCGGCGCTTTCGGGCATCTTCGAGCACTCGCCCTGGGTGGCCGAAGCGGCCGCGCGGCAGCGCCCGTTTGCAAGCATCGACGCGCTGCATCGCACCATGTCGCAGGCCGTGGAAGCCTCGGGCGAGGTCAAGCAGCTTGCGCTCATTAACGCCCACCCGGAGCTTGCGGGCAAGGCTGCCGTGCGCGGCGAGCTGACTGCCGAGTCCACGCGAGAGCAAAGCGGCGCGGGCCTGAATCAGTGCACGCAGGAAGAGTTCGACAAGCTCCTCGCGCTCAACAGCGCGTATCGCGAGAAGTTCGGATTCCCATTCATTCTGGCTGTGCGTGGTTATGACCGCCACGGCATCATCGCGAACTTCGAGGCGCGCGTGAACAACAGTCGCGCCGATGAAATGCGCGCGAGCCTCGACCAGATTTACCGCATTGCGCGCTTCAGGTTGGACGAACTGATCGACGCGTAACGTGGCGATGCGCCCTCCGGTTTTTCACGAGAGGGCGCAGCGCCGTTTTGATCTACAGAAAAGACACGAAGGAAGACAACGATGGCACTCCCGACTCTCGACCCCAACGCCCCTGATTTCACGCGCCGCTTCGTGAATCTCGCGGACCCGCGCCTGGGTGCGCAGGCGCTCGAGGCGAGCGACGACTTCTTCGCACCGAAGGATCGCATGCTCAATCCGGAGGCTGCCGTCTTCATTCCGGGCAAGTACGACGAACACGGCAAGTGGATGGACGGCTGGGAAACGCGTCGCAAGCGCACGACCGGCTACGACTGGTGCATCGTGAAGCTCGCGCGCCCTGGCGTCATCAAGGGCCTCGATATCGACACGAGTCACTTTACGGGCAACTATCCGCCGGCGGCGTCGGTTGAAGGCGCGTATGTGGCGGACGGCGCCCCCACTGCGACGACGCAATGGACGGAAATCGTCCCCTCGACGTCGCTGAACGGCAATAGCCACCACTACGTGGAGGTATCGAGCGACAAGCCGTACACGCACTTGCGCGTGAACATCTATCCCGATGGCGGCATTGCGCGTCTGCGTGTGTATGGCCAGCCGCAAGTGGACTGGGCGGGCGCGAGTCGCACCGAACTGTTTGACCTGGCCGCGATGGAAAACGGCGCGTACCTCGTTGGCGCGAACAACCAGCACTTTGGCATGGCCTCCACGCTGCTCATGCCGGGCCGCGGCGTGAACATGGGCGACGGCTGGGAAACGCGCCGCCGCCGCGAGCCTGGCAACGACTGGGCGATCATCGCGCTCGCGCAACCGGGCATCATCAAGAAGATCGAAGTCGATACGGCGCACTTCAAGGGCAACTACCCCGACCGCTGCTCGTTCCAGGCCGCGCGCGTGGTCGGTGGCACGGACAGCTCGCTCGTGACCCAGGCCATGTTCTGGCCGGTGCTGCTCGGCGAGCAAAAGCTGCAAATGGACAAGCAGCACTACTTTGAGAGTGAGCTGGCCGCGCTCGGTCCGGTTACGCACGTACGCTTCAATATTTTCCCCGATGGCGGCGTTTCGCGCGTGCGTCTGTGGGGCACGCTCGCGTGATCGGGTGACGAGGCCATCATGAGTGAAACAAGGACGACGCTGACCATCGAGCCGCTCACGCGCGAGGCGTTCGCGCCATTCGGCGACGTGATCGAGCTGGCAGGCGCAAAGCAGATTCCGATTAATCTCGGTACCACAATCCGCTATCACGACCTCGCGAAAGTGGATGTCAGCGACGAAGGCGGCCGTACGCTTGTGAATCTGTTTCGCGGGCAGCCTCGCGAACTGCCGTTCGAAGTAAAGATGCTCGAGCGGCATCCGCTTGGCAGCCAGGCGTTCGTGCCGCTCAACGAGAAGCCGTATCTCGTGGTGGTCGCGCCCGCAGGCGATCTGGACGTCACGCAGATTCGCGCTTTCGTATCACGCGGTTGGCAGGGCGTGAATTATGCGAAGGGCGTCTGGCATCATCCGCTGATCGCTTTGGGCGAGGTAACCGATTTCATCGTCGTCGATCGCGGCGGCGATGGGCTCAATCTCAACGAGCAGGATTTGCCTGAGTCGCTTTGGTTGACGCAAGAGGCGATGAACGCGGCGTTACGCTGATCATCTGCATTCCCGAGCAGTCCAAAAAGCCACGACCGACGTCGTGGTTTTTTTTATGGTTGCGCGGTTCGCTTCGCTCGATGAGCCGTTGCGCCAGATTCTTGTGCGTTTGCGCGACGGTTTCACTTTCGCGGGGAGAGGGCGGCGCCGACAAGAAGAAGGCCGCGGTTGGTTCAGGAAGGCGCACACGTGGATCGATTTGCCCGCCGAGCACGAGCGCCGGTTCAATCTCGACACGCTTCGATGCGCCAACGCGCAGGCGCAGCCGCGCGTAACAGTCACGCAAGCGCGGAACATGCCCGCCATCTGATGCGTGCGCAAAGCGCAGCGACCTTTGGTGAACGCTTCTTTTGGGGGCTGTGCGCACGCACGGCGTCGATCGGGTATCCGGCTGCGTTCAGATGCCAGGGCGCTGTGACAACGAGCTGGAGCAGTTCGTCCTCGGCACGATTGCCCGAAACGCAGGCCATTCGAAACGCGCCCCTCAAAAGCAAAAGGACCCGAAGCGTATCGCACTTCGGGTCCTTCCTTTCCTGGTTGGCAGCACGCGAATCATTCGATGCGCGCTGCCGGCTACGTTACTGCTTCGCGCCCCCCTGGAACCACATCGCAATCTTTTGCCGCTCGTCGTCGGTCATGTGCGTGACGTTGCCAAGCGGCATCGCCTTGAGCGTCACAGCCTGCTGATACAGCCGCTGTGCGTTCTGCGAGATCTCGTCAGGCGTATCGAACATCACGCCGGCGGGCGCCGCGCCCATCATCGTCGGGTGAGCCGAGTGGCAGGACGCGCAGCGCTGCTGCAGGATCGGCTGGATGTCGGAGACCTTGAGCGCCGGCGCATTCGCGGCTTCGGCCTGCGGCACAACCGGGCGCGGCAGCGTCCACACCAGCGCGACGAACATCAGCGCCACGCCGCCAATCGGCAGATACCACAGCTGCTGGCCGCGGTGACGCATCACGAAGAACTGGCGAATCAGCGCGCCGGCCAGCATGATCACCACGAGCACGGCCCAGTTATAGGCGTGGGCATAGGTCATGGCGTAGTGGTTCGAGAGCATCGCGAACACCACGGGCAGCGTGAAATAGGTGTTGTGCACTGAACGCTGCTTGCCGCGCTTGCCGTAGATCGGGTTCGGCACTTCGCCCTTGAGCATCGCGGCGACCATCTTGCGCTGGCCGGGGATGATGACGAAGAACAC
This sequence comes from Paraburkholderia sp. J7, assembly GCF_905220155.1. Lineage (NCBI taxonomy): Bacteria > Pseudomonadati > Pseudomonadota > Betaproteobacteria > Burkholderiales > Burkholderiaceae > Paraburkholderia > Paraburkholderia sp. J7. The sequence goes on along the minus strand of NZ_CAJMYZ010000006.1, from coordinate 89,664 downwards.
GTTGGCCGACATGATCGTCGCAAGCATCGCACCCATGATGAGATACGCGGCGCGGCCGGAGAAGATATGGCAGGCGAGGTAAGCGGCGATCACGACGTAGATGCCCACGCACACGCCGAGCAGCTTGTCCTTCGTGCCGAGCACGCGGCACAGCGAGTCATAGACGATCCAGCCCGCGGCGAGGAAGCCGAGCGCGGAGAAGACCGCGACGACCGGACCCATGTCGAGCACGTTCTTGTCGATGAGATACGTGTTCGGCGCCATCAGATACAGCACGGTGAAAAGCGACGCGCCCGAAAGCCACGTGGTGTACGACGGCCACTTCGACCAGTGCAGGTCGTCGGGCATTTCAGGCGGCGCCACGGTGTACTTCTGCATGTTGTAGAAGCCGCCGCCGTGCACGTGCCACAGCTCGCCGAACACGCCGCGGCGGCGCTGGTTCGGGTCCGTGGGCGGTTTGAGGCTGTTGTCGAGCGCAACGAAATAGAACGACTCGCCAATCCAGGCGATCGCCGCGATGACGTGGAACCAGCGCAGTGCGAGGTTCAGCCAGTCGGTAATAAAGCCTTCCATGAAACGTCTCCAGTCCTGATGCATGGCGCGCGCGTTGGTTCGCACACGCTAACTGCGGGGTATGAGCGCGCCGTGCAGTTGCCAGGCCGTTCGCCGACCCTCGCGCTGCCGCGCCGCCGTTGTTGTTCGTATGACCTTGGGCTCGTTGAATCGGGCTTGAAGATCGCCCGCAATGCCCTTTGAGAATGTGCTGCGTTGCCGCTCAGCTGCCCCGATACGTGCTGTACGACCACGGCGAAACGAGTAGCGGAACGTGGTAATGCGAGCCGGCGTCGGCGATGCCGAAGCGCAGCACGACACGGTCGACGAAGCGCGGCTCGGGCACATTCGCGCCTAAGGCGGCGAAGTAGTCGCCAGCGTGGAACACGAGTTCGTATTCGCCTTTGGCGAGCGCCTCGCCTTCGAGCAGCGGCGCGTCGCAGCGGCCGTCGTCATTGGTGGTCACGGTCTTGAGCGCGCGGCGTGCGTCGCCCGAGAGCGCAAAGAGCTCGACCTTGATGCCCGCGCCGGGACGGCCGTTCGCGGTGTCGAGCACGTGGGTAGTCAGCTTGCCCATTCGCAGTTTTCCTTGTGAGTGCCTGGTGCGATTGCGAGGTTTCAGCGGCAGCTCTCGATCCCATGCATGATGCATTGCGGCGGATCGAGGCTCCACGTCAGTGGCTACATACCCGTCGGCGGATCGAAGCGAGCGCCGTGAACGCATTTTAAGAACGATCGCCCCCGGCGAGCGCGAGCGATAGGAAAGATAAATCCGCGAGCATGAGGGTACGCCCTGGGTGCCGCGTGGGTGCCACATGGGTCCAATCGCCGAATGCGCCCTGGATCGAAGCAGCGCCCCTTGTTTGCATCGTAGCGACGCCAAAAATCGACCTTTATATGCGTGGCGTAAATGTGGGTATCGCAGTGGCGCGAATTGCCATGACTATTTTGGTTGCGGATCGTAGAGGCCATGCGCAGCGCGTGCTGCGCGTCCCGAAGACGGCGGTGGACGCCGGGTAACCGGGCCAGCGGCGTCCTCGTCGGGACGCGTCGGCACCGGGCGCCTGGGCGACCGGCGAGGCCGGCGGGTGAGGCGAGGGCGTCTGGTTCACACGCCGCGCGAGCGAGAAGGGCTAAGCGCTCGCGGCGGCACGACAACGGAGCGAACAAGGACGATGGAACGCACACTCGCACAGGGCCAGGACCCGCAAAAGACCGGCAAGACCTTACTGGTGAAAAACGCCGACATGCTGGTGACGATGGACGGCGCCCGCCGCGAAATTCGCGGCGGCGGTCTCTATATCGAAGGCAACCGTATCGTCGCGGTCGGCCCGACGGCGGAGTTGCCCGCCACGGCCGACGAGGTGATCGACGCGAGCGGCCACCTCGTGACGCCGGGCCTCATCAATACGCATCACCACATGTACCAGAGCCTCACGCGGGCCGTGCCGGCCGCGCAGGACGCCGAACTGTTCGGCTGGCTCACGAATCTGTACAAGGTATGGGCGAACCTCACGCCCGAGATGATCGAGGTCTCCACGCTCACGGCAATGTCGGAACTGCTGCTCTCGGGCTGCACGACGTCGAGCGATCATCTGTACATCTACCCGAACGGAAGTCGTCTGGACGACAGCATTCGCGCGGCGCAACGCATCGGCATGCGCTTTCATGCGAGCCGCGGCAGCATGAGCGTCGGGCAGAAGGATGGCGGCTTACCGCCCGATTCCGTGGTCGAGCGCGAAGACGCGATTCTCGCCGACACGCAGCGCCTCATCGAGACGTATCACGACGAGGGCCGGTACGCGATGCTGCGCGTCGTGGTGGCGCCATGCTCGCCGTTCTCGGTGAGCCGCGATCTGATGCGCGAATCGGCGGTGCTCGCGCGGCACTACGGCGTGTCGATGCACACGCATCTCGCCGAGAACGTGAACGACATTGCTTACAGCCGCGAAAAGTTCGGCATGACGCCCGCCGAATACGCCGAGGATCTCGGCTGGGTGGGCCGCGACGTATGGCATGCGCACTGCGTACAGCTCGACGACCACGGCATCGGTTTGTTCGGCAGGACCGGCACGGGCGTCGCGCATTGCCCGTGCTCGAACATGCGGCTCGCCTCGGGCATCGCGCCTGTGAAGAAGATGCGGCTCGCGGGCGTGCCGGTTGGACTTGGCGTGGATGGCTCGGCGTCGAACGACGGCGCGCAGATGGTGGCCGAAGCGCGTCAGGCCATGCTCCTTGCGCGCGTGGGTTTCGGCCCGGACGCCATGACGGCGCGCGAAGCGCTCGAAATCGCGACGCTGGGCGGCGCGCAGGTGCTGGGCCGCGACGACATTGGCGCGCTCGCGCCCGGCATGGCGGCCGACTTCGTGGCGTTCGACTTGCGCCAGCCGCTTTTCGCCGGGGCGCTGCACGATCCGGTCGCGGCGCTGGTGTTTTGCGCACCCTCGCAGGTCGCGCTGAGCGTGATCGGCGGGCGCGTGGTCGTGAAGGAGGGCGTGTTGCAGACGGTGGAGCTCGGGCCGGTCATCGAGCGGCACAACCGACTCGCGGCGCAGCTCGTGGAGATGGCGCGCTAAGTAAGGTCAGCGCGCAACGCACAAGGGTGTAGAAACAGTCAGGCGGCCGCAGCAACTTGCGGCCGTGATACTCAAGGCTTGTCGATCAGCGTCTTCGTCGCTTCGGCGATGAGGCTGCGCAACCAGCGTACTTCATCCGAGTAATGACAGCGTTCGTGCCACAACTGGTAGTACTGCATCGGCGGGAAGTCGAGCGGCGCGGGCACGACCGTGAGCGGCAGGAAGCGCGCATAGTGGTCGGCGAAAAGGCGCGTGGTCGTGAAGACCAGGTCCGATTTGACGAGCACGTAGGGCGCGAGATTGAAGTACGGGAGCGTAACGACCACGTGGCGCTTGAGGCGCTCGCGGGCGAGGTGCACGTCGATGGCGCCGCGCTGGCCCACGGAATAGGGCGTCGGCGCGAGATGCGGCGCGTTCAGGTACTGGTCGAGCGTGAGCCCGCCGCGCTTGGCGAACGGGTGCGTGTTGCTCATCAGGCAAACGATCTGGTCGACGAACAGGTTCGAGAGGTGCAGCTGCTCGGGCGGTTCGGGCCAGTTGCCGATGACGATATCGAGCTTGCCTTCCTCGAGCGCGAGCTCGTAGTCGAACGCGGGCCCGAGCGAGTGGAACTCGAGCGTGGCGTTGGGCGCGGCCTGACGAAAGCGCTCGACCACGGTCGGCACGAACAGGACGTTCAGATAGTCAGGACAGCCAATCCGATAGCAGCGGATGGAAGTGGCGGGATCGAAATTGTGTTGCTGGAAGCGGATGCGCTCGATCTCGCGCAGCGCGTTCTGAACGGGTTCGAGCAGGCGCAGGCCGTACTCGGTCGGCACCATGCCGGACTTGCCGCGCACGAGGAGCGGGTCGCCGGTGATGTCGCGCAGACGCCGCAGCGCCGCGCTGATTGCGGGCTGGGACTGATTGAGCTTGACGGCCGCGCGTGTCACGCTGCGCTCCATCAGAAGCGTGTGCAAGACGCGCAAGAGGTACGTGTCGATCGCCTCGCGTTGCTGACTCATGAATTCTCCGAATTATATGTTCTGGCTGATCGATGGGGCTTGGGGGTATATCGTTTTTAATATGGACAAAAAGTGACGTCAAGCGAGGCTTACCCCGAGACATTTGCCGGGCGGCCCGTGCAGCGAGGCAACAGCGATTTTTGGCGGCTCGACCTTCGGGGGGCTAACAGGTATCGTCACCCCCGCACGGCGGCGCACGGCGCCTGGGCAAAGCGGTAAGCATCAAACGGTTTTCGGACAGCAATAACGTACAACGGCGGAACCTCCATGGGTGATTCTTCTTCACGTCAGGCAACGCGTGCGCAGGATGGCAGCGGCGTGCCGCGCCTCGCGCTTGCCGGCATCACCAAGCAATACCCGGCGGTGCGCGCGAACGACGACGTCACACTCTCGGTCGCGCCGGGCGAAATACACGCCTTGCTCGGCGAAAACGGCGCGGGCAAGAGCACGCTCATGAAGATCGTCTACGGCGCGGTGCGCCCGGACGCAGGCGAGATTCGCTGGGAAGGCCAGGCCGTCGAAATCGCGAATCCGGCTGCGGCGCGCAAGCTCGGCATCGGCATGGTGTTCCAGCATTTTTCGTTGTTCGAAACGCTGACCGTTGGCGAGAACATCGCGCTTTCGCTCGACGAACCGTTCGACCTGAAAACGCTCGGCAAACGCATTCGCGAGGTGTCGGCGCAATACGGCCTCGATGTCGATCCGCAGCGCCACGTGCATAGCCTCACGGTGGGCGAGCGACAGCGTGTGGAGATCGTGCGCTGCCTGCTGCAGAACCCGCGTCTTCTGATCATGGACGAGCCGACTTCGGTGCTCACGCCGCAAGCCGTGCGCAAGCTGTTCGGCACACTGCGGCGGCTGGCCTCCGAAGGCTGCAGCATTCTCTATATCAGCCACAAGCTCGACGAAATCCAGGAGCTTTGCGACACGGCCACCGTGCTGCGCGGCGGCAAGGTCACGGGCCACGTCATTCCGCGCGAAGAAACGCATGCGTCGCTCGCGCGGTTGATGGTCGGGCGCGAACTGCCCGATTACACGCGGCGCGCACACACGCCTGGTGACGTGCTACTCGAGGCAAAGCATCTGTCGATGCCGAGCGACGACCCGTTCGGCACGTCGCTCAACGACGTATCGTTCAGCGTGCATGCCGGCGAGATTCTCGGCATTGCCGGCGTCTCGGGCAACGGCCAGGCGGAATTGCTCGCGGCGCTCTCGGGCGAGGCGCAAGCGGCACGCCATGGCGTGAGCGCCGATGCGGTCAAGATTTGCGGCAAGGCTGCAGGACGGCTTTCCGCCGGCGCGCGCCGCAAGCTCGGCTTCGCGTTCGTGCCGGAGGAGCGGCTGGGGCGCGGCGCGGTGCCGGCCATGTCGCTTGCCGAGAACGCCTTGCTCACGGCGCACCGCGAAGGCATGGTGCGCTCGGGGTGGCTCAAGACCGGCGCGATGCGCGCGTTCGCCGAGCGCTGCATCGGTGCGTTCGATGTGCGCTGCGGCGGCCCGGACGCGCTCGCGCAAAGCCTCTCGGGCGGCAATCTGCAGAAGTACATCGTGGGGCGCGAGATTCTCCAGGCGCCGAAGGTGCTCGTGGTCGCACAGCCCACCTGGGGCGTGGACGTGGGCGCGGCGGCGTTCATCCGTCAGCAGTTGCTCGACCTTTCGGCGCGCGGTGTGGCGATACTCGTGATCTCGGAAGAACTGGAAGAACTGTTCGACATCTGCGACCGCATTGCCGTGCTCGCAGGCGGACGCCTTTCGCCCGCACGTTTGACTGGCGAGACGAACGCCGAGGAAATCGGCCGCTGGATGGCGGGGCTCTTTGGCGAGCGCACCGAACATGGAGGCGGCGGCCGGCCGAACGGCGAGCCGCCCGCGCAGACCGTGGCGAACGCCTGATATGCGTCACAGAACGACACGCGCACGCTGATAAACCACTCGAGACCCCCCACCGATTTCACGACCATGATCTTCCCGTACCGACTCGAAGCCCGCACGACGCCCTCGCGCACAGTGCGCATCGCCGTGCCGGTCATTGCGGCGCTGCTCACGCTCGCGATTGGCTTCCTGATCTTCGGCCTCGTGGGCCGCGATCCCTTGCAGGCTATGCACGCGTTCTTCATCGAACCGCTTTCGAGCGTCAACGGCTGGTCCGAACTGTTGCTCAAAGCCTCGCCGCTCTGCCTGATCGCGCTCGGTCTCGCGGCGGGTTATCGCGCCAACGTGTGGAACATCGGTGCGGAAGGGCAGATGGTGCTGGGCGGCATCGCGGCGAGCGGCGTGGCGATCTACTTCGATCAATCCTCGGGCTGGTGGATTCTCTTCCTGATGATGTTCGCGGGCGTGCTGGGCGGCATGGCGTGGGCGGCGATTCCCGCGTGGCTCAAGAGCCGCTTCAACACCAACGAAATTCTCACGAGCCTCATGCTCACCTACGTCGCCACGCAACTGCTGATCTGGCTCGTGAGCGGGCCTTGGCGCGACCCGCAAGGCATGAACTTTCCGCTCTCCGAAATGTTCAGCGGCGACGCGCTTTATCCGACCTTCGGCGGCGACTGGCGCATCCACTGGCTGCGCGGCACGCGCCTGAACGCGTCGATCTTCCTCACGCTCGCGGCCATTCCGCTCGTTTGGCTCTTCATGCGCCGCAGCTTCGCGGGCTACCGTATGAGCGTGGGCGGCCTCGCGCCGCTCGCCGCGCGTTACGCGGGCTTCTCGGAGAAAAAGACGATCTGGACGTCGCTGCTGCTTTCGGGCGGCCTCGCGGGGCTCGCTGGCATGGGCGAAATTGCCGGCCCCATTGGCCAACTGCAGGCGACGTGGTCGCCGGGCTATGGCTTCACGGCGATCATCGTCGTGTTCGTCGGGCGGCTGCATCCGGTCGGTATCGTGCTCGCGAGCCTCTTGATGGCGCTGCTCTACCTGGGCGGCGAAGCGGTGCAGACATCGCTGCAGTTGCCGCAGGCGCTTTCCGGCGTCTTTCAGGGGCTGCTGCTTTTCTGTCTGCTCGGCGCGGACCTGTTCGTGAACTATCGCGTGCGCCGCCATCATCCGGTCGCCGCTGCGAACTGATCAGCGCAACCCTGAGAACAACGAAACAGGCCACACGATATGGATATCCAGCAAGCCAGCTCGCTCGCCTCGAGCGCCGTCACCGCCGCCATCCCGCTCATGTTTGCGGGCGTGGGCGAACTCGTCACCGAGAAGTCGGGGGTCCTAAATCTCGGCGTGGAAGGGATGATGCTGATGGGCGCCGTGACGGGCTACGCGGTCACGACGATTACCGGCAGCCCGTGGCTCGGCCTGATCGCGGGCATGGCCGCAGGTGTGGTGATGGCGCTGCTGTTCGGCTTTCTCGTGCTCACCATGCTCGCCAACCAGGTCGCGACAGGGCTCTCGCTCACGATCTTCGGCGTCGGGCTTTCGGCATATGTCGGCAAACCGTACACGTCGGCCGCCACGTCGGCGACCATCGCGGCCTGGCCGATTCCGGGCCTCTCGCAACTGCCGGTGGTCGGGCAGGCGTTCTTCAGCCTCACGCCGGTCGATTACCTCGCGTTCATCATGTTCGCCGTGGTCGGCTGGTTTCTCTATCGCACGCGCGCCGGACTCGTGCTGCGCTCGGTGGGCGAGTCGCCGCAGGTTGCGCATTCCGTAGGCTTTCCCGTGATTGGCGTGCGCTATGGCGCGACGGCGTTCGGTGGCGCCATGGCGGGGCTCGCAGGCAGCTATTACTCCGTGGTGCAGTTGCATTTGTGGCAGGAGCAAATCACGGCAGGGCGCGGCTGGATTGCACTTGCGCTCGTCGTGTTCGCGACGTGGCGTCCTGGGCGTCTCTTGATCGGCGCGTTGCTCTTTGGCGCGGTCACGGGTGCGCAGTTTTACGCGCAGGCCGTGGGCGTGCCGGTGCCCACGCAGTTCCTCGCCATGCTGCCGTACGTCGCGACGATCGTCGTGCTCGTGCTCATTTCGCGCAACCCGAACACGATCCGCCTGAACGCACCGGCTTCGCTTGGCAAGCCGTTTTTTGGGGCTGCCTAGGCGGCCGCAGGTAGCCGCGAAGCATGTAGTGGCAGTACGGAATACTAAACAACACGCATTAAATGCTCGCCGTTTTCCAATCCACGACAGGAGATCCACGATGAAAAAAACCATCCTGACCGCTTTCGCCGTCGCCGCCACGTGCGGCACGGCGGCGCTCGCGCCCGCGGCCCACGCCGCCGATGCGCCGGGCGTCGCGTTTGTCTACCTCGGCAATCCGGGCGATGCCGGCTGGACCTTCGCGCACGATCAGGGCTCGAAGGCCGCCGAGCAGAAGTTCGGCAACAAGATCAAGATCACGCGCGTGGAAAACGTGCCGGAATCGGCGGACTCGGAGCGCGTGTTCCGGGATCTCGCCAACAAGGGCAACAAGATCATTTTCGGCACGAGCTTCGGTTATCAGGACTTCCAGCTCAAGGTAGCGAAGGATTTCCCGGACACCGTGTTCCTCCACGCAACGGGCTACAAGAAGGCGCCGAACTTCGGCACCTATGACGTGCGCATGTATCAGGGCGCGTATCTCGCGGGCGTCGCGGCAGGCTACGCGACGAAGACGAACACGCTCGGCTTCGTCGCCTCGGTGCCGATTCCCGAGGTCGTACGCAACATCAACGCGTACACGCTCGGCGCGCGCTCGGTGAATCCGAAGGTGCACACCAAGGTCATCTGGATCAACAGCTGGTTCGATCCGGGCAAGGAGAAGCAGGCGGCTGAAACGCTGATCGGCCAGGGCGCCGACGTGCTGCTCCAGAACACCGACTCGAGCGCCACGCTCGCGACGGCCGAAGAGAAGCACGTCCACGCATTCGGCTGGGATTCGAACATGAAGAAGTTCGGCCCGAACGCGCACCTCGGCTCGGTCGAGGCGAACTGGGGCGTGTACTACGTCGCCGTGATCCAGCAGGTGCTCGACGGCAAGTGGAAGAACGACCCCGTGTGGTGGGGCATCCCGCAGAAGGCCGTCGATCTCGGCGACGTCAACACATCCGAACTGTCGGCTGACGCGCAAAAGGCCGTTGCCACGAAGCGCGATCAAATCGCGAGCGGCAAGTGGGACGTCTTCACGGGCCCGATCAAGGATCAGGCGGGCGCAGTCAAGATTCCGGCCGGCAAATCGCTGACCGATCCGGAACTGCAACGCCTGAACTGGTACGTCGAAGGCGTGGACGGCTCGCTGCCGAAATAAGTATCGGGTGAGCGCACGTGCCGTCTCACACGGCGGCGCGTGCGCTTTCTTCGTACGATTTCGACATGCGTACGCGAAACGGCTGCGTGTAGCCCGCGAGGCTCGCGCAGCCGTTTTGCCTTGATCGTCATGCGGCAGGCGATGCGCCGACGCGGCCAGAAGCCGCGACGCGTCAGTCGTCGATGCGGATGCCCACCTTGATCGTGACCTGCCAGTGCGAGATTTGATCGTTTTCGATCAGCCCGCGCGTTTCCACGACTTCGAACCAGTGCAGATAACGCAGTGTCTTCGACGCTCGTGCAATCGCGCAGCGGATGGCGTCGTCGCTCGATACCTTCGACGAGCCGGTCAGTTCGATCTGCTTGTAGACGTGGTCGCTCATGGCAGTGTCTCCTCGGGAGCACGCGCGACGTGGGCGCGTCAATCGAGTATAGGCAACGGAGTGCCAGCGCCAACATGAACGGTTCCGGCGCCGGTTATGATGGCGCCTCGCGTGAAGCCGGGCATCGAGCGTGTCCGGCAGGAACGGGCGCAACACGCCGGCAACAGAGGAAGCAGGAGACGAAAAGCATGAATGAGCAGGTACTGGGTTTTTGCGGACCGGGGCTGATGGGCGCACCGATGATCCGTCATTTGCTGCGTGCCGGGCACGCGGTGCGAGTGTGGAACCGGACGCCCGCGAAGGCCGCGGCGTTGATCGCCGACGGTGCGCAAGTGGCCGCGACACCCGGCGAACTGGCGCGCGAGGCCGATGTGGTGCTGCTGTGTGTCGCCGATGCGGCGGCGGTCGAGCAGGTGGTGTTCGGCGAGCACGGCCTTTTGGCCGCTGCGTCGGGCGAAAGCGTGCGCGTACGCTGCATCGTCGATCACTCGAGCATTCCTCCGGACGCAACGCAAAGGCTCGCAGAGCGCGCGGCGGCGTTCGGCGTGGGTTGGGTCGACGCACCGGTCTCGGGCGGCGTGGCGGGCGCACAGAACGGCACGCTGGCGATCATGGCGGGCGGCGCGGCGGCCGACGTCGCCGCCGTTGCGCCGATCCTGGCTGCCTACTCGGCGCGCGTGACCCATATGGGCGGCGCGGGCGCGGGCCAGACCACCAAGCTGTGCAACCAGGCGATCGTCACGGCCACCGTCGCCGCGATTGCCGAAGCGGTCAGCCTCGCGCGGCGCAGCGGCATCGACGCGGCCAAGCTGCCCGAGGCGCTTGCGGGCGGCTGGGCCGATTCGACGTTGCTGCGCACGTTCGTGCCGCGCATGACGCAGGACGGGCTCGAACCTATCGGCGCGCTCAAGACGTTCCAGAAGGACGTGGACACGATCGCCGCTGCGGCCGCGCAGACCGGCACGCCCATGCCCGTTTCGGGCACGGTCCAGCAATTGCTGCGTCTGGCCGCGGCCATGGGCCTCGCGCAGGCCGATTTTTCGGGCTTCGTCGACGTATTGCAGACGCCTCGCACCGGCGAATCCTGAGTCGCGCGGGTGCCTGCAGGTGCCCGCAAGCGTTGTGGCCCCGTTGTAACCGGCGCGCACGGCCGGCTTCATATTCCTCACTTCTAGCCGTGTCATGCTGCGCAGAGCAGGGCCGACCCAGAGCCGCCCGCGCGGCTGGAACTCGCGCGCGAAGTGGCATAACCTGCTAAAATTACAGGTTTTTCGTCGATCTACTTACCGGGACGCGCTGTGCTCTCTACCGCCAACATCACCATGCAATTCGGGCCGAAGCCCTTGTTCGAGAACATCTCGGTCAAATTCGGCGAAGGCAACCGCTATGGCCTGATCGGCGCGAACGGTTGCGGCAAATCCACGTTCATGAAGATCCTCGGTGGCGACCTCGAGCAGAGCTCGGGCAACGTCATCCTCGAGCCGAACGTGCGTCTGGGCAAGCTGCGCCAGGACCAGTTCGCGTATGAAGACGTGCGCGTGCTCGACGTCGTCATGATGGGCCACACGGAAATGTGGGCCGCGATGACCGAGCGCGACGCGATCTACGCGAACCCCGAGGCCACCGACGACGACTACATGCACGCCGCCGAACTCGAAGCGAAGTTCGCCGAGTACGACGGCTACACGGCCGAAGCGCGCGCGGGCGAACTGCTGCTCGGCATCGGCATTGGCACGGATTTCCACAACGGCCCGATGAGCGGTGTGGCGCCGGGCTGGAAGCTGCGCGTGCTGCTCGCGCAGGCGCTGTTCTCGAAGCCCGATGTTCTGCTGCTCGACGAACCGACCAACAACCTCGACATCAACTCGATCCGCTGGCTGGAAGACGTTCTGAACGAGTACAACTCGACGATGATCATCATCTCCCACGATCGACACTTCCTGAACCAGGTCTGCACGCACATGGCGGACATGGACTACGGCACGCTGAAGGTCTGGCCGGGCAACTACGACGACTACATGCTGGCGTCGACGCAGGCGCGCGAGCGTCAGCAGGCCGCGAATCAGAAGGCCAAGGAACGTGTGGCCGATCTTCAGGACTTTGTGCGCCGCTTCTCGGCGAACAAGTCGAAGGCGCGCCAGGCCACCAGCCGTCTGAAGATGATCGACAAGATCAAGATCGAGGACTTCAAGCCCTCTTCGCGTCAGAACCCGTTCATCCGCTTCGAGTTCGAGAAGAAGCTGCACAACATCGTCGTGGTCGCGGAAGAAATCACGAAGACGTACGAGCGCCGCATCTTCAACAAGCTCAGCATCAGCGTGCAGCCGGGCGAGCGCATCGCGATCATCGGCGAGAACGGCGCGGGCAAGACCACGCTGCTGCGCTCGCTGCTGGGCAACCTGGCTGTCGACAACGGCTCGGTGAAGTGGGCGGAGAACGCGAGCGTGGGCTACATGCCGCAGGACACGTACGAAGAGTTCCCGGCCGACGTCACGCTCATGGACTGGATCGACCAGTACCGCCAGGAAGGCGACGACGAGCAGTCGGTGCGCGGCACGCTCGGCCGCCTGCTGTTCAACGCCGACGACATCAGGAAGTCGGTGAAGGTGCTGTCGGGCGGGGAAAAGGGCCGCATGATCTGGGGCAAGCTGATGCTCGGCCGCCACAACGTGCTGCTCATGGACGAGCCCACGAACCACATGGACATGGAGTCGATCGAGTCGCTGCAGATCGCGCTCGAAAAGTTCGAAGGCACGCTGGTTTTCGTGTCGCACGACCGCGAGTTCGTGAATGGCCTCGCCAACCGCATCATCGAGGTGAAGACCGACGGCACGGTCAAGGACTACAGCGGCAACTACGAAGATTTCCTGGCGAGCCAGGGGCTGCATTGAGGCTCGATCGCTGATCGGGGCGTGAAATGAAAACGGGCGGCGCGTGAGCGTCGCCCGTTTTGTTTTTCCGGCGTCGTATCGCGCCACCTGCACGCCGGCTTTACGTATGCGTCAACCACGCTAGAATGCACTGTCGCCGCGGCAAGCGCCGCGATGAAATCGCAAACGAATACGGAGACAGGAGCACCGCCCATGAACAACTACGCGCAGTTCTACATCAACGGCCAATGGGTCGCCCCGCAAGGCAAGGGCACGATCGACGTGATCGACTCGGGCACCGAAACGGTGATGGGGCGGATTCCCGAAGGAATCGAAGCCGACGCCGAAGCCGCCGTCGCCGCCGCGCGCGCCGCTTTCGACGGCTGGGCCGCGACGCCGCCCGCCGAGCGCGGAGCTTATCTGCAGAAAATCGCTGACAACCTCAAGGCCCGCACCGACGAACTCGCGCAATTGATCGCTGGCGAAGTGGGCATGCCGCTCAAGCTCGCGCGCGCCATCCAGGTGGGCGGCCCGGTCTACAACTGGGGTGCTTACGCGAAGCTCGCAAGCGACTTCCAGTACGAAGAGCGCGTGGGCAACTCGCTCGTCGTGCGCGAACCGGTGGGCGTCGTCGCGGCCATCACGCCGTGGAACTATCCGCTCAACCAGATCACGCTCAAGGTCGCCGCCGCTCTCGCCGCGGGCTGCACCGTCGTGCTCAAGCCTTCCGAGGTCGCGCCGCTCAACGCATTCGTGCTTGCCGAGGCCATCCATGAGGCAGGCCTGCCCGCGGGTGTGTTCAACCTCGTGACGGGCTACGGCCCGGTGGTGGGCGAGGTGCTCGCGCGCCATCCGGACGTCGACATGGTGTCGTTTACCGGCTCGACGCGCGCGGGCAAGCGCGTGTCGGAAGTCGCATCGGCCACGGTCAAGCGCGTTGCGCTGGAACTGGGCGGCAAGTCGGCCTCCGTGGTGCTCGACGACGCCGACTTTGCGGCCGCCGTGAAGGGCACGGTAGGCGCATGCTTCCTGAATTCGGGGCAGACCTGCTCGGCGCACACGCGCATGATCGTGCCGGAATCACGCTACGAAGAAGCGCGAGACCTGGCGAAGCAGGCCGCAGAGGCATTCACCGTGGGTGACCCGCGCGACGAGAAATCGAAGCTCGGTCCGCTCGCCTCGAAGGTGCAGCAGGAGCGCGTGCTCCACTACATCGAGCGCGGCATGGCCGACGGCGCCGAGCTCGTGACGGGCGGTCCCGGCATGCCGGAAGGCGTGACACAGGGTTTCTTCGTGAAGCCGACCGTGTTTGGCCGCGTGCCGCGCGACGCGGCCATCGCGCAGGAGGAGATCTTCGGGCCGGTGCTCACGATTCTCACTGCGAAGGATGAGGACGACGCCGTGGCGATCGCCAACGACTCACTGTATGGCCTTGGCGGCGCGGTTTGGGCCGGCAGCGACGAGCGCGCGATGCGCGTGGCGCGCCGCATTCGTACTGGCCAGATCGACATTAACGGCGGCACATGGAACATGGCCGCGCCGTTCGGCGGCTTCAAGCAGTCCGGACACGGCCGCGAAAACGGCGCGTACGGCCTCGAGGAGTACCTCGAATACAAATCGATGCAGTTCAAGCTGCCGAAGGGCTGATGAGGCATCTCGTCGCGCGCTATCGCAAATCTTTTAGTGCGACGTGTTGATGTAAATCATGATCGCGGACTTCTTCACAGATGTCCGCGTTTTTGTTTGATGCATGTCAATGTCATATGTGGGGTACGCGCGACCATAGGCGCTTTGTCATCGACAGAGCACAACATGGTTCCTGGCCACTCCTTCGCTCCGCTCCAGATTCGCGGTCGTCAACTCCTGCCCGTCGTGCAGGGCGGCATGGGTGTCGGCATTTCGGCACACCGGCTGGCTGGCAGTGTCGCGCGTGAAGGCGCGCTCGGCACGATCGCGAGCATCGACCTGCGCCATCATCACAGCGATCTCATGGACATGTGCCGCGCCGACCCGCGGCACGAAACGCTCGCGCGCGCGAACCTCATCGCGCTTGGCCGCGAAATTGCGTCGGCACGCAAGCTGGCAGGCGGCAACGGCATGATCGCCGTGAACGTCATGAAGGCGGTCAACGCCCACGCCGACTATGTGCGCGCCGCCTGTGAGCACGGCGCCGACGCCATCGTCATGGGCGCCGGCCTGCCGCTCGATTTGCCCGACCTCACGGCGGGCGTGGATATCGCGCTCGTACCGATCCTGTCCGATGCACGCGGCGTCGCGCTCGTGCTCAAGAAGTGGATGAAGAAGGGCCGCCTGCCCGACGCCATCGTGATCGAGCATCCGGCTTACGCGGGCGGTCACCTTGGCGTGACCGACATCGCCGACATGGGCAACGAGCGCTTCGCATTCACGCAGATTTTTGAGGAACTCGAAGGCGTCTACGCGACGCTCGGCATCTCGCGGCGCGACGTGCCGCTCGTCGTGGCCGGCGGCATCAATAGCCACGAGGCCGTGCGCAAATGGCTCGAAGCGGGCGCGAACGGCGTGCAGGTCGGCACGCCGTTCGCGGTGACCGAGGAGGGCGACGCGCACCCCGACTTCAAGCGCGTGCTCGCCGACGCAAAGCCTGAAGACATCGTCGAGTTCGTGAGTGTGACGGGCTTGCCGGCACGCGCGGTGAAAACCCCGTGGCTCGAACGTTATCTGCGCAACGAGTCGCGTATTCGCACCAAGATCGGCTCGCTCAAGCTCGCTTGCCCAACCGGGCTCGAATGTCTTTCGGCCTGCGGGCTGCGCGATGGCATCGAGAAGTTCGGCCACTTTTGCATCGACACGCGCCTCGCGGCGGCGTTGCGTGGCGACGTCGCGAACGGCTTGTTCTTCCGCGGCCGCGAAGCGCTGCCGTTTGGCAATGCCATCCGCAGCGTGCGCGACCTGCTGGAACTGCTGCTGACCGGCGCTGCGCGACCCGCGGTCGCACAGCGCGCAGCGTTCGCACTGGCTTGACACTTATCAAAACGGCACCGGACCCCGTCTCTGACAATTTGTAGGCCTTCCTACGGCTACACAACAGACACGGGGTTTATCGATGTACAAAGCAATTAGAAAGATCGCAGCAACCGCCGCGCTCACCATGGGCGCGGCCCTTCTGGCAGCCCCCGCCAACGCAGCCAGCTCGCCCGACTCGGGCATCTACGCGGGAGACTGGCTGGTGCGCCTGCGCGCGATCGAGATCGCGCCGGACGCGCGCGGAAACGGTACGCTCGGTGCGATTGGCGCGGACGTGAACAACGCCATCGTGCCCGAGCTCGACTTCACCTACATGGCGACCAACAACATCGGCGTGGAGCTGATTCTCGGCACGTCGCGCAACCAGGTCACGTCGAACATCGGTGCACTCGGCGGCGTGGGCGTGCTGCCGCCTACGCTGCTGCTGCAGTATCACTTCAACAACGCGGGTAAGGTGCGGCCGTACGTGGGCGCGGGCATCAACTACACGCTGTTCTACAACAACGGTCTGCACGCAGGCGGCCAGCCGGTTTCGATCGACAACCACAGCTTTGGTCCGGCGCTGCAGTTCGGCATCGACTTCCAGGTGACGAAGCGGATTTTCGTGAACGCGGATATCAAGAAGATCTGGATGCACACCGACGCGTCAATGGGCGGCACGTCGCTCGGCACGCTGCATATCGATCCGCTCGTGGTGGGGCTGGGCGTCGGCATGAAGTTCTGAGCGATCGCCCCTCCACCGACTTTCGAACGCCGGCTTGTCCGGCGTTTTTTGCTTCAGGCGCGGTCTTTCTGGAAGCGCATGGCCGTGCCTTCGCGCTCGATGCGCTCCCACACGGCGCGCTTTTCCTCGTCGCTCAGGAAAACCCAGTTGGAGACTTCCACGGCGGTGCGCCCGCAACCTTTGCAGACGTCGTCGAAAAGGGTCGAGCACACGCCAATGCATGGGCTGTCGGGGAGGTCGTGGAGATTGGATGCCATTGAAGAGCCTTGGGGCGTGGCCGGGCGTCGCGCGCGCCGGCTTGGGAACGAAACGCCGCTATGTTAACCGATACCGGGCGCGGCGGCCGCCCGCGCCCGTGCTCGCGCCGCGGCGGCATGCGATGCGCGATGAATCGGCAAAGCGACTGCAAGCCGATAGCAAGGTGGAGTCAGGCGCCGCGCCCCGCAGGGAGCGGGTCGTCGCGCGCATGCGCCACTAGAGCGGTTTTTTGTGGACATGGCCCGTGAAACGGCTAAAATTGCGCGCGATTTACCGTCCGCGCGCGGCTGGCCGTACTCCCATGGTCCATGTTCCGTTTGCGCGACACGCCCGCGTTTTATTACTTGCCGGGCGGGTTTGATGGTAGGTTTTGGGCAAGACAGGGGAGCCGTGCACGGGTGACACGTGGCGCGGCACGAAGCGAGGCAGGCGGCCGGCCGGAGCCGGTCAGGATCGGAGAACGGGATGAAGAAAGGGGTTGTGGCGCAACTGGTCGCGCTCGCACTGTGCGCGGCGCCGTGGATGACGTCGGTAGCGAAGGACACGCAGTTGAACGTGTACAACTGGTCCGATTACATCGCCAAGGACACGATTCCGAACTTCACGAAGCAGACCGGCATTCAGGTCAAGTACGACAACTACGACAGCGACGACACGCTCCAGGCCAAGCTGCTCGCGGGCAATTCGGGCTACGACATCGTCGTGCCGACCAGCAACTACGCGGGCAAGCAGATCGCCGCCGGCATTTTCGCGCCGCTCGACAAGTCGAAGATCCCCAACCTCAAGTATCTCGATCCGCAGCTGATGGCGCTGGTCGCCGGCGCGGATCCGGGCAACAAGTTCGCAGTGCCCTGGGCGTACGGTACGACCGGTCTCGCCTATAACGTCACGAAGGCACAGCAGATCCTCGGCAAGAACGTGCCGCTCGACAACTGGGACATCCTTTTCAAGCCCGAGAACATCTCGAAGCTGAAGGCCTGCGGCGTGTCCGTGCTCGACGCGCCGGACCAGATGTTCGCGGCCGCACTGCACTACATCGGCCGTGACCCGCTCTCGACGAACCCGGACGATTATCGCGCCGCGCTCGCGATGATGAAGAAGATCCGCCCGTACATCACGCAGTTCAACTCGTCGGGCTATATCAACGACCTCGTGGGCGGCGACATCTGCTTCGCGTACGGCTGGTCGGGCGACGTTGTGATCGCCAAGCACCGCGCCATCGACGCGAAGAAGCCGTACAAGATCGAGTACTACATTCCGAAGGGCGGTGCGCCGATCTGGTTTGACGTGATGACCATCCCGAAGGATGCGCAGCACAAGGAGGCCGCGCTCGAGTGGATCAACTACATCGAGACGCCGCAGGTTCACGCAGCGATCACGAACGCGGTCTACTACCCGAGCGCGAACGCGGAAGCGCGCAAGTACGTGGACAAGGACATCGCCAACGACCCGGCCGTGTACCCGTCGCCCGAAGTCCTGAAGACGTTGTTCCTGCTCAAGCCGCTGCCGCCTGAGATCCAGCGCCTGCAGACGCGTCTGTGGACCGAGTTCAAGTCGGGCCGCTGACGCGGTTGGAATCCAATCCCGTTTTACCCCGAGCCCTCGGCACGATGCCGGGGGCTTTGTTCGTCAACCCCGTCCAAGATTCACGCAGAAACAGGCAGGGCAGAGAGAATCATGAGTGACCAGTCGAGCGCGCCGGCAACCGCCGGTTCGCTGCCTTCGGGCTTCACCGCGGCAGATTCGGCCGCGGACAACTTCGTGCAGATCGTCGATGTCGTCAAGAAGTTCGGCGAGACGACAGCAGTCAAGGGCGTCAACCTGTCGGTGAAGAAGGGCGAGCTGTTCGCGCTGCTCGGCAGCTCGGGCTGCGGCAAGTCCACCTTGCTGCGCATGCTCGCGGGTCTCGAAACCGTGACGTCAGGCAAGATCCTGATCGACGGCGAGGACCTGGCCTCCATGCCGCCGTACCGCCGGCCGGTCAACATGATGTTCCAGTCGTACGCGCTTTTTCCGCACATGACGGTGGAGTCGAACGTGGGCTTCGGACTGCGCCAGGAAGGCGTGAAAAAGGACGAACTCAAGGACCGCGTGGCGAACGCGCTCGAACTCGTGCAGATGACGCGCTTCGCCAAGCGCAAGCCGCACCAGCTTTCGGGCGGCCAGCAGCAGCGCGTGGCGCTCGCGCGCTCGCTCGTGAAGCGCCCCAAGCTGCTTCTGCTCGACGAGCCGATGTCCGCCCTCGACAAGCAGATTCGCCAGCGCACGCAAATCGAACTCGTCAACATCCTCGACAAGGTTGGCGTCACCTGCATCATGGTCACGCACGACCAGGAAGAGGCCATGACGATGGCGGGGCGCCTCGCGGTGATGAGCGAAGGCGAGATCATCCAGCTCGGCACGCCGAACCAGGTCTATGAATTCCCGAACAGCCGCTTCTCGGCGGAGTTCATCGGTTCGACCAATCTCTTCGACGGCAACGTGGTCGAGGACGAGCCCGATCACGTGTTCGTCGAGTGCCCGGAACTGCCGGTGCGACTTTACGTGAATCACGGCATCACCGGGCCGCTCGGCATGCCCGTGACGATCTCGGTGCGCCCCGAACGCATCTCGCTCACGCGCAAACCGCCCGAAGGCGTGTTCAACTGGGGCAAGGGCGTGGTCAAGAACATCGCCTATATGGGCGGCTACTCGCTCTATCACGTCAAGCTCGACTCGGGCAAGACGGTGATCGCGAACATGTCGAGTCTCGCGCTCTCCGAGATCGACTCCCCCACGTGGGAAGACGAAGTCTACGTGCGCTGGAGCGCCTCGGCCGGTGTGGTGCTGACGACATGAGCACGACGACCTTGCGCAACATCCTGAACTGGCCCGCGAAGCGCTTTAACCTGACGGGCCGCACGGCCGTCGTGGCGGGCCCGTTCATCTGGCTGCTGCTGTTCTTCCTCGTGCCGTTCATCCTGGTGGTGAAGATCAGTTTCGCCGACCAGCAGCTCGGCATTCCACCGTACACGGAGCTGGCGTCGTTCGCGGATGGCGTGTGGCACATCGCGCTCGACTTCTCGCACTACGCGTTCCTGTTCCAGGACAGCCTCTACTTCGCGGCCTACGTGAATTCGGTGGTCGTGGCGGCGATTTCGACGCTGCTGTGCCTCATCATCGGCTATCCGATGGCGTATTACATCGCGCGCTCGAATCCGGCCTCGCGCAACATCCTCATGATGGCCGTGATGCTGCCGTTCTGGACGTCGTTCTTGATCCGCGTGTACGCGTGGATCGGCATTCTGAAGAACAACGGACTGCTGAACAATTTCCTGATGTCGATCGGCATCATTCATTCGCCCCTCGAGCTTTATCACACGAACACGGCCGTTTATATCGGCATGGTGTATTCGTATCTGCCGTTTCTCGTGATGCCGCTCTACGCGCACCTCGTGAAGATGGATCTCACGCTGCTAGAGGCCGCGTACGACCTCGGGGCGAAGCCGTGGCGCGCGTTCGTGGAAATCACGCTGCCGCTCTCGAAGAACGGCATTATCGCGGGCTGCTTGCTGGTGTTCATTCCGGCAGTGGGCGAGTACGTCATTCCTGAGTTGCTTGGCGGCGCGAACACGCTGATGATCGGCCGCGTCATGTGGAACGAGTTCTTCGACAATGCCGACTGGCCGATGGCCTCCGCCGTGACCTGCGCGATGGTGCTCCTGTTGCTCGTGCCAATGGCGCTGTTCCAGCACTACCAGGCGAAGGAACTGGAGGGCCGCGGCAAATGAAACCGAATCGCGTTCTGATGTTCATCGCGCTAGGCCTCGGCTTCGCGTTCCTCTATATCCCGATCCTGAGCCTGATTGTCTACTCGTTCAACGAGTCGCAACTCGTGACGGTGTGGACGCGCTTTTCCACGCGCTGGTACCAGGCGCTCATCACCGACGACGAGCTGATCACCGCCGCCTGGCTCTCGCTGCGCATCGCGCTGATGACGGCGTTCGCGTCGGTATTCATCGGCACGTGGGCGGGCTTCGTGCTCGCGCGTATGGGGCGCTTTCGCGGCTTCACGCTGTTCTCGGGCATGATCAACGCACCGCTCGTGATTCCCGAAGTGATCCAGGGCATTTCGCTCTTGCTGCTCTTCGTGGAAATGGGCAAGTTGATCGGCTGGCCCGCGGGGCGCGGCGTGTTCACGATCTGGATCGGCCACGTCATGCTGTGTATTTCGTACGTCGCCATCATCGTGCAGTCGCGCGTGCGCGAGTTGAATCCGTCGCTCGAAGAGGCTGCGCTCGACCTGGGCGCGACGCCGTTCAAGGTGTTCTTCCAGATCACGCTGCCGCTCATTTCGCAGGCGCTTGCGGCCGGCTGGCTGCTCTCGTTCACGCTCTCGATCGACGACCTGGTGCTCTCGGCGTTCCTTTCGGGACCGGGCTCGACCACGCTGCCGCTCGTGGTGTTCTCGCGTGTGCGCCTCGGCCTGAACCCGGAGATGAACGCGCTCGCTACGCTGTTCATTGCGGTCGTGACCGTGGGTGTGATCGCCGGCAACTATTTCATGCAGCGCGCGGAGCGCAAGCGGATGGCGATGGCCGTTTGATCGCCAACGCGCTTCGAGGCGCATGCGAAAACGGCGCGCGGACAGCCATGTCCGCGCGCCGTTTGCTTTTGGGCGATCGATCGTTACAGACGGTATCCCATGCGAAACCCGCCCCAGTGCCGCCCGTTCACGAAGATCGGCGCGGAGGCGTCCTTCATCATCACGAACGTGCCGCCGCCCATGTCGCGACGGTACGTTTGCAGCAGGAAGGGCTTGGTGTGCGATCCGGCTGCGCGCCCCGCGCGGTCGTTGAAGATGCGGTGATTGCGGCAGTTCGCGGCATTCCACACCGGGTCGGCGCCCTGCGGATGCGAGAACTTGCGATTGTGCGTCGGAATGTAGCCGCGCGGATCGATCGCCACGCAGAAGGCGACGCGTTCGTCGAACGCGAGCAGCGGTTCGAGGATCGCGGGCAGCACGCGGTCGGTGAAGGCGGTGAAGCGCGTCATGTGCTGCTGCGGGTTCGTGTTCGGCACCGGCGCGTAGACGCTGTCGAACAGATCCGCTTCGCCGATCTCGCCACGCGCGAGCGCGCCTTCGAACTGCTTGCTGAGCTGGGCGGCGGCGCGCTGCACGGTCTCGATGAAACGTGTGTCGTCGGTTTCCACGCCCGTGGCGGCGGAAAGTTCGATGAGCGTTTCCGAGACCTCGAGCAACTTGCCGAGCTGGTCCTTCGCCTGGACGAAGTTGCGCCCCGAATCTTCGACGCCGGCGACCATCTCGCCCACCTGGCTTTCGAGCCCGTCGCATTTCGTCTCGATCTCGCCCGTGAGCTGGGCGATCTGTCCGGCGTGCTCGTCGAGCTGCATGATCGCCTGGCCGGTGCTGTGCACGGCCGCGCCAATGGTGTGCGTGCCTTCGCGCACGCGATGCGCGCGTTCGGTGTTGGCGGTCCCTTCGGCAATGAGCTGCTCAGTCTGCTGCGTGAGCTGCCCGAGCGTTTGCTCGATCTGGCCGGTGGCCAGCGCGGTTTTGGCGGAGAGGTTCTTCACCTCGCTCGCGACCACGGCGAAGCTCTTGCCCGACTCGCCCGCGCGCGCCGCCTCGATGGCCGCGTTCAGCGCGAGAAGCTGGGTTTGCCGCGCGATCAGCGAGATTTCCTCGGAGACCTTCGAGACATGCGCAAGCGCGCTCTTGAGCGAGCGGATCTGCGTCTCGATGACGGTGACGCTTTCGACCAGCCCGTGAATGTCGGCGAGTGATTCCTCGATGGTCTGCTGCGATTGCTGCACCGTGGCGGCGGTGCCCGTGCTCAGCTCGCGCATGGCGCGCGCTGCCGCGGCGATCTGGTGGTTGCCGGCGAGCGTGTGCGCTGCCGACTCGCGCAGGGCGTGGCACACGTCGGTCTGACGCTGCACGCGCGCGGCGACTTCGTCGACGTGGCCCGCCACGTCGCAGATCTCGATTCCGAGCCTGCCGGCGTGCGCAGCAATGTCGCCAACGACGCCGGCGGATTTTCCCGCGCGGCGGCGACCGCGCAGGCCCAGCAAACGCAAACGTGTCATCGGGTGTCTCCTTGCCCGGTGCGCAATGAAAAGCGCAACGCTCTGAAAAGCGGCGTGCCCGGTCGCCAGCAGGTCCGATCGCCGGGCTTTCTGAACTTGTTTACGGCGCGTAATACGGAGACTTGAGCGCAGGGGGTGCGCCTGGCGCTATGATCGGGAACTCGGGCGCTCCGCAAACCTGAAATGAGGAGCACAGGGGCGTCGCGATGGGAGCAAGATGATCGAAGCGATTTTCGGCGGGAGCGCGCCGCTCGCGCTCTGGCAGCAACTGATCCAGCTCTGGGAGCTGATCCTGATGGTATTGCGCTTCCTCTGGGAGCTGGTGAAGCTCCTGGGCGGCGGCGGTTGAACGACAAAAGGGCAGAACGATGATCGACGATTCCACCCGGCGTTTCACCGACCGGGTCGCAGACTACGTGAAATACCGGCCGACCTATCCGCGCGAAGTGGCGACCTTCGTGCACGTGGAGTGCGGCATTGCGCCGGGTGCGCCCGTGGCCGACATCGGCGCGGGTACGGGCCTCTCAACCAGGCTTTTCCTCGACGCGGGCCACCCCGTCACGGCCGTCGAGCCGAACGCGGCCATGCGCGCCGCGGCGGACGAAATGCTGGGCGGCTACAAAGGCTATCGCAGTGTGGCGGGCACGGCGGAGGCGACGACGCTCGACGCCGCGAGCGTGGACCTCGTGAGCGCCGCGCAGGCGTTCCACTGGTTCCACAAGACCGATTCGCAGCGCGAGTTCGCGCGCATCCTGAAACCGCGCGGCAAGATCGTGCTGTTCTGGAACAGCCGCCTGCTCGAAGGTTCGGCGTTCCTGGCGGGCTACGAGGCGCTGCTGCAGCGTTTTTGCCCCGACTACGCACAAGTGGCCGAAACCTATCCCGACTCGGCCGCGATGGCCGACTGGTTCGGCGACGGTTTCGAGCATCAGACTGTGTTCCCGAATGCGCAGTTGCTCGACTTCGATGGCCTGCGCGGGCGGCTGATGTCGTCGTCGTATGCGCCGAGGGCCGGCGATGAGCGCCACGAGCCGATGCTCGCGGCACTGCGCGAGCTGTTCGAGGCGACGCAAAAAAACGGTACGGTGAACTTCGCCTACGAGACGCGCGTGTACGCGGGGCATCCGCAGCGCGTCTAACGCTCGAACGCGTAGTCGGCGCTGCGCACGCGGCGCGTTTTGCGGCGGAACATGAACGTGAAGCCTGGCCACAGCGCGGTGTTCTTGCCCGCCTGCGTGAGGTAGTAGCTGCGGCAGCCCGACTGCCACACGGTGCGCGCGAAACGCGCTTGCAGGCGCGCATTCCAGCTTCGCTGCGCCTCGGCGCGAACCTCCATCGTGCGCGCGCCCGAGCGCTGCAGCGCGCGGATGCAGGCGGCGATATAGGCGATATGCGACTCGATCATGTAGATCATCGAGTTGTGCCCGAGCGCCGTGTTCGGCCCGACCATGAAGAAAAGATTCGGGAAGCCCGCGACGCTCGCGCCCAGGTACGCCTCGGGGCCGTCGCGCCGCCACGTTTCGCTGAGGTCCTGACCGTCTACGCCCGTCACGTGGAAAGGCGCGTCGACGCCGTTGACCTGAAAACCCGTGCCGCAGACGATCGCGTCGTAAGGCCGGTGCTTGCCGTCGGCGGTGACGATGCCATCGGCAACGACCTCGCGGATCGCGTCGCTGACCAGCTCCGCGTTTGGCTGCGCGAGGGCAGGGTAGTAGTCGCTCGAGAGCAGCACGCGCTTGCAGCCCAGCACGTAGTCCGGCGTGAGCCGCGCGCGCAGTTCGGGCTCTTTGACCTTATGCGCGAGATAGCTTAGCGCGAACTTCGTCGGCGCCTTGAGCAGGCGCGGCTCCACCGCGAAGCCAAGCGCACGCGATTCGTGCTGCCAGTAAATGGCGGCTCGCGCCACGCGTTGCGCGAAGGGCATGTGCCGGTAAATCCAGCGCCAACGTTCGCTGATGGCGCGATCGCGCCGCGGCATGATCCACGGCGGCGTGCGCTGAAACACCGTGAGCTTGGCCGCGCGCGGCTGGATATGCGGTACGAACTGAATCGCGCTTGCCCCAGTGCCGATCACGGCGATGCGCTTGCCTTCGAGTGCATAGTCATGGTCCCAGCGCGCCGAGTGGAAGAGCTTGCCCTCGAAGCGCTCGATGCCCGGGATCTGCGGCATCGCCGGGCGCGAGAGCGGGCCGTTCGCAGCGATCACGATATCGGCTTCGATCGTCCTGATCGCGCCGTCGCGTTCGATCTCCACTTCCCAGACGCCGCGGGCCTGCACGAAGCGCGCCGCGTGCACGCGCGAACGATATTCGATGAAGCGCTCGACGTCATACTTGTGCGCGCAATGGCGCAGGTAGTCGAGAATTTCGTGCTGCGGCGCGTAGGTGCGCGTCCACGCCGGATTCAGCTCGAACGAAAACGAGTAGAGGTGCGAAGGAATATCGCAAGCGGCGCCTGGATACGCATTGTCGCGCCAGGTGCCTCCGAGGCTTGCGGCGGCTTCATAGATGGTGAACGAGTCCACGCCCATGCGGCGCAGGCGGATCGCCATGCCGATGCCGGAAAAGCCGCTGCCGATGATGGCGATGCGCAGTGCCGCCCCGTTGCTGGTGCCCATGTGTGCGTCCGCCGTTACGTGTGATGTGCGATGTAGTGTGCGATATGGCGTGATTCGCGCCGATGCAAAACGGGCTCCGTGAAGGAGCCCGTCGTTTGCGTAAGCGGTGTGCGCTGGAGAAGCCTCAGGAGTTGTTCCAGTCGTCCGAGCTGTCGTTGCTGCCCATGTCGACACCGCCGCCGCCCGAGCCGTCGTCCCAGTCGTTCGATCCCTGGCCGAAGTCGAGGCCGCCGCCATTGCCGCTGCCGTCGCGCTGAACACGGCGCCCATCCTCGTCGACGAACACGTCGCGCTCGATCACGCGGTCGCGGCCGTGGTTCAGCGCTTCACCGAGCAGGACGCCCGTGAGCAGTCCGCCCATGCCGCCCATGCCACCGCCGCCTTGCTGCACGATGACCTGCGGCGGTTGCTGCGGCGGCGCCGGCGGATACTGCGGCTGACGCCCGAATGCGGCATCGGCTTCACGCGCGTAGCTCGAGTTGCTGCCGTACTCCGGCGCTGCGGGCTGCGCGTTCGGATCGGGACGGCCTTCGGCGCGCGCCTTGAGGCTCGCGAACTGGCGTTCGAGGTCCTCGATCTCGTACGGCGGCCGCGGATTCGCGCTGTTCGAGAGCGTTTCGACGAGGCTGCGCAACTGCGCTTCGAGTCCATCGACTTCCTTCTCGAGCGCTTCGTGGCCCGGTGCCGTCGAAAGCTTCACGTCGAGCTTGAGCGAGCGCACGCCGTTGAGCAGTTCGGTGGCGCGCTTGAGCTGGTCGCGGCGGTCGTCGCCGGCCTTGGCGTCTTCGGTGGACTTCGCGCGGCGCAGCGTCCAGCGCAGCACGAGCGCAATGCCGACCAACAGAATGGCGATACCAATCCACATGCCCATACCAGGACCCTGCCTTTGCGGCGTGGGAGCCGCCGCTGCTTGCTGCGTGAACGGGTTGTTCGATCTGCTCGTCGTCACCGCGCCGGCGCGCGTGGCGTCGGAGCGGATCTTCGCTTCGACCTGCGCGAAACGCTGCGGCTGGGTGAAGCGGATTTGCGGATCGAGCGACTTCGCTTGCTGGACCTGCGTGAGCGCGTCGGCGTAACGGCCTTCGCGGTTGAGCACCTGGGCGTAGAGGTAGTGGGCGCGAGCGTTGTCCGGATGCGCCTGCAGGACTTCGGTGAGTCCCGAGTCGGCGCGCTGCCAGTCGCCCTGGGACATCGCGGATTCGATCTGCTGCACGCTCGGCACGGCGAACGCCACGCCGCCCGTGAAAGCGAGCGATGCGACAGCGATGCTGGCAGCGGCAAGAAACTTTTTCATGTTGCTGGCCGGGCGGCTTGACGCCCGTCTCCATGGCATTCGATACGGGGATGCGGCGCTATGCCGGCAGCGCGGCCCATGCCGCGCCGCATCCAGCACGCTGGCGCGCTTTACTGCGCCGGCGTGTTCATCTGCTTCTTGAGCGCCTCGAGGCGCTCGTCTACCGACGGCCCCTTATTGAGCGCCGCGAGCTTGTCGTCGAGCGCCTTGCCGCTCGACTGGTCGGACGAATTCAGCCGGGCGTCCGAGCGCGCGTTCGACAGCGCGACCTTCTCTTCCAGCTTCTGGAAGTCGCCATCGAGATTCTTGCCACCGATGCCGCCCAGCGCCGTCGCCGCGACATCCTTCGCCTGGGCGATCTGCTGCTTCGCCTGCAGGATGTTCGAGCGTGCGTTCAGGTCGTTGCGGCGCTGGCGCATGTCGTCGATCTGCTGCTTGAGTTGATCGACCGATGGTTCGAGCTTGGCCAGTTCGCCCGCGAGGGCGTCGCGCTCGGCTTCGGCGGTTTGCTGCGCGCCGAGTGCTTCGCGTGCGAGCGCTTCGTCGCCCGATTGCAGCGCGCGCTTTGCGCCGTCTTCGTACTTCTTCGCCTTGTCGGCGGCCACGTCGCGCTTGCTTTGCTGCGTCGCGACCTGCGCCTGGATCTCGACGAGCGAGTTCTCCGCGCGGGCGATGCTGTCGTCGAGCTCACGCACGATCTGGCGCGCGTCGCGCGACGGATCCTGCACCGAGTCAGCCGCGTCGTTGAGCAGGCCCTTGACGGTGCGGGAGATGGAGTCGAAAAGCGACATGAATTCCTCCAGTGAAATGAGATCGGCCATGATGAGCCGAGGTGCGTGCATGCGGGTTGGGCTCACGCGCCGGCCGGCTGGCGACGGCTGATCCATCTACCAGCTTACGCCGCTTTGCGCCTGGCGCACATGCACCGCGCAAATCGGGGCAAGTGCGGCAATTGCAATAGCGTGACGGCGTTTTCTTGCACGCGTATGTTCGTCAGAACGAAGCCTGGCTGCGCGGCTGGGAGTACCGCTGGAGGCCGGGCGCCGCCATCGACCGCGGATATTACACCACGGCCTGTCTTAAAAGGGACTTAAAGGAACAGGCCGCGCACAGCCCGCGCACGAACGCGTAAGCAGGTGTTAAGCGCCGACTGTGACACAGGCGTATGGCGGCGCGAATGCGGCCCGTGTCAGGCGAATTTTCCGCCTTCGGGCGCGCCGTCGTCGCTGTGGGCTTCGTCGCCTGCGTTGCCCGCGTCGCTTGCGTTGCGCCGCGAACGTGCGAAGGGCGCCGAGCTTAGTGGTTGCAGCGGCTCGACGTCGAGCGAGTGCGCGGCGGCGCTGTCGAGCGCGGCGCTTTCGTCTGCGGCAGCCGCTTCGGCGCTGAGTCGAGCCACAGCCTGCGCAATTTCGCGTGCGGCATGGCTCACGTCTGTTTCGTCGGTGTGCGCGGCGGGCAGGGGGGCGTCTGACGCATGAGGCGTTTGCACGTGGGCGGTGCGGCCGTGAAGGGGCGCAGTTGTCTCGCGATCCGCGTCAGCAGCATCTTGCTGCGCGTCCGGGCCCGCTCTGGTCGCACCGATGGCCGCCGCCGCGCCATCGGTTGGCCGGATCGCGCCTGCGCGGCCCGCACGCAGCGGCTTCGCTGCCTTTTGCAGCACCTGGGCGAGCGCGTCGGGCTGACGCGGCGCGTTGAGCCGGTCGACAATGCTTGCGGCTTTCACCTGATCGCTCGTGGCGCTGAACGCAATCACGGCGCGGCGCATGAGCTCGCTAATACTGATGCCAAGCTCGCCGGCGGTAGCGGAGATCGCGCGCTTTTGCGCGGGCGTGACGAAGACGACGATGCGTTCGCTAGGCTTGTTCATAATCGGCGGGCCGTTGGGTCGGCTTCGTATGACGTCCGTTTTCCTGCCTGCGCCACAGCGATTTGTAAGAATAAGTGCGGGCTTGCCCGGGCGCGAACAGGGGCGTGTAGCAGATCTTTCATCATAAGACGAGTGCGCCGATGCGCAATCGGAAGGTGCTCGGATGGGAATAACCCTGCCTGCAAGAATTTGCCGTTATTTGGGTGAAATTTTTCAATTTGTCGCCTGAATGAAGGGGGCGACGAAACTTTTCGCGCATAAAGCCACAATCAGCGCAAGCGAGCGCCGGGCCGGCAAAAAATCGGGCGGGAATCATTTCCCAAGAAACTCTTACAAAAAAAGCGCGACCCGCCGCCCGCGATTTCTTTAGAATGCGCTGTTACATTTCGCGAATGGCGCCTGAACGGGCGTGTATTCGCCTGTGGCGTGCCGTAGTGCGCGCCGCGCGGCCGGACGGGGGCGTTGCCGGTCGCGCCGCGTCGCCGGGCTTGAGCCGGCGACGTCGTATGCCGCATTGGCGCCATGACGCCGTGGTCGAGATCCATGCGTGCGAGTTGCGCGCAGCCGGCGCGCGCGAGACGCGCCCATCATTCCAGTCATGCCTATCATCAAACGACCGCCTTCACCGCAGTACCCGAACGAAGATCGGGAACCCTCCTTCAACAACGGGCGCCAGCCGCCTCGCCGTCCTGAATCGGGTGGCGGCTCAGGCGGCGGTTCCGGCGGCAACGGGCCGCGCGATGGCAGCCCGAAGCGGCGCTCCATTGGAACGACGCTCGCGCTCTGGTTCGTCGGCCTGATCGGTACGCTCTGCGTGGTGGGTGCGCTGCTCGTGGGTTACGGGCTCGTCGTGATGGAGCCGCAGCTGCCATCGCTCGACGCGCTCACCAACTATCAGCCCAAGGTGCCGCTGCGCATCTATACCGCCGATCACGTGCTGATCGGCGAGTTTGGCGAAGAGCGTCGTCAGCTCGTCCGCTTCCAGGATATTCCTGACATCCAGAAGAAGGCCGTGCTTGCCATCGAGGACTACCGGTTCTACGAGCACGGCGGTGTGGACTTCGTCGGCATCCTGCGCGCGGGCGTGGCGGACCTCATGCACGGTGGCGCCTCGCAAGGCGCGAGCACGATCACGATGCAGGTTGCGCGCAACTTTTTCCTTTCGAGCGAGAAGACCTACACGCGTAAGGTCTACGAGATGCTGCTCGCCTACAAGATCGAGCGCGCGCTCACCAAGGACCAGATTCTCGAGCTGTACATGAACCAGATCTATCTGGGTCAGCGCGCCTACGGTTTTTCGGCGGCGGCGCGCGTGTACTTCGGCAAGGACCTGAAGGACATTACGGTCGCCCAGGCCGCGATGCTCGCAGGGCTGCCGAAAGCGCCTTCGGCGTATAACCCGATCGTCAATCCGCACCGCGCGAAGATTCGCCAGGAGTACATCCTCAAGCGCATGCTCGATCTCGGCTACATCACGCAGGCTCAATACGACGAAGCGATGAAGGAACCGCTGCAGACGAAGACCGCCGGCACCGAGTACAACGTGCACGCCGAATACGTCGCGGAAATGGTGCGTCAGATGATGTACGCGCAGTACAAGGACGAGACCTATACGCGCGGGCTCACCGTCACGACGACGATCGATTCCGCCGACCAGGACGCCGCCTACGCGGCCGTGCGCAAGGGTGTGATGGACTACGAGCGCCGCCATGGCTATCGCGGGCCGGAAGGTTTCGTGCAACTGCCCGCCGACGGCGACGACCGCGAGCAGGCAATCGAAGACGCGCTGACCGACCACCCGGACAACGGCGACCTCGTCTCGGCGGTCGTGATCGACGCGGGTCCGAAGTCGGTGACGGCACAACAACTCGACGGCACCTCGGTGACGGTGACGGGCGAGGGCCTGCGCTTCGTGGCAGCCGCGCTCTCGCCGCGCGCCTCGCAGGCGCTGCACATTCGCCCGGGCTCCATCGTGCGCCTGATGCAAGACGCGAAGGGCAACTGGCAGATCACGCAATTGCCGCAAGTGGAAGGCGCGCTCGTCTCGCTCACGCCGCAGGACGGCGCGATCCGTGCGCTGATCGGCGGCTTCGACTTCAACAAGAACAAGTTCAATCACATCACGCAGGCGTGGCGTCAGCCCGGCTCGAGCTTCAAGCCGTTCATCTACTCGGCTTCGCTTGAAAAGGGCCTTGGACCGGCGACGATCATCAACGACGCGCCGCTCTATTTCCCGCCCAGCACGCCGGGCGGCGACGCATGGGAGCCGAAGGACGACGACCAGCCCGAAGGCCCGATGACGATGCGGCTCGCGCTGCAGAAGTCGAAGAACCTCGTGTCGATCCGCATCCTGTCGTACATCGGCACGAAGTACGCGCAGGACTACGTGACGCAGCGCTTCGGCTTCGACGCGGACAAGACCCCGCCGTACCTGCCGATGGCGCTCGGCGCGGGCCTCGTCACGCCGCTGCAGTCGGCGGGCGCGTACAGCGTGTTCGCGAACGGCGGCTATCGCATCAACCCGTATCTGATCGCCGAAGTCGACGACGCTCACGGCCAGCCGATCCTGCGCGCGCAGCCGCTCGTGGCGGGCCAGAATGCGCCGCAAACGCTCTCGCCGCGCAACGCGTTCGTGATGAACAGCCTGCTGCATTCGGTGGCGACGGCGGGTACGGGTGCGGGCACCAACGTGCTCCATCGCAACGACCTGCAAGGCAAGACCGGTACGACCAACGACGCCAAGGACGGCTGGTTCGCGGGGTATCAGCGCACGCTCGTTGCCGTGGCGTGGATGGGCTACGATCAGCCGAAGAGCCTCGGCAGCCGCGAGTTCGGCGCGCAGCTCGCGTTGCCGATCTGGGTGGAATACATGCAGCGCGCGCTGCGCGGCGTGCCGCAGGAAGAGCCGGCGATGCCCGAGGGCCTCACGACGATCAACGACGAGCTGTTCTTTTCGGACATGACGCCGGGTAACGGCTTCGTCGCGAGCATCGGTCTGGACTCGGCGAACCCGGCGGGGGCGGCGAGCGATGCGAGCGGGGCGACCGGCAGCATGGGACCTGGCGGGATGACGCCTCCGAGCGTCACCACGACGGAGAAGAAGCAGATCATGGATCTGTTCGAAACGAACAAACCTTGATTCGGGTTTGTTGAGGTATGCAGGATAAACACGGCGCGTCGGCAACGACGCGCCGTGTTTTGTTTGATGAACGGAATTTCCTTGTGGGCCAAGGAGTTGGCTGAGCTTTCCAGGGCTTTTCCACAGGGCTGCCAACAAAATCTGTGGGTAACTCCCGCGCGGAGTTTTCCACAGTTTTTGTTGAAGCCCCTGTTCATAACCCTGGGATATCGAAGCTAACTGCCTGACGCCAAAGGCTTTGTGCGCAGGCGAGCCGCATGAGGCATCGAGCGTCAAAACACATTGTCGTAACGCAGTCCGAAGGTTTGGCTGTGCGAACCTCGCGAATACGTGAGGGCCCAGTGTGCGAGCCACGCACCCGTGAGGGCGCCGAGCGTATCGGCAAACAGGTCCTTAATGGAGAAGCCGTTGGTACGGCAGGTTCCGTCGAGCGTTTCCTTCAGGAGTCCCGGCACCGTGCCGATCAGCGTGCCATACACGACCGGGTGGTCCGTGTCGCGCGTGAGCCAGCCCCCGAGCGCGCCGAACGGCGCGGACACCGCGAAGTGCTCGAGCTTGTCGGTGCCGGTCCAGCTATCGTCGGTCTGGAAGCGGAAGCCGCCGCGCGACCCCTCGCAGTCGAGGCCTGCATAGGCAGCGCCGCTGGAGATAATTAATACTGCGAAGCAAATGCTACGCTTCACTTGATGCCCCATGGTCGTGATCTCCCCGGTTGTCGTGCGTCGCGCCGTTCTCACGGTTCAGGCCGTTCGAATCAAGCGAATCTCTCTCCGATGAGGATTCTTCTATATATGTAGGAATGCGAACGGTTAGCGGTGGAGTCAGGAAAACCTGACTCGCGTTACGGCGCAGTGTAACAGTTCTATCCTGAAAATAAGGGTCAGAAAATCCTGACAGAGCAACGACGGAGGACGCAGGGAAGAGGGCTACACGCTGTCCTGATTCTGCGTCGCACAGAGCGCCGCTTCGATCGCGTCTTCCAGCCGGTCGTTACCCCAGAACATGTCCTCGCCGACGAAAAACGTCGGCGCGCCGAAGATGCCCAGGTCGCGCGCCGCCTGGGTCCGCTCACGCAGCCGCTGCCGGTTCGCATCGCTGCCGGCTTCCTCGATGAGCGGCTGCGCCGGGAGCCCCAACGCGGTGAGCATGTGTGCGACCGCTTCGGGCGAATCGACCTCACGGTCGTCGCCATAGTTGCGCGTCATGACGGCGCGGCACCAGCCGGGCAGCCACGGTTCGTCGGCGGCGAGCACGGCGACGCGCGTTGCGAGCACGGTGCGGCGCGGAAACTCGGTGGGCTGTTGCCACGGCAGCGCGTATTTGCGGCACTGCCGACGCATGTCCTGCCACACATACGCGCCTTTTTCCTTCTGCACGACGAAGGGCGGGCCTTCCCAGCCGAGCGCGTCGAGAATGGGGCCGAGCAGGAAGGGACGCCAGCGCACCGCTACGCCAGCCCGCCCGGCGAGCGCTTCGATGCGCATCACGCTCAAATAGCTGTAGTTGCTGGCGAGGTCGAACCAGAAGTCGAGCGAAGGGCTGGGCATGATGTCGTCTCCGTGATGCGGCTGCGCCGTCTCGAACGGCGCGCTGCCGATCATGGTATCGCGAGACGCACGGAAAAACGCGGGTGTTACTTGTCCTGCGCGGCAGCGCCAACGTCTGCAGCCGGCGCTGTCGCCGCTGTGCTCGCGGCGTGCCCGCTGCCGAGCGTCGCCGGATTCACCGGCGGATTGCCCATCGCCTGGAAGAGCGCGGCCGTATCGGAAAGCCGCGTGCCGCGATAGCGGATTTCGTCGAGCCGCGCGTTACGCCATTGCTGCTCGCTTTGGCGCACCGCGTACCACGGCACGGCGCCCAGCTTGTAGCGCGCGTTGGTGTCCTCATAAACGCCCTGGGCCGTGCGCGCCGACGTGCTCGCCGCGTCGAGGGCCTGAGCGTCGTGCTCGAGCGCGGCGAGACGGTCGGCGACATCCTGGAACGCGGTGAGCACTGTTTGCTTGTACGTGTCGTTGGCTGCCTCGTACGACTGCAACGCCGCGCGCCGTTGTGCGAGGAGCGCACCGCCATGAAAGATTGGCTGCGAAAGTGAAGCGCCGATTGCCCACAGCGCACCCGCGCCCGAGGTGACGACGGGCCAGCTGAAGCCGCCCTGGCCGAGCGCCGCCGAAAGCGTGATGCTCGGGTACATCTGCGCGGTCGCGGCGCCGACACCGGCTGCGGCAGCCTTGAGCGTGGCTTCGGCGGCTTCGATATCTGGACGGGTTCTCAGGAGTTCTGAAGGGATGAC
This sequence comes from Paraburkholderia sp. J7, assembly GCF_905220155.1. Lineage (NCBI taxonomy): Bacteria > Pseudomonadati > Pseudomonadota > Betaproteobacteria > Burkholderiales > Burkholderiaceae > Paraburkholderia > Paraburkholderia sp. J7. The sequence goes on along the minus strand of NZ_CAJMYZ010000006.1, from coordinate 55,774 downwards.
CACGGGCACCTGCGCGGGCAAGGTCAAGCTGGAGAGATCGAGGTCTGGCGGCGCCTGGTCGGGCGTGCGGCCGACCAGCACGGCCAGCGCATGGCGCTGCGCGACCCATTGCTGGCGCAGCCCCGGCAGACTCGCCGCGAGCGACGCCGCGCTTTGCTGCGCGCTCAGCAGATCGGTGCGCGAAGCAGAGCCGAGCGCGTAGCGCTTTTGCACGTCGTCGGCCTGCGCATTGGCGAGCGCAATCAGTTGCTCGGTCGTGTCGATCTGCGCATGCAGCGTCGCTGCGCCGAGCGCGCTCGCCACGATGTTCGCGGCAAGCGCGCGCTGCGCAGCCTCGAACTGGAACGCCTGCACGTTCACGCGCGAGGCGAGCGCCGCGTTGTTCAGGCGGGTCGCGCCGAACACGTCGAAGGTATAGCGAACGTCGATCAGGCCCGCGAAAATCCCGTACTGCAACTGGTCAATGCCGAACTGCGGGATCGCGGGCTGCTGCTGGCGTTGCGCGATGCCGATGGCGTCGACGGTCGGCAGGAGCGAGCTGCCGATCTGGCCGCGCAATTGCTCGCGCGCCGCTTGCAGGTTGTGGTCGGCGGCGGCGAGATTCGGGCTGTGGGCGAGACCCTCGTTCACGAGCGCATCGAGCGCGTCGGAGCCGTAGAGCGTCCACCATTGCGGCACCGGCTCAGCGCCTGTTACGAACTGCTGGGCGACGCCCTGGGCGGCGACAGTCTGCGCCGGTTGCGCCTCGGTGCCGTAGTGCTCGGGCTGAGGCATGGCCGGCGGCTCACCGGTCGGCCCCATCGCGCAGCCTGCGAGCGCGAGCGCGACGCATGCGGCGAGCGATCGCAGCGCAAGCACGGAACCTGTTGCGTGCGAGCGCGCTGAGTTGCGCGCGCGCGCCGCCGAAGTCAAATGAGCCATCTTCATGATGCCTGTTCCGGCGCGTTGCCGGTCTCGTCAGTCTCGCTGCTGCGCACGCGGAACGCGGCCGCGTAAGCCGCGGGCAGGAAGAACAGCGTGAGCACGGTTGCAATCGTGATGCCGCCCATTAGCGCCGTGGCCATCGGCCCGAAGAAGTTCGAGCGCAGCAGCGGAATGAGCGCGAGCACGGCGGCCGCGGCGGTCAGCATGATCGGCCGGAAGCGGCGCACCGTTGCGCCCACCACGGCGTCGAAGCGCTTGTGCCCGGCGCGAATGTCCGTCTCGATCTGATCGACGAGAATCACCGAATTGCGCATGATGATCCCGAACATGGCGATCACACCGAGCATGGCCACGAAGCCGAACGGCTGCCGGAACACGAGCAGGGCGATCACCACGCCGATCAGACCGAGCGGTGCGGTCAGCACGACCATCAGCACGCGCGAGAGGCTTTGCAGCTGGATCATCAGCAGCGTGAGCACGGCAATGGCAAGCACCGGCAACTGCGCGAAGATCGACGCCTGGCCCTTCGCGCTTTCCTCGACGGAGCCGCCCACCTCGATGTGGTAGCCGGGTGGCAGCGCTTCTTTGACCGACTCCAGCTGCCGGTCGAGCGCATGCGTGACGTCGATACCTTGCGCGCCCGCGCGCACATCGGACTGCACGGTGATGGTGGGCTGCCGGTCGCGCGACCAGATCACGCCGTACTCCAGATCGTTGGCGAGATGCCCGAGCGCGCCGAGCGGCACCGGGCCGTTGGGCGTGGGCATGGCAAGCGTGAGGAGGCGCGCGGGGTCGACGCGTTCGGCGGCGGGCGAACGCAGATCGACGCTGATGAGCTTGTCGCGCTCGCGATACTGCGTAACGGTATAGCCCGAGTAGGTCATCTGCAGGAAGTTGGCGATGTCCTGCGACGAGACATTGAGCGCGCGCGCCTTTTGCTGGTCGATCTGGAAGTGCAGCGAACGTCCCGCGGGCTCGTCCCAGTCGAAGTTCACGTTGTCGGTGCGCGGATCGGCGCGTAGCGTCGCCGCCACCTTGTTGGCGATGTCACGCACCGTCGGGATATCGTCGCCGCTCACGCGGAACTGCACGGGGTAGCCGACGGGCGGCCCGTTTTCGAGGCGCGAGAGGCGGGTGCGGATAGCCGGGAACTGCTCGCGCAGCATCGGTTCGAGCCAGCTTGCGAGCTTCTCGCGATCTTCGACCGACTTCGTCGTGATCACGAACTGCGCAAAATTGGGCTGCTGCAACTGCTGGTCGAGCGGCAGATAAAACCGCGGCGCGCCGGTGCCGACGAAGTCGATGAAATGGTCGATCTCGGGGCGGCCCTTGAGCGCCGCTTCGAGGCGCTTCGTTTGCCGCAGCGCCGCATCGATCGAGGCGCTTTCGGGCAGGCGCACGTCCACGAGCAGCTCGGGGCGATCGGAACTCGGAAAGAACTGTTGCGGCACGAGCTTGAAGCACGCGAGCGCGGCCACGAAAAGCGCGATGGTCAGGACGAGCACGATCGCATGGCGCTCGATGCACCAGCCGATCCAGCCGCGCAGGCGCCGGTAGAAACGCGTGTCATAAATCTCGTGCTCGTGGTCATTGCCATGGGCGGTATTCGACGCGTTCGGGTCGGGCTTGCGCTCCGGCAACAGCCGGTAGCCGAGCAGCGGGATCAGCACCACGGCCGCGAACCATGAGGCGATCAGCGCGATCGCGGAGACCTGGAAGATCGAGCGCGTGTACTCGCCGGTGCTCGACCTCGCGAGCACGATGGGCAAGAAGCCCGAAACGGTGACGAGCGTGCCGGTGAGCATCGGGAACGCCGTGCTGGTGTACGCGAACGCGGCGGCGCGCGTGCGGTTCCAGCCCTGCGCGAGTTTCACGGCCATCATTTCGACGGAAATGATGGCGTCGTCCACGAGCAGGCCGAGCGCGAGCACGAGCGTGCCGAGCGAGACTTTGTGCAGGCCGATGCCGAAGAGGTACATCGCGAGCGAGGTGACGGCGAGCACGATCGGAATGGTGATCACGACCACCATGCCCGTGCGCACGCCGAGCGAGACGAGGCTCACGAGCAGCACGATGCCCACGGCTTCGGCCACGGCTTCGACGAAGTCGTCCACCGAGCGCGAGACGGCATCGGGCATGCTCGACACTTCGACGAGCTTCAGGCCCGCCGGAAGTTGCGCGCGCAACTGCTCGACACGCGCATCGAGCGCCTTGCCGAGGCGAATGACGTCGCCGCCCGGCTGCATCGTGAGGCCGACGCCGAGCACGGCCTGGTTCTGGAAGCGCATCTGCGTGGCGAGCGGTTCGTCGTAGCCGCGCCGGATCGTCGCGATGTCGCCCAGGCGAAACGTGCGGTCGTTCACGCGAATCAGCGTATTGGCTATCGCGCCCAGGTCCTCGTACTGGCCACTCGGGCGCACGAACACGCGGTCGTCGGCGGTCGTGAGCGTGCCCGCGGCCGAAACGCTGTTCTGCGCGCCGATCACTTGTCCGAGCTGCGTGGGAGAGATGCCGAGGCGCGTCAATTGCGTGTTCGGAATCTCGATGTAGATGCGCTGCTGGGGATCGCCGAAATAATCGACCTTGCCCACATCGGGCACGCGCAGCAGCTGCTCGCGCAATTTGTCCGCGTAGTCGTGCAGTTGCGCGGGCGAAAAGCCGTCGCCTTCCAACGCGTAGATGTTGGTATAGACGTCGCCGAACTCGTCGTTGAAAAACGGACCCTGCACGCCTTGGGGCAGCGTGTAGGCAATGTCGCCCACCTTCTTGCGCACCTGGTACCAGGTCTCGCGCACTTCGCTCACAGGCGCGGAGTCCTTCATCGTGAAGAACACGAGCGATTCGCCTGGACGCGAGTAGCTGCGCAGGAAGTCGATATACGGTGTTTCCTGCAGCTTGCGGCCGATGCGCGTCGTCACCTGGTCCTCGACCTGGCGCGCGGTGGCGCCTGGCCAGAAGGTCTGGATCACCATCACGCGGAACGTGAAGGGCGGGTCTTCCGACTGCGCGAGCCGCGTATAGGCGAGCGCGCCGAAGATCGTTGCCAGCGCAACGAGAAAGGTCACGAGCGCCCGATGCCGAAGCGCCCACGCCGAAAGGTTGAAGCGGCCCTCTTCGTGATCGGCGCCTGGACCCGAGCCTGTCACCTGGCTCATGACGCGAAGTCCTCGGGATGCAGCGGCGCTACCGGGCGCACCTGCTCGCCTGCGTGGACCGTGTGCACACCTTGCAGCACAATGCGCTCGCCGTCGTGCAGCCCACCCGTCACGGCGATGGTGCGCGCGTCGTAGCGCGCGACGCTCACGCGCCGCAGCTGCAGCACGTTGTCGGGCGCGCGGACGACCCAGATCGCGGGCGCTTCGCCGTCGTGAAAGAGTGCCGTGGCCGGCACCGTGAACACCGCGCTCGCGCTGGCCTCGCTCGGGACCGCGAACGCCACGTTGGCGGTCATGCCCAGACGCACGTCGGCGTCGGCGTGTTCGAGCGTGAGCTTCGCGCGCCACGTGCGGCTTTGCGGGTCCGCCGCGGCGGCGAGTTCGCGCAGGCGTGCCGTGTAGTGGCGGCCGGGCAGGGCGCCGAGCGTGACCTGCGCGGAGTCGCCGGTATGCAGCGTGGCCACGGCGCGCTCGGGCAGGTCGCACACCACGTCGATGTCGCCCGTCCACGCGAGCTGGTAGACGGCCTGGCCGGCCTGCACGTTCTGGCCGGTATCGGCATTTTCGGCGGTGATGACGCCGGCGTGGTCCGCGACGATCTGCGTGTAGCGCAACTGGTTCTTTGCCAGTGCGAGCTGCTGCTGCGCCTGGTCGCGCTGGGCCGCGGCCGATGCGTAGGCGTCCTGCGTCTGTTCGAGCTGCGCGCGGGCGATGAGATTGGCCGCCGACTGGGCCGTGTCGCGATCGAGCTGTTGCTTCGCGAAGACGAGGCGATGCTGCGCGGCGTCGAACTGGGCCTGCGCGCTTGCCGCGTTTTTCTCGAAGTCAGCGGGATCGAGTTGCGCAAGCGTCTGGCCGGGTTTGACGCTATCGCCAAGCCGCACGCTACGCTCGATGATTTTGCCGTTCACGCGAAACGAAAGCGGCGTGGCGTTGCGCGCCTCGATCTCGCCGGGGTAGACGGGGCTCACGCCGCCGCCGTCGGGGTGCACGGCCATTGAGACGACCGGGCGCGGCTGCGGCGGCGCCTCCTTTTGCTTGCCGCACGCAGCCAGCGCGGCAACGCCGAGTACGAGAAGCACGCGCGCGCCATGCCGCCACGGCGCACTGAATTTACCGGTACCACTGCGCATCCTGCTCGATGCGCCACGACCGCGACGATTCACTTGGACCTCGCTTGGACCACGACATGCCTTGTACGCACGCAAACCGCAAAACCACCGGGCCGGTTGCGCCGCCGTTGAGTCGCGGGCGCGGCGCGGCTCGCGCACCGACCCGGACTTGGGATGATGAGCCGGATTCTAATACAACCTTGTATCCGAGTGCGAAACTGAATCCGAGGAATGTTTCAGTGCTAGACTCGCGTCAATCCACGACACATCACGATGCCCCCAGCCATGAAGCGCATTCGACTCACCCGCGAGCAGAGCCGCGATCAGACGCGCGAGCGCTTGCTCGACGCCGCGCAGGCCACGTTCATGAAAAAAGGGTTCGTAGGCGCGAGCGTCGAGGACATTGCGCACGCGGCGGGATACACGCGTGGCGCGTTCTACTCGAACTTTTCGGGCAAGTCGGACCTGCTTGTGGAATTGCTGCGGCGCGATCACGAAGCCATGCAGACCGACTTGCGCGCCATCTTCGAGACCGAGCTCTCGCGTGAGCAGATGGAGGCGCGCGTGCTCGCCTATTACAGCCGCATGCCCCAGGACAACAAGGTCTTCCTGCTGTGGGTGGAAGCCAAGTTGCTGGCCGCGCGCGACGCACGCTTTCGCACGCGCTTTAACGCCTTCATGAAGGAAAAGCGCGAGAGTCTGGCCGTCTATATCGAGGAATTTGCGGCGCGCGTGGGTACGCCGGTGCCGCTCGATCCCGAGCTGCTCGCGGTTGGCCTGATCGGGCTGTGCGACGGGGTGCAGTTTCTCGCCACGGCCGATCCGCAGCATGTCACGCCAACGGTCGTCGAAACCGTGCTGGGGACCTTTTTCGCGCGAGTCGTCTTCGGCCGAAGCGCGTGAGCCCAGCGCGCACGAAGCCCGCGACGCGCGCGATTCAGGCGCCGAGGCCAGGGCCGTAGTTGCTGCCGATCAGCCGCGTAACGGACGCGACGTCCCGATAATCCTGTTCGGGCATGCCGTCGAGGATGGCCAGCACCTCGTTGCTCGCGCCGGCCTCGCGCGCGGCGTTCACGAGTTCGTCCTTGTTGGCGGGCCAGCGCACTTCGCGCAGTACGTCGGCGAATTGCAGATCGATGGGTTCGTCGGGAATGCGAGAGGCAGACATGCGTGGCGTCCTTTACGCGGGCGGCCGGCGTGGGCGGTCCGCGTCGTCGTCTCGTTCGTTATGCGGAATTGTTCAAATTATGTCCGCGTCTGGTTTGCGTTGCAGCGGGCAACGCTAGCGCGGCGCCTCAAGCATACACAATCGGCCTCGCACGCCTTCGTAGCGTGCGCAGGCGCTGCTCACTCGCCGCATATTCGCAACCGGGGTGCCGGTCGGGCTCAGGTCTGTTCGTGCAGGTCCGGGCTTAGCGTTTTGTCGAGGCGGTGCGATTTGGGCAGTGTGAGGTATTCCCAGTGTTGCGGGCCGTTCGCGGTCACGGGCACGTTGGGAGCGGGCGGCGCCACGGGAGCGTCGTAGGCGTGGGACTGTCCACTTGCGAGCGGGATGTGCGCGCTGGCCTGGGCGACCGGTGATTCCTGCGCAGTGCGTACCGGAGCGGCGAAGCAAGACGCCGACAACAGCACGGTGGTCATCAGTGTCGAGGTTTTCATCGCTCGACCTCCTTTCTCATGCGGCCCATCGGTCGCAGCAAGCGCCGTACCGCGTCCGCCAGGTGTGATGGCGGGGCAGGCGGCCGCGCCAGCCGGGGCGGCCAGGCGCGCCGCTACGCGAAGGGCACAACGAGTCGATCAACGGCTCATGTGCGCGAGGCGCATACGGAAATACCATAATGGCAGGAAATGCACCGGCGCGTCTCGAACGCGTGTGCTTTTTTGTGGGCGATGGCGTGACGCGGGATTAAAGCGAGGGCCGGCGCAGCGCCTCGAAGCGCGTCCAGGGCCATGAGGGACGGTCGCGCATATAGCCGTTGAGCCAGTTCCACTGCGGGTGGCGCTGCATGAACGCCTGGGCGTCGAACGGGCGGCCGCACGGGTGACCCCAACGCGCCCAGAACGACAGATCGCGCGCCATTTCGCCGTCGACCACCTTGCCGTCGTTCGCGCCCCATGGGTTGAACGGCCCATGGTCCGCGCCGCCGAAGCGCGCATCGTCGAGTTCGAGGTGCCCGCAGATCGTGCGAGAGCAGGGGTTGTCGCTGCGCTCGAGATAGACGTCGTGATGGTCGGCGATCATCGTCTTGGCGAGTTCGGCGTCGATTGCGCCGTGGTGCTCCTGGGCGAGCTGCATGAAGCGCAGGCGGCGCGCGCCGTTATGGCGCACGTCGGTGTAGTCGTCGGCCTCGCCGGTGCATTCCTGGTTGCGGATCCTGAGGTCGGTGGCCGCATTGAAGCCGCTGTAGAAGCCGTCTTTCGTGCTCTCGAAGCCGGCGTGCTGCAGGCCCAGTTCGTAGCGCGCGATTTCGCCGGTCTTGGTGTCGCCGAGGAGCCAGCTGTTCACATAGCCTGCGTTGTTCGCCTGCGCGAACATCTCGCACCATTGCGCAATGCTCGACGCATACTGCGTCGCCCGGCGCGAGCGATAGAACTCGGGCGCGCCGTTCGCGCGGTAGCCGACGAAGTTCGAGATGGTCGTCTCCGTCACCATGAGGCCCGCGCCGTTGATCCAGAAGTCGGTGAGGCTCGAGATGCAGCCGGGCAAGCCCTGCATGAGGATGCGGTGCCCCGAGTCGGGCACGATGTCGAACACGATGTTGAAGGCGTCGCCGGCCGCGTAGCGGTCCCACGAGTTGTGCGCCATGACGATACGGCCGTCGCGCGTCGCGCTGCCCGTGGCGATGAAGGCGCTGCAGTGGTGGCCGCGCCGCCCGCGCCACGGGCGCACCGACGGTTGCCCCTGGGGAGCTTGCTGCGCCGCCGCATGAACCGGCCACCAGCTCTGCAGCAGGTCCATGTAGCCATTCCAGGCGAGCACTTCGGCGAACTTGAGACCCGCGCCGTCGGCGATGCCCTGGATTTCGTCGGCGAACTCGGTGTCGAGGCGCGGCGTGAACTGCGCAATCGCGGCGTTGATGAAGGTGTCGAAGTCCTCGCCCGTGTCCCATTTCGCGAGGTAGCGCGCGGTGTGGATCGCGTTGCGGATTTCGTTGGCGAGCAATTTGCCGTGCTGCTCGCCCCGGTCGTATGGCTCGCCCTGCAAGTGCACGAATATCCAGCCCGCGTGGTCGCGGCGTACGGCTTCGAGTGAGGGTTCGCTCATCTTCGCTCCAGTGATCCCCGCGTCGATTCTCGCGGCCTTGCGCACGCGCGTCGGTGCGCGGGCGCACAGCACGCGCCGCGTAGCGCCTGCTTTCTGAAACTGCCCTCTGAATTCTAGAAAATCCGCCGCGCTTTGCCACACGCGACACGCCTCACGCGCGAGACTTAGCGCTCGGCGTTCATGCGCTGATAGGCGTCGAGAAGCGAGGTCTTGTACACCACGCCCGCGAGCGTCGGCTCACGCGTGCTTTCGACCACGGGCAGGCGCTCGCCCTGGAACGACATGAAGTGCTGCAGGCCAACGGCGAGCGACATGTCGGGCGTGAGCACGTCGAACGTCGGCTTCAGGTAGTCGCGGGCGTGCTTGTTTGAGGTGTCGCGGTTTTGCAGCAGATCCGAAGTGATATCGGCCAGCGCGACTGCGCCGAGAAAGCACCCCGTCTCGTCCGTCACGTAGAGGTACTTCACCGGATATTCGAGGAACACGCGCGTCATTTCCTGCACGGTGGCGCTCTCCAGCACGACAGTCTGCGCGGGGCGCACCAGCTCGCGCATCTGCGTCATGCGCAGGCGCATGCGTTCGGCTTCCTCGCGGTTGCGATGCAGCGTGATTTCGTACATCGACGCCTTGCCGATCGCGCGCGAGACGAAGTACGCGACCACGCACGAAAGCATGAGCGGCAGCACGACCTGGTAGCTCAGCGTCATCTCGAAGATCATCAGGATCGCCATGAGCGGCGCCTGAGTCGCCCCCGCGAGGAACGCGCCCATGCCGACCATCGCGTAGGCGTACGAGGCGGACGTGCCGTCGGGCCAGAGCGCGTGCATGCCCTGGCCAAACAGGCAGCCGAGCACGGCGCCCATGAACAGCGTTGGCGTGAATACGCCGCCCACCGCGCCGGAGCCGACCGTCGCGGCCGTCGCGATGAGCTTGAAAACGAGCACCGTGGCGAGCGCGGTCCAGGTCCACGGCGAATGCAGGATGGAGTTCACGACGCTATAGCCGTTGCCCCACACCTCGGGCGTCCAGACGGAAAGGATACCGACCACGAGGCCGCCGAGCGCGAGCCTCACGGGCAGCGGCGCGTTGAGCCGGCCGAAGCCCTTTTTCGCGGTATCCATCATCATGAGGAACTGCGGCGCGAGCGCGCCGCACAAGAGGCCGAGCGCCACGAACAGCAGCACCTCGACGCCCGTTACCGCCGGAAACACCGGCATTTCATACGGCGGCTTGTAGCCCGCGAACTCCCGCATCGTGATGTTGGCGACCACGGAGGAGACGACGATCGGCCCAAAGCTCTCCATGACGATGGAGCCGAGCACGATCTCGGTCACGAAGAACGCGCCCGCGATAGGCGCGTTGTACGCCGAGGTGATACCGGCCGCCGCGCCGCACGCGACGAGCAGGCGCAGGCGCGACGGATCGAAGTGCACCCAGCGGCCGATCAGCGAGGCGGCGAGGGCGGCGAGCTGCACCATCGGGCCCTCGCGGCCGATCGAGCCGCCGCTCGCGATCGTGAAGAGCGACGAGAGACTGCGCCAGATGCTCGTGCCCACGGGCATGACGCCGTCGCCGATCGCCACCGCCTCGATGTAGTCGGCGTGGATCGCCTTGCTGCCGTTGCTCGGTGCCTTGCGCCGCGCGAGCAGCAGCAGGCAGCCCGCGATAAAGCCGCCGACGGTTGGCATCCAGATGCGCCGGTGCCACGGCAGGTGGCGCGCCATCTCGACGAGGCTGCCTTCGCTGCCCGTGAAAAACAATTGCACGTGCGCGATGCCTTCGCGAAAGATCACGGTCGCAAACGCGCCCACAACGCCCACGATGACCGACCAGATCAGCATCGTGTGGGCGTCGGACAGGCGAAAGAGATCGCGGGCGCGGGTGCGCAGTTTCAGCAGGAATGACAGCACGGCGAGCGGGTCGGGTTACGGGTGAAAGAAAGCCGCGCGTGCGCAGAGCGCGACGTGCGGCAGGAAGCATAACGGGTGCGCGGCGGCAACTGCGCGCCGCGTGCGCGAAACAGGGCGGCTGCGGTCACGTCCCTCGGCGCGCGCGCAATCAGCGCACGGCCCGGTCGAGTTCGGGGTAGTGCCGGAAGATGCCCGTTTCGTTGAACGGCAACCGCCGCTCGGAGGCAAGATAGGCAGCGATATTCGGACGCTTCGCCACGGCGTCGTGCAGCGCGACGACATGCGGATAGTGATCCGCGAAATGCTTCGTCGCTTTGGGAAACGCGTAGCGCAGACCCTCGACGATTTGAAACATCGAAAGATCGACATAGGTGAGCGCGGTGCCCACCATGTGGCGCGGGCCGTCCGGATTCTGCGCGAGCACGCGCTCGAAATAGCTCATGAATTTCGGAATGCGATGCGCGATGAAATCCGCCGAGCGCGCCTTCGCGGCGTCCTTCTGGTCCTCGTAGTAAAGCGCGCTCGCGATGGGGTGATGCGTGTCGTGCGCCTCGGTCACGAGGTCCGCGATCGTGAGCTGCAGGCCGTTCGCGACGATGCGCAGGCCTTCGTCGCGCGGCGCGAGCTTGAGCTTCGGTCCGAGATAGAAAAGGATGTTGGCGGTTTGCGACACGATGAGGTCGCCGTCCTTGAGAAAGGGCGGCGCGAACGGCGGATACGGCTGCGCGCTTTCCAGCTCGCTCATCATCGCGCCGATGCCGAGGCCTTCTTTCTTCTCGCCGCGCGCGACATCCACGTAGGGCGCTTGCGCTTCTTCCAGCGCGAGCCGCACGAATTCGCCCCGGCCCTGCAAGCCGTCCCAGTAATAGAGCTCGTATGCCATCGGTCGTCCCCTTGCGTTCGTTGCCGTGCTCGCCTCGGCGCGCGCGGCGGCTGCCCACGCAACGGGCAGCAACGCACAGTATCGCTCGCAACCGTCGCGCCTGGTTCGCGCGTGGCGCGCACTCGCGAGATGGCGCAAAACGGCCGTGCGCAGAAACGCAAAAAGCCCCGCTGCAAGCGGGGCCGGTGGCCGGGAGCGCCGGCACACGGGGGAACGGGGCGGGGCGCGCGGCCCCTGGGCGCCGGATCATCCGAACAGGCGCTCCACGCCCCAGGTGATCGCAAGACCGCCGCCAACCAGCCACAAGTAGATGATGAAGCCGGCGGTCAGCGCCCGCGGGCCGGCCTGGCGGATTTGCGAGACACGCGTCTCGATGCCGAGCGCCGTCATCGCCATGGTCAGCGCGAACGTGTCGAGCGTGTTGACCGCATGGGTGGCCGTTTCGGGCAGTACGTGAAGCGAATTCACGATCACGAGCGCGAGGAAGCCGAGCGCGAACCAGGGCACCGCGAGCTTGCGTGCGCCGCCGTGGCCGGCATGGCCGTCGGCCAGCGCCTTGCTGCGCGCCGCACGGTTGAGCCACACGCCGAGCACGAGCAGCACGGGCACGAGCAGCATCACGCGCGTCATCTTGACGATGGTGGCGATATGCGTGGCCTCCGGGCTCACGTTGCTCGCTGCGCCCACCACCTGGGCGACTTCGTGAATCGTGCCGCCGAAGAAGAGCCCGGCGCCGAGCGTATCCAGATGCAGCCAGCCTGCCTTGTAGATCACCGGGTAGAGGAACATCGAGAGCGTGCCGAACAGCACGACGCTGCCTACCGCCATGGCGCTCTTGTGCGGCTTCGACTGCAGCGTGGATTCGAACGCGAGCACGGCGGCCGCGCCGCAGATCGCGCTGCCGGCCGCCGTGAGAATGGCGGTGTCGCGGTCGAGCTTGAGCAGCTTCATGCCAACCCAGGTGCCGATCACCAGCGTGCTCACGACGATCACGACCGATTCGACGAGCCCCGGCACACCGACCTGGGCGATCTCCTGCAGGCTCACGCGCAGCCCGAAGAACGCGACGGCAATGCGCAGCAGTTTGCGCGCGGAGAAGTTCACGCCGGCGGCCCAGCTTTCGGGCATGCCGTCGCGCAGCGCATTGCCGTAGATCGCGCCCGCGACGATGCCGACGATCAGCGGGCTCATGCCGAGCCCGGCGATGGCGGGCAGCGAAGCGATGCTGGTGACGGCTGCCGCGAAGAGCGCGACGAACAGCACGCCGTTGAGCTGCCCGCGGGTGGACGGCAACGCGTGCGCAAGACTGGGAGTAGACATGACGGCCTCTCTACCGGATGCACCGGTCGAAAAATGGGGTAGCGAACAGGTCGCTATCGAATGGCCTAATCCTAAGTTAGATATATCGATATGAAAAATCGTGATTTGTGAAGTAATATATAGGACAACACGATGGTTTTCCACGATGACCCCGGAACAACTGATAACTTTCGCGGCAGTCGCCGAGCATCTCAACATCAGCCGAGCGGCGCTGGCGCTGCATTTGTCGCAGCCGGCCGTTTCGGGCCAGCTGCGGCTGCTGCAGGAGGAGATTGGCGAGCCGCTTTATCAGCGCGACGGCCGGGGCGTGCGCCTCACGCCCACGGGCGAGCAACTTGCGGGCTACGCGGCCCGCTTGCGCGACACCTGGCGCGACGCACTGACCTACCGCGACGCGTTGCGCGGGCTCGAGCGCGGCACGCTGCGCATCGGCGCGACCACCACGCCCGCGAGCTACCGGCTGCCGTATCTGGTGGCGCAATTTCATGGGCGCTATCCGCAGGTCAAGCTCGAAACGTCGAGCGGGAATACGACGGACGTCGTGGGCATGCTCGGGGCAGTCGACATCGCGCTGATCGAAGGGCCAGTGGGCGAGCAGTTGCCGCCGGATACGGCCGTGCATCCGTGGCTCGAGGACGAAATCGTCGCCATCGTGCCGCGCGCTCACGCGCTGGCGTCGCAGTCCGACACGCAAGGGGAGTCGGCCGCGCCGATGTCGGCCATTACGGTGGAAACGCTCGCGCAGTGGCCGCTCGTTTTGCGCGAGGATGGCTCGGGCGTGCGCCAGGTGGTCGAACGGGCATTCGCGCGCGCGGGCGTGCCCATGCGCGTGGCGCTCGAGATCGCGGGCGTGGAGGGCGTGAAGGAAGCGGTGCGGGCGGGCATGGGCATCGGCTTCGTTTCGGCCATGTCGATGCGCCACGAGAACGGCGCGCTGCGGCAGATCAGCCTCGGCCCCGAACCGCTTGCGCGGCGCTTCTCGATTCTGGTGCCGCACGCGGGCGCGGCTTCGCGCGTCGCACAGCGCTTTCTGGAACTGTGTCTCGCGGACGTTCCCGGCGCGTAGTTCACCAGACACTCCCGACCCAGGGCAATCCAGAATGGCGGCCTGAGCGGCTAGCGCGCACTATCCGCCCTAATCAACCGGCGCGTAGGCGCTTTTTTTCGGGCTGGATTTGGAACCGGTTCCAAGAAAAGCGAAATGCGCGGTGGCAGGCAACAGGAAGAAGGCAATGGCGGAAGTAGCAATCGTGGCGAGCGCGTTCGGCGCGCAGGCAATCTGGCGTGACGGGCATGCGGCGTGGAGCCGGCCGGCGCGGCGCGCAGGCGCCCAGGCGTTCGAGGTGCGGCGCGAGCTGATGCACGATGCCGACGCGCAGCCCGATGCGCTGCGCGCGCTCGGAACGGCGCTTGCGGACGAAGGTTTGTGGCGCGTCTGGTCCACCCCGGACGCGCTCTATGGCGACGATGGCGCGCTCGACGAGGCCGCGCTTTCCTCCGCGCTCGCAGCGGGCCGTGCGCTTGGCGCACGCTTCGTGAAGCTGCAGCTCGGCGGTTTCGCGGGCGAGGCCTGCGCGGCGCGCCTCGCGAGTCTGCTCGAAGAATTGGGGGCGCGCACTGGCGGAACGGACGACAGGGCGCAAGCGGGCCACGGTCCTCGCGTCGTCGTCGAGAACGGTCAGCTCGAGCAGGGCGGCAAGCTCGACCAGTTCATCAGCCTTTTCAATGCGCTGCGCGACGGCGGTGCACCGGGCGTGATCGGCATGACCTTCGACATCGGCAACTGGCAATGGCCGGGCGAGCCGCCTCTGCTTGCCGCCGCCGCGCTCGCGCCGTACGTCGAATACATCCATTGCAAGGCCGTGGTGGGCGAGGGCGCACGCCGCTTCGCCGCGGCGCCGGGCGACGACGACCCGCTGTGCCGCGCCGCGCTCGCGTTGCTGCCGACACACGTGCCACGCGGCATCGAGTTTCCGTTCGATCCGGCTCGCGTGGAAGACGACGCCGCGCATTACGTCGAATGGCTCGCAGCCGCTTGAGCACACGCAGCCGGGCCGCAGACATCCCATACGATTCATCAGGAACGCATCTCATGACCGAAGCACTCGATGTCATCACCTACGGCGAAGCAATGGCGATGTTCGTCGCTACCGACCCGGGGCCGCTCGCCGAAGTCGCGCATTTCACGAAGCGCGCGGCGGGCGCGGAGCTCAATGTCGCGACCGGCCTCGCGCGCCTCGGCTTCAAGGTGGGCTGGATCAGCCGCGTGGGTGCCGATTCGTTCGGCCAGTTCGTGCGCGACGTGCTCGCGCACGAAGGCATCGACGCGCGCTGCGTGAGCACCGACACGCGCTATCCGACCGGCTTCCAGCTCAAGTCGAAGAACGACGACGGCAGCGATCCGGCGGTCGAATATTTCCGCCGCGGGTCGGCTGCGAGCAAGCTCTCGGCTTGCGACTATCAGTCCGACTATGTGCTCGGCGCGCGCCATCTGCACCTGAGCGGCGTGGCGCCTGCGATCTCCTCGTCGTCGCGCGAACTGGCTTTCAAGCTTGCACACGAAATGCGCGCTGCGGGCCGCACGATCTCGTTCGATCCGAACCTGCGCCCGACGCTCTGGGGCTCGCAAGCCGAGATGGTCGGCACGCTCAACGAGCTCGCGAGCTTTGCCGACTGGGTGCTGCCAGGCGTGGGCGAAGGCCGCGTGCTGACGGGCTCGGACGATCCTGAAGTCATCGCGCAGTTCTATCTTTCGCGCGGCGCGCGCGGCGTGATCGTGAAGCTTGGTGCAGACGGCGCGTACTACGCCACGGCCGAAGGCGAGCAAGGCCGCGTCGCGGCGCAGCGCGTGGAGCGGGTGGTCGATACCGTGGGCGCCGGCGACGGCTTCGCCGTGGGGGTGGTAAGCGCGCTGCTCGAGGGGCGTGCGCTCGCGGCGGCGGTCGCTCGCGGCAACCGCATCGGCGCGCTGGCCGTGCAGGTGATCGGCGACTCGGAAGGCTTGCCGACGCGTGCGCAACTCGACGCGCTAGAAGGTACACAACAGCAGGCGGGCGCCGCTGCCCCGGCCGCTGCATAGCCGAATCAGCGCGGATACGAACCAAGCACGAACCACGCAACGCAACGCGAACTCGCAAGCGCCGCGCCAAATGACATGAGACCAGAGGGCGGCACCACCCGGTACCAAGCCCCCCGTTCAACTGGAGACACCGATGACCTCAACCTCGCTCGCACCGCGCCGCTGGTGGGCAATCATGCCAATCGTGTTCATCACGTACAGCCTGGCCTACCTCGACCGCGCCAACTACGGCTTCGCCTCGGCGGCGGGCATCAACCGCGATCTCGGTATCAGCTCAGGGCTTTCGTCGCTGATCGGCGCGCTGTTCTTCCTCGGCTATTTCTTCTTCCAGCTGCCGGGCGCCATGTATGCCGAGCGGCGCAGCGTGCGCACGCTCGTCTTCGCGAGCCTCGTGCTGTGGGGCGGCTGCGCGGCGCTTACGGGCGTCGTCACGAACATCCCGTCGCTCATGGCGATCCGCTTCGTGCTTGGCGTGGTCGAAGCGGCCGTGATGCCCGCCATGCTCATCTTCATCAGCAACTGGTTCACGAAGTCCGAGCGCTCGCGCGCCAACACGTTCCTCATCCTCGGTAATCCGGTCACGGTGCTGTGGATGTCGGTCGTTTCAGGTTACCTCGTGCATGCGTTCGGCTGGCGTCATATGTTCATCGCGGAAGGCGTGCCGGCTGTCTTGTGGGCCGTGTGCTGGTGGTTCCTCGTGCGCGACAAGCCCGCACAGGTGAGCTGGCTCTCCGACGATGAAAAGCGCGCGCTCGACGCCGCGATGCGCGCCGAGCAGGCCGCCATCAAACCGGTGCGCAACTACGCCGAGGCGTTCCGCACGCCCGCCGTGATGCTGCTTTCCGCGCAGTACTTCTGCTGGAGCATTGGCGTGTATGGCTTCGTGCTGTGGCTGCCTTCGATCGTGAAAAATGGCTCGGCGCTCGGCATGGTCGAAACGGGCTGGCTCTCCGCGGTGCCGTATCTTGCGGCGACCATCGCGATGCTCGCCGCCTCGTGGGCCTCGGACAAGCTCGACAATCGCCGTGCGTTCGTGTGGCCGTTCCTGCTGGTTGGCGCACTGGCTTTTGCGGGCTCCTATGCGCTCGGCTCGACGCACTTCTGGATTTCGTACGCGCTGCTCGTCGTGGCCGGCGCGGCGATGTACGCGCCTTACGGCCCGTTCTTCGCGATCGTGCCGGAACTGCTGCCGAAGAACGTGGCCGGCGGCGCCATGGCGCTCATCAACAGCATGGGCGCGCTCGGTTCGTTCGTCGGCTCGTACGTGGTCGGCTATCTGAATGGCGCGACGGGCTCGCCTGCGGCATCCTATGCGTTCATGAGCGTGGCGCTCCTCGTTTCGGTGGGCCTCACGCTCGCCGTGAAGCCGCAGCGCGTCGCCGCCCGTGCTTATGCATCGCCGGCTCACGGTAAATAACCCTTCTTGTCCAGCGCACTTATGAAGCCGAAAATCGTTGTCTACAAAGCCGTGCCCGCCGATGTCGCCAACTACCTGCGCGAGCACGCCGACCTGATCGAAGTCGACGCCGACCAGCCCGGCGCGCTCGCCGCCGCGCTAAAAGACGCCGACGGCGCGATCGGCGCGAGTGTGAAGATCACGCCGGCGATGCTGGAAGGCTCGCGCGTGAAGGCGCTCTCCACGATCTCCGTGGGCTACGACCAGTTCGACGTGCCCGATCTCACGAAGCGCGGCATCGTGCTGGCCCATACGCCCGACGTGCTGACCGAATCGACGGCCGATACTGTGTTCTCGCTCATCCTCGCGAGCGCGCGCCGCGTGGTCGAACTGGCCGACTGGGTGAGGGCGGGCCACTGGAAGGGCAGCATCGGCGCGCCGCAATTCGGCGTGGAAGTGCAGGGCAAAACGCTCGGTATCGTGGGGCTCGGGCGCATTGGCGGCGCCGTTGCGCGGCGCGCGGCGCTCGGCTTCAACATGAAGGTGCTCTACACGAACCGCAGTCCGAACGAGGCGGCCGAGCGCAACTATGGCGCCCGCCGTGTCGAACTCGACGAATTGCTCGCAAGCTCGGATTTCGTCTGTCTCCAGGTGCCGCTCACCGACGCCACGCGACACCTGATCGGCGCGGAGCAACTGAAGAAGATGAAGAAGAGCGCGATTCTGATCAACGCGTCGCGCGGTGCGACGGTGGACGAGCCAGCGCTGATCGCGGCGCTCGAAGCGGGCACGATTCACGGCGCGGGTCTCGACGTGTTCGAGCGCGAGCCGATCGATCCCGCGTCGCCTCTGCTGCGTATGCCGAACGTCGTGGCGCTGCCGCACATCGGCTCGGCCACGCACGAGACGCGTCACGCAATGGCGCGCTGCGCGGCGCAGAACCTCGTCGCGGCGCTCGCCGGCACGCTCGACGTGAACGTCGTCAACCGCGAAGTGCTCGCGCGATGAATATGGCTGCGGGCGGCGCGAAGCGTTCGCACAACGGCGAAGACGCGGAAAAGGACGCCGCGGCCACGGCGCCGCGCCGCGCGACCATCAGCGACGTGGCGCGTGAAGCGGGCACGGGCAAGACCAGCATTTCGCGCTATCTGAACGGCGAGCTGAGCGTGCTGTCGCCCGACCTGCGCGCGCGCATCGAAGCGGCGATCGAGCGGCTCGACTATCGCCCCAACCAGATGGCGCGTGGCCTCAAGCGCGGCCGCAATCGCCTGCTGGGCCTCTTGCTCGCCGATCTCGCCAATCCGTATTCGGTGGAGATCCTGCAGGGCGTGGAGGAGGCATGTCACGCGCTCGGCTACATGCCGCTTATTTGCCACGCGGCGAACGAAATCGACATGGAGCGGCGCTATCTGCAACTGCTGACCACGTATCGCGTGGAAGGCGTGATCGTCAATGCACTCGGCGTGCGTGAATCGATGCTGAAGCCCGTGGCGAGCGGCGGCATTCCGGCCGTGCTGATCGACCGTACCGTCGACGGCCTCGATGCGGATATGGTCGGCCTCGACAATGCGGCAGCCGTGCGCCTTGGCACGGAGCATCTGCTAGCGCGCGGCTACGACGACATCGTGTTCGTCGTGCAGCCGTTCGAGCAGGTGAGTTCGCGGCGCGAGCGCGAAGCGGCGTTTCGCGAGTCGATGCAGGCGACGAAGGGCGCGGCGCGTGGCCTTACGCACGTGCTCGATCTGCACGACGAAGCGGCCGTGCAAGCCGCGCTCGCGGCGCTCGACGCCCATGTGGCCGAGGCGCTCGCGCGCGGGGCGCGCTGCGCGCTGTTCGCCGCCAACGCGCCGGTCGCGCTGAGCCTCGCCTTGCATCTGAAGGCGGCGCTTGGCGCGCAGTGGCAGCAGCGCGTGGCGCTCGTCGCCATCGACGATCCGGAGTGGGCCGAGCTTGCCGGCATCACCACGATCCGCCAGCCCACGCGCGCGATCGGCTATCGCGCCGTGGAGTTTCTGCACGAGCGCATCGAAGGGGCGGCACCCAAGGCCCGCGCGGCGGCGTTCGAGGGCGAGCTGGTGGTGAGGGATTCGACGCTGGGGTGACTTCGGCGCTATCTCCCCATCACGTCTTGCGGGTTGGATGAGCGCTTCAACGGCACGATTCCCAAGCCTGCGCGCAGCCGGGCCTGCGCGCAGGCGCCAATATCTGCGATCATTCGGGCTGCGGCGCGCGTACGTGCGTGCCGAACGTCATAAGGAAGCCCATGTCCGTAGCCCCGATCACGCTCGTCTGCCTTTCGCTCGCGACGCTGTTCGTCGCCGCCTTGCCCGTATCGCTCTATCGCCGGCTGCGCGTGCCATTCGCGCTCGACTGGCGCGATACGATCGCGGGCGTCGCCGTCTTCGCGTTCTTCGCGACCGTGATCGAGCGCGCCATCAACGACTACATGCTGCACGAGAACGCCGCCGCCGCGCAGGTGCTCGCCAATCCCGCTTTCTTCGTGCTGTACGGCGCGCTCATCGCGGGCGTGTGCGAGGAGGTCGGCCGCTATATCGCCATGCGGATCATCGCGCGCCGCGGCGCGCGCAAGCCCAATACGCCCGCGGACGGCGCGGCGTTCGGCTACGGCATCGGCCATGCGGGCGCGGAGGCGTGGTTCGTCGGCGTGCTCGTGCAACTGCAGTGGATCGTGTTTTCGGTGCTCGCCAATCGTGGCGATCTCGATGAGCACCTCTCCAACCTCACGATGGACTCGGTCCTGCGCGTGCATCTGATTCTCGCGAGCCTCTCTCCGCTTTTCGCGGGAGTGTTCGCGCTCGAGCGTACGGCCGCATTCGTATTTCAGATTGGGTTGTCGGTGCTGATGTGGCGCGGCGTGCGCGCGGGGTGGCGGGGGATTCTGCCGCTCGCGATCCTCGCGCACGCGCTCATCGACGTGCCTGCGGCGATGTATCAGGCGCGTCTCGCGCCGCTCGTCGTCGTGGATTCTGTGTATGCGGTGGCGGCTCTCGTGGTCGCCGTCGTGCTTTTCAGAACGTGCCGCGCTGAGCGGCGCGTTGCGCGCGCGGCGTAAGTCCGCGCGTTTCACTCCTTTTTTCTGGCGTCAATGGAAGCCTATTTGTTTGAATGTGCGAGCCCCGATTTCGACGAGCTCGCCCGCGTGATCGCCGACATCTTTCCCGAGCAGACGCGATTTGCCGAAGAGCCGAACGAGAACGGCGTGCCGCAACTGGTCGTGCACTGGGTGGCGATGCGCTTTGGCTCGAAGGCGCGCCGCATGGCGCTTACGGTCGCGATCGCGCCTGCAGCGCTCGCGCGCTATCGTGCGTTGCCGCCGCGGCTGCGTGGGCGCAGCTTTGCGGTGTTGCGAGCCTATGTGGAGGCGACGATCGAATCGCTCGAGGAACAGCACGCGAAGGGCGAAGAGGTGCCGCACGAGGTAACGATCGCGCTGGACGAAGAGTTTGCGTAAAGGACGAAGAGGACGAAGACGCGACGACTGAGCGACGACTGAGCGACGAAGGGCGGGGCGCATCGCGCCAGCTCTGCGTTGTCCTGAAGCTCAGCTGGCGAGCTTGTAGACCTTGGCGAAACGCGCGGCCTGCACGACGCCGTAGTCGCCGGGCGCGTATTGCATGACCCAGTCGCCGGCCACGCCGCTCAGGCGATCGCCGCCGGCCGAACGCACGAGCGTGAACGGCTCGTCCATACGCCTGGCGAGCACCACGACCTGGTGGTTACGATACGCGCCGGCTTCCCCGTGGGCGAGGGTGTTGCTCGCCGGCAGGTACTTCGCATCGAACCGGTCGCGAGATACGACCCAGCGGTCGCCGGTCGAACCGGTGACGATGGCGTCGCCCGGGACATAACGGTTCGGGCCTTCCAGGCTCATCAGTTCGCCGGCAGCGGCTGCGAACTCGACGCTCACGGTTTCGTCCTTGACTACGCGCTGTGCGGCAGGGTCGACGCGCAGGTCGAGTTGGGTCAGTTCAATCATGGCGGCAGCAGCGGACCTGCTTCACGAGAATCGGGTTCCAAAGAAACGACGGCCGGGCGAAACCGCCCGGCCGTCGCGCGGTCCGCAAGGGTACCCTGGATCGGGCCGCCGCGCACGCCTTGGAGCGTGGCCCATTCGACGGGTGCCCTTACTGTGCCTTTCTGCGGGACGCGGCGTTACTGCGCGGCCGGCGTGCTGGCCGCTTCGCCCTCGCCTGGTGCTGCGTCGGCGGACGGCTTCGCCTTACCCTTGTGCTTCGGCTTCATCGGCTTGCCCGACGGGCCATGCTCGCTGCCGTGGCGGAAGGTCTGGTCGGCGAGCTTCTTTTGCTCGGGCGAGAGGCTCGTGTAAAGCGGCTCGAACGCCGTGACGAGCTTTTGCATGTCGTCGGCGTGGGCCTGCGAGATTTGCGCGTACTGCTTCATGTCATCGAGCGCGTTGCGCGTGCTCTCGCCTTCCATGCGCTGCTTGTAGAGGCCGGCCATGGTCTGGCCGTTGCTGCGCATGACATCGGCGAACGTCTTCCATTGCGGCTCTTGCTCGGGCGTGATCTTGAGCTGCGTATGCAGCCACGTGATGCGCTCCTCGACACGCTGCTGATGCTGCGCGGCGCGCACGTCGGCGCTCGATGCGGCCGAGGCTGCGGCGGCCGGAGCGGCGCTTTGTGCAAATGCGCCGCTCATCGAGAGCGTGGCGGCAAGGATGACGAAAGCTTTCTTCATTGTGACTCCTTGAATCATGTCGTAGCGGGTAGCACGGCCAGATCGGCTGCAGCCGTTATTAGTACCACGTTCTCGCTACACGACGGCCCGGCTGCGACACTTGCTTACAAACGAAACGCGTGGAAATACCCGTCGCGCATGGCTTGCACGCCGCGACCGCCGCTCGGCCGGCGAGCCGCGCGCGATAATGACGCCGTTCAGACCTCTCGAAGAGACCACCGCCCGATGAGACCTCCGCGCCTCGATCAACTCGACGACCTCGACCGCAGCCTCGTTGCGCTGCTGCAGGAAAACGCGCGCGAAAGTGTCGCGAATCTCGCACGGCGCCTGGGCGTCGCGCGTACCACGGTGCTTGCACGCATCGAGCGTCTTGAGCGCACGCAAGTGATTGCCGGCTACGGCGTGCGTCTCGGCCAGGACGTGCTCGACGCGAGCTTGCAGGCGTGGGTCGGGCTCATCATCGCGCCGCGCCACGGGCCCGATGTGCAAAAGCGCCTCGGCAAGATGCCCGAAGTGCAGTTGCTGTGCGCGGTGAGCGGCGAGTACGACTACGTGGCGTGGCTGCGCGCCGATTCGCCCGACCGCCTCAACGACCTGCTCGATCAGATCGGCGGCATCCCGGGCGTGGAGCGCACGACCACCTCCATCGTGCTCGCACGCAAGGTCGATCGCGGCTCCGTGACGGGCTGAGTGACGGGCGAAATGCGGCCCAAACGGGAGGCTGGACGACGGGGTTTGCCGCATCGAAATTGACCGTTTTCGTCATTTCGACGAGATGCATCGTCATAATGACGAAAACCACGGTCTAAACGCATCGTTTTGTGTCTATGAACCGTTTTTGTCTCTCCCTAGACTGTGTTTGAGCGGGCGCTGCCCATCCCCAAGCATAGAAAACCAAAGGAGATGACATATGAAAGTTGCGATTGCAGGCGCCGGCCTGATCGGCCACACCATTGCCCACATGCTGCGCGAGAGCGGCGACTACGAAGTGGCTGCCTTCGACCGCGATGCGAAGGCGCTCGAACCGCTCGCCGCGCAGGGCATTCCCACCGCGCGTGTCGATTCCGGTGACGCTGCCGCGCTGCGCGGCGCGCTCGAAGGCTACGACGTGCTCGTCAACGCGCTGCCGTATTACCTGGCGGTGAACGTCGCCTCGGCGGCCAAGGGCGCGGGCGTCCATTACTTCGATCTGACCGAGGACGTGCGCGCGACCCACGCGATCCGCGCGCTGGCCGAGGGCTCGGATCATGTCTTCATGCCGCAATGCGGTCTCGCGCCCGGCTTCATCGGCATTGCGGCGCATGCGCTCGCGAGCCGCTTCACCGAGATCCGCGACGTCAAGATGCGCGTGGGCGCGCTGCCGCAGTTCCCCACCAACGCGCTCAAGTACAACCTCACCTGGAGCGTGGACGGCCTCATCAACGAGTATTGCCAGCCGTGCGAAGCGATCCGCGATAGCCGCACGCAGTGGGTGCAGCCGCTCGAAGGCCTCGAGCATTTCTCGCTCGACGGCGTGGAGTACGAAGCCTTCAATACCTCCGGCGGTTTGGGCACGCTTTGCGAAACGCTTTCGGGCAAAGTCGAATCGCTCGACTACAAGTCGGTACGCTATCCGGGGCATCGCGCGCTCATGCAGTTCCTGCTCGAAGACCTGCGTCTTTCGAGCGACCGCGACACGCTCAAGTCGATCATGCGGCGCTCGGTGCCCGCCACGGAGCAGGACGTCGTGCTCATCTTCATGACCGTCACCGGCATGCGCGACGGCAAGCTCGTTCAGGAAGTGTTCACGCGCAAGATCTTCGCGAAGACGGTGTGCGGCGTGCCCATGAGCGCGATCCAGATCACCACGGCCGGCGCCATGTGTGCGGTGCTCGACCTGTTCCGCGAGCAGCGTCTGCCGCAAGCCGGGTTCGTGCGCCAGGAGCAGGTGTCGCTTCAGCAGTTCCTTGCGAACCGCTTTGGTCAGGTGTACGAAGGCGCGACGCTCGACAGCCGCGCGAAGGTGGCGGCCTGAGGTCTCAGGCCGATGCCGTAGCCGACACGACGCGCTGTAGCAACGCGTCGTAGTCGGCCGCAGCGGGCGCGGTGTTGTCGAAGAGGAGCAGGCCGTCGAGTTGCTCGCCCGACGGCATGAAACGCCGCTGCCGGTATTCGTCCCAATGAGCGAGCTTATAGGCATCGATGGGATGGGCGCGCGCGACGATGCGCGCGTGCGCCGTTTCCTCGCTCGTATGTACCCACACCACGGTGAGCCCCACATCCGGACCGACGGCAAGCCACGCGCGGTCGAACAGCTTGCGCTCGCGCACTTCGCGCGACAGCGGGCCGACCACGAGCACATTCACGCCAAGCTCGAGGTTTTCGCGGGCGGTGTCGATGAGCCCGCGGTACTCGGGTTCGCGAAAATGCTGCAGGAAGAGCGGGCTGTCGCGATCGTTCGGGTCGTGCGTGAGCGCACCCATCGCGGCGGCGCTATAGCCGCCGTAGAGCGTATCTTTGTCCAGCAGGCAGAAGGGTTCACCAGTCTCGCGAGCGAGCGGGGCGAATAGCCGTTTGGCGAGCGATGTTTTGCCGGCGCCGGCGTGGCCACAGAAGAACACCAGTCTTGTCACGGGCGGCGTGCCTCGCCGCGTGTAGTGCCGGCGTCTGCCGGCGGGGTCTTTTCCGGGCCGTCCTGTTCGGAGCCGTGCCCGTTCAGGAATCTACCGTTGGCGTCGAGCCACATCACGTTGATGATGCCAAAGCCGAGCGCAACGCCAATGCCGAGGATCCACGAGAAGTACCACATGGCCGCTGCCTCCTCTTTGTGCAGGTTGCGAGCGCTGCCGCGCATTCCCCGAAGCATATAACATCGATGATCGATCTGGCGCCCGTACGTATATGATGGGCGCGAACCAGAAGCCTCGCCTCGTAAAACAAGGGGGAAGCGCCTATGCCGCAGATACCGCCGCGCAGGTCGATTGCGAGCATCGCCGCCACCGGCGCGTTGGTAACCGTTTTGGTAACCGCGTTAGTAACCGTGTTCGCGCTCGGCGGCTGCGCCGAGGAGCCGGCGCCGCCTGTGCCATTCAAGCCCGTGCCGGCCGAGCGCATTCTGAAGCCGGGCTACACCGAGCCCGGCGAGGGCCTCGTGGCCGTGGACGTGCGCCGCGAGCGCACCCGCAACGTCATCGTCAAATTTCGCGATGCACCCGTCTATATCGACGGCGAGCGCGTCACCGACCTGATGGACGGCGAGCACGTCACGTTCTACCTGAAACCGGGCGTGCACCGCATTGCCGTGACGACGCAGTTCGATCCCGTGATCGAGCTGCGCTTCCTCGTGGACCCGCGTTACACCAACCGCGCGAGCGTCACATTCGACAAGAATGACCGTATCGGCATCCGCCGCGTCGCGCAGTAGGCCGGGCGCCGCCAGCTAGTCCGCCGCCGCCGCACAGCGGGCACGGGCAGTGCTGTCACGCGGCAGTTCGGCTCGCGAAACCAGCGTGTAACTCAGGCGAGCCGCTCGGGAACCTCGTCCAGACGCCGCCGGTCAACGGAACGCCTTACACTTGGCAACCGGTGCAACTCGAAGCGGCGCGGGCGCGACCCGCCGCGCGGAAGAAAAGAAACATGCTAATCAACTGCGTCGCGTATCAAGGCGGCAAAAAACTGGCCGACGTCTCCGTCGAGGCCATCAGCGACTATCTGGCGAAGCCCGAGTGTTTCGTGTGGGTCGCGCTCAAGGACCCCGACGCGGGTGAAATGGCGGCGATGAAGGAGGAGTTCGGCCTCCATGCGCTCGCCATCGAAGACGTGATGAACGGCAACCAGCGGCCGAAGATCGAGGAATACGGCGACACGCTTTTTTGCGTGCTCCACACGCTCGAGCTCGACGACGACGGCGAAGTCATCACCGGGCAGGTGAACGTATTCGCCGGCCCCAATTTCGTGCTCTCGGTGCGCCACCGGGCGCAGCAGGGCTTCACCGACGTGCGCGCGCGCTGCGAGCGCGAGCCCGACCTGCTGCGCGAAGGCTCGGGCTTCGTGCTCTACGCGCTCATGGACAGCGTGGTCGACCGCTACGCGCCGGTGCTCGAAAGGCTCGCTGCCGAAATCGAGGAACTGGAGGACCGTATCTTCGAGAAGCACGATCTCGCGGGCTCGCGGGCAATCATCGAAGATCTCTATTCGCTCAAGCGCCGCCTCGTGATCCTCGCGCATCACGTCACGCCGCTCGTGGATGCCGTCGGCAAGCTCGTGGGCGGCCGCATCCCGCAAATCTGCGCGGGCATGCAAGCGTATTACCGCGACGTGTACGACCACCTCGTGCGCGTGTCGAACATGATCGACGCGCGCCGCGAAATGATCGTCACGGCCATCCAGGTGAACCTCGGCATGATCTCGCTCGCGGAAAACGAAGTCACGAAGCGGCTCGGCTCGTTCGCCGCGCTGTTCGCGGTGCCGACAATGATTGCGGGTATCTATGGGATGAACTTCGAGCATATTCCCGAGCTACATTTCAGGTTCGGCTACCAGATCTGTCTTGGCGCCATGCTCGTGCTCGACATCTTCCTGTTTTTCCTGTTTCGCCGTATTAACTGGCTCTAAGGTCGGGCGGGTGAGCTTCGGGTTGCTGCGCTGCCGCATCGATACCCGGAGCAGGTGCCTCAGTTTGGTGCCTGAGTTTGCCACCTGAGTTGACATCGTTCAGCGCCTGCGCCGAGAATGGGCCGGCAGAAAACGTTTGCGCATAACCAGAAAGCAGGGCCCAGCCGGGCCCGACAAACCGGAGACTCCCTGAAATGAACTCCCGCATTCGCCGCCGCATCCTCCTCGCCGCCAGCGCGCTCGCCACCACCGCCGTGACAGGCACCTTGCCGCTTGCCGCGCGCGCGCAGGCGCCTCACAAGCCGAAGGTCGCGCTCGTCATGAAGTCGCTCGCCAACGAGTTCTTCCTCACCATGGAGACCGGCGCGAAGGAGTACCAGAAGCACAACGCCTCCGAGTTCGATCTCATCACCAACGGCATCAAGAACGAGACCGACACCGCCGCGCAAATCCAGATCGTCGAGCAGATGATCGTCTCGAAGGTCGATGCCATCGTGCTCGCGCCCGCCGACTCCAAGGCGCTCGTGCCGGTCGTGAAGAAGGCCGTGGACGCGGGCATCATCGTCGTGAACATCGACAACAAGCTCGACGCCGACGTGCTCAAGTCCAAGGACCTGAACGTGCCGTTCGTCGGGCCGGACAACCGCAAGGGCGCACGCCTCGTGGGCGACTACCTCGCCAAGCGCCTGAAGTCGGGCGACCAGGTGGGCATCGTCGAGGGCGTTTCCACCACGACCAACGCGCAGCAGCGCACCGCGGGCTTCAAGGACGCGATGGAGGCCGTGGGCGCGAAGATCGTCTCGACGCAGTCGGGCGAGTGGGAGATCGACAAGGGCAACGCCGTGGCCTCCGCCATGCTCAACGAATACCCTGACATCAAGGCGCTCCTGTGCGGCAACGACAACATGGCGATCGGCGCCGTGTCGGCCGTGCGCGCGGCGGGCAAGCAGGGCAAGGTGTACGTGGTCGGCTACGACAACATCGACGCCATCAAGCCGATGCTCAAGGACGGCCGCGTGCTCGCCACCGCCGACCAGTACGCGGCCAAGCAGGCCGTGTTCGGCATCGACACCGCCTTGAAGGCGCTCAAGGAGCACAAGAAGCAGTCGGATCTGTCGGGCATCGTCGAAACGCCCGTGGTGCTCGTCACGAAGTAGGCTGCGCGACGCCTGCCGTGGCCGGCGAGGGCGCCGATTCGCGCCGATGCGCGCCGCCACGGCGGTATTTGTTCACCGAACTCAATAAACGCTCAAGAATCTCGCCGGGCGGCCGTTATTTGTACCGGGATGGCCGCATGGGCGGCCGTCCTTTGCCGGGTGCCGAATCGCTGCCCGGCGCGCCGGCCGGCGCCGCTCTACCGGAGCGCGCCGCGGCGGCGCGGACCCGCAGTATCCGGGTGGCGCTCCTCACCGGTTGAACCCGGCGGCGCGGCTCGCGACTACAGGATCGTGATGGATGCAAATGTCCCCGACGTAGCGTCACCCGCGCCCGCCGTGCTTACGGTCACGGGCGTCGGGAAGACCTACGAGCAGCCGGTGCTCGCCGACGTCAGCCTTGCGCTGCACGCCGGCGAAGTGCTTGCGCTCACGGGGGAAAACGGCGCGGGCAAGAGCACGCTCTCGAAGATCGTGAGCGGACTAACGGCGCCGAGCGCGGGCAGCATGACGCTGATGGGCCGGCCCTACGCCCCGGCGAGTCGCCGCGAAGCCGAGGCGCTCGGCGTGCGCATGGTCATGCAGGAGCTGAACCTGCTGCCCACGCTCACCGTCGCAGAGAATCTTTTTCTGGACCGCCTGCCGCAGTCGGGGCCGCTGCGGTTCGGCTGGATCGACCGCAAGCGGCTGCGTGACGACGCGCGGGCCGCGATGGCGCAGGTCGGGCTCGAGGCGATCGATCCCGATACGCCGGTGGGGGAGCTTGGCATCGGGCATCAGCAGCTCGTGGAGATCGCGCGCAACCTGATCGGCAGCGCCGATGGTGCCAGTGGTGCCGATGGTGCTCATCGCAGCGACATGCGCGTGCTGATCCTCGACGAGCCCACGGCCATGCTCACGGCTCGCGAAGTCGAACTGCTGTTCGAGCAGATCGCACGGCTGAAGGCGCGCGGCGTGGCGCTGGTCTACATCTCGCACCGGCTCGAAGAGCTCGAGCGCATTGCACAGCGCGTCGCGGTGCTGCGCGACGGCAAGCTCGTGCGCGTGGACGCCATGGCGAACCTCACGCCCGAGCGCATCGTCGCGCTGATGGTGGGCCGCGAGCTTGGCGAGCGCATCGATCTGGGGCAGCGGCGCATCGGTGCGCCGCTTTTGAAGGTCGAAGGGCTCACGCGTGCGAGGGCCGTGCGCGACGTATCGTTCGAGGTGCGCGCAGGCGAGATTTTCGGCGTTTCGGGGTTGATCGGCGCAGGCAGGACAGAGCTGATGCGGCTCATCTACGGCGCCGACCGCATGGAGCGCGGCACGGTGGCGCTGGCGCCCACGCCGGGCGCAACGCCAGCGCCGGTGCAGATCGCCTCTCCCGCCGACGCGGTACGGCTTGGCATCGCGCTCATCACCGAGGACCGCAAGGGCGAAGGGCTGCTGCTGCCGCAGCCGCTCGCCGCCAACGTGACGCTTGGCAACGTGGGTGCGGTGTCGCGCTACGGTGTGGTGGACGCGGAGCGCGAGAACACACTCGCGCGCACGCAGATCGACGCACTGCGCATTCGCACGTCCGGGCCGGCACAGCCGGTGGGCGAGCTTTCGGGCGGCAACCAGCAGAAGGTCGTGATCGGCCGCTGGCTCGCGCGCGACATCACGCAGTCGATGCGCGTCGTGCTGTTCGACGAGCCTACGCGCGGGATCGACGTCGGTGCGAAGTTCGACATCTACGCGCTGATGGGCGCGCTCGCGCGCGAAGGCCGCGCGCTCGTGGTGGTGTCGAGCGACCTGCGCGAGCTGATGCTGATCTGCGATCGCATCGGCGTGATGTCGGCGGGGAAGATGACGGCGATCTACGGGCGCGATGAATGGAGTCAGGACAAGTTGCTGGCCGCCGCCTTCGCGGGACTGCGCGCCGAGGATGCGCTCGTTGCCGACGCGGCCGATCTGCCCGACATGGGTGATGTGCCGCCACACGCAGGAACGCGCAAGCCGCAGGAACGAAACGACGACCCACGAGGGAGCGCTTCATGACGAACGACCCGTTGCGCGGGCAACCGTCGCCTCAGGGCGACGAAAACGTCGGGGGAACCCGTTCGGCCAAAATCGCGCCGGCCGCCGCGCCTGAGTCGGCGCCGCATGCGGTGCAGGCGAGCGGCAAGCCCGCGGGTACGCGCTTTGGCTTTTCGAACTACCTGGGCCTCGCGCTCGCGCTGATCGCGATGGTCGTGTTGTTCTCGCTGTTGAGTTCGCACTTCCTCACGTACGATACGTTCAGCACGATCGCGAACCAGATTCCCGATCTCGTGGTGATGGCCGTGGGCATGACCTTGGTGCTGATCATCGCGGGCATCGATCTTTCGGTGGGCTCGGTGCTCGCGCTCGGCGCTTCGGTGGTGAGCGTGGCGTCGCTCAAGTGGGGTTGGGGCGCGCTGCCGGCGGCGCTGCTCGGGCTGGTCGCCGCGGCGGCTACGGGCACGCTCACCGGCGCGGTGACGGTGGGCTGGCGCATCCCGTCGTTCATCGTCTCGCTCGGCGTGCTCGAGGCGGCGCGCGGGCTGGCGTATCAGATGACGAATTCGCGCACGGCGTATATCGGCGACGCGTTCGACTTTCTCTCGAACCCGATTGCATTCGGCATTTCGCCGGCGTTCCTGATCGCGGTGGCGGTGATGGTGATCGCGCAACTGACGCTGACGCGCACGGTGTTCGGACGCTATCTGATTGGTATCGGTACCAACGAGGAAGCGGTGCGCCTGGCGGGCGTCGATCCGCGGCCGTACAAGGTGATCGTGTTCGCGTTGATGGGCGCGCTATCGGGCCTCGCGGCGCTCTTTCAGATCTCGCGCCTCGAAGCCGCCGATCCGAACGCGGGTGTCGGGCTGGAGCTGCAGGTGATCGCGGCCGTGGTGATCGGCGGCACGAGCCTGATGGGCGGGCGCGGCTCGGTCATCAGCACGTTCTTCGGCGTGCTGATCATCTCGGTGCTGGCCGCGGGGCTCGCGCAGATCGGCGCGAACGAGCCCACCAAGCGCATCATCACCGGCGCGGTGATCGTGGTGGCGGTCGTGCTCGACACGTACCGCAGCAGGCGAAGTCGTAGAAGCAGCAGGACATAACAATTTCTTCGAGGGCGCGGTCCGCAACGCAGCGCGGGCCGGCGGAAATGACCGGGCAGGCGTCGCCAGACCATACCAACAACGGGCGCGCAGAGAGCCGGCAGCAACAGGCAGCGAAAAAGCAGGAGCAACATAAAGATGGCGACGATCAAGGATGTGGCCGCCGTGGCGGGGGTATCTTTCACGACGGTGTCGCATGTGGTGAACAATTCGCGTCCGGTGTCGGCGGACGTGCGGGCCAAGGTCGAGCGCGCGATCCGCGACCTGAACTACGTGCCGTCGGCGGTGGCTCGCTCGCTCAAGGCGCGCGCCACGGCGACCGTGGGGCTGCTCGTGCCGAACGGCACGAACCCATACTTCGCCGAGCTAGCGCGCGGCGTCGAGGACGCCTGCGCGCGCAAGGGCTACTGCGTGTTCTTCTGCAACTCCGACGACGACCCGGACAAGCAGCGCAGCTATCTGCGCGTGCTGCAGGAAAAGCGCATCGACGGGCTCATCGTCGCCTCGGCCGGTGACGACGCCGTGCTCGCTTCGACGCTCGCCGACACCCGCGAGCCAATCGTCGTCATCGACCGCAACATCGAGGGGCTCGACGCCGATCTCGTGCAGATCGACCACGAGCGCGGCGCCTGGATCGCCACGCGCCATCTGCTCGAACTCGGGCACTCGCGCATCGGCTGCATCACCGGGCCGGTCACGACCGCGGTGAGCGCGATGCGCATGCACGGCTTCCTGCGCGCCATGTCGGAGCGCGGCGTGGAGATCGCGCCCGGTGCGATCGTCGAAGCCGACTTTTCCGGTGCGGGCGGTTACCGCGCGGCGGCACAACTGTTCGACAGCGTGCGGCCGACCGCGATCTTCGCCGGCAACGACATGATGGGCATCGGCGCCTTGCGCGCGGCCGCCGAGCGCGGGTTGCGCGTGCCGGGCGACTGTTCGATCATCGGCTTCGACGATATCGAGCTTGGCAACTTCACGTGGCCCGCGCTTTCGACCGTCGGGCAGCCGGCGCGCGCGCTCGGCGACATGGCGGCGCTCACGCTGATCGAGCGCATTGCGAGCACGCGCGAGGAAGGCGCGACGGCGCGCCGCCGCGTGATGCCGCCCACGCTTTTCGCCCGCGAATCGACGGGGCCTTGGGTCGGCGCAGAGGAATACGCGCCGCTCGCGGCCTGAGGCAGGGCAGCCGCACCCAAGGCGCGCAAGCCGCCATCAAGGAGGCATCGTGACGACTGACGCAGCAAAGCCGACCGGCGCGCGCGCTCGCGTGGCCGTGGTCGGCAGCCTGAACATGGATCTCGTCGCGCGTGCGCCGCGTCTGCCGGCTCCCGGCGAGACGCTCGCGGGCAGTGCGTTTGCGCAGGTCGCGGGCGGCAAGGGCGGCAATCAGGCGGTGGCCGCGGCGCGCCTCGGCGCCCAGGTGGCCATGGTCGGGCGCGTAGGCGCCGACAGCAACGGCGAAGTCCTGCGCGCGGGCCTGGCGGCGGAGGGGATCGACTGCGGCGCGCTCGAAACGTCGCCTGGTGCGCCAACCGGCGTGGCGCTGATCACGGTCGACGACGCGAGCCAGAACGCCATCGTCATCGTGGCGGGCAGCAACGGCGAAGTCACGCCAGAGACGATCGCGCGACACGAGGCCGTGCTCGCGCAGGCCGACGTCGTGGTCTGCCAGCTCGAAACGCCCCCGGACGCCGTGGCGGCCGCGCTCGCCGCCGCACGTCGGCTCGGCAAGATCGCCATCCTCAACCCAGCGCCCGCTACGGGGCCGCTGCCCGCGCAGTGGCTTGCGCTCATCGACTACCTCGTGCCGAACGAGCTTGAGGCTGCGGCGCTCACCGGCTTGCCCGCGAGCACCCCCGAAGCCGCCGCGCGCGCGGCGTCGGCGCTGCACGAGGCGGGCGCGCGCAACGTGCTGGTGACGCTCGGGGCGCAGGGCGTATGCGCGCTGCTAGAAGGCGCGGCGCCAGTTCATTTGCCCGCGCCGCGCGTAGATGCCGTCGATACGACGGCGGCCGGCGACACCTTCATCGGCGCATTGGCCGCGCGCCTTGCCGCGAGCGCGCCCGCGCTCGAAGCCATTGCGTTCGCGCTGCGCGCGGCGTCGGTTTCCGTCACGCGCGCGGGCGCACAACCTTCCATTCCGACGCTCGCCGAACTCGCCGGCTGAGCGAATTTGCGCGTCTGGCAGACCTGGCCGGCCCAAGTGCCGGCTATTCGCGCTGCTCATGAATGGTTTTCACTAATACTTCATACGATATACAGATTTCAAGACCATGAAATCCCGTGCCGTAAACGCTTGTTAGAGGAGCAACTCTATGTCGGGCGCTGGGCCCGATCACACTACAAGCATTGGGGGAGTCATGGGCAAGGGCATCAGTATCAAGGCGCGCATTGGCATCACAATGGGTTTTCTGGCGACGTTGATCGTCGTGATCAGCGCGGTCGGATTGCTCGGTCTCACGCGTTCGAACGACGCGTATCGCGAGACCTTCACAGACCAGATGCCCAGTTCGCATGCGGTCAACCTGGCTGAGATCTATGCGGCGCGCGAGCGGCTCGCACTCGACCGGGCCGCCTTCGAACTGGGTACGCCCGACGCAGCCGCGACGATCGACCGGGCGCGTATGCTGCGCGGCATGTCGGACGACTACTGGAAGAAGTACATGGCCTTGCCGCGCGTCGGCGAGGAAGCGCGCCTCGCTCAGGACGTCGCCGCCCGGCGCGAGGCCCTGCACCAGATTGCGGACCAGTTCTCGACCACCGTCCAGTCGGGTGACCAGGCGAAGGTCACGGCGGGCGCCAAAGCGCTCAAGGAAGCCTACGACGGGCTCTCGAAGGCCGACGCCGTGCTCGACAAGTTTCAGATGACGCAGGCGCAACTGGGTTTCGACGACGCCCAGGCCGCGTTCTCGCAACTGCGCATTGCGTGCATTGCCGCGCTGCTGGTGGGCATCGGCGCTGCCGCTTATTCATTCTTCTCGCTGCGCCGCGCCATAGCCGAGCCGCTCGGCGAAGCGCTCGGTGCCTTCCATGCGATCGCCGCGGGCGATCTGCGCCGGCCCGTGGTCGTGCGCCGCAACGACGAAATGGGCGAACTGCTCGGCGGCGTCGCGCAGATGCAGCGCAGCCTCACCGAAACGGTGCGCTCGGTCCGCTCGGGCACCGAATCGATCGCCACGGCCACGCGCGAGATTGCCGCGGGCAATCTTGACCTGTCGTCGCGGACCGAAGAGCAGGCCTCCGCGCTCCAGGAGACGGCCTCGAGCATGGAACAGCTCACGGGCACCGTGAAGCAGAACGCCGACAACGCCCGCCAGGCCAGCGCGCTCGCCGCCAACGCCTCGGAAATCGCCAACAAGGGCAGTTCGGTCGTCAATCAGGTGGTCGGCACGATGGGCGACATCAACGACAGCTCCGCGAAGATCGCCGACATCATCACGATCATCGAAGGCATCGCGTTCCAGACCAACATCCTGGCGCTCAACGCGGCCGTCGAAGCGGCGCGCGCGGGCGAGGAGGGCCGCGGTTTCGCCGTGGTGGCGGGCGAGGTGCGCAGCCTTGCACAGCGCTCGTCGGCGGCGGCCAAGGAGATCAAGGGGCTCATCGACACTTCGGTCGAGCGCGTGCAGGCGGGGTCGGCGCTCGTTGACGAAGCAGGCCGCACGATGACCGAGATCATCGCCGCAGTGCAGCGCGTGACCGACATCATGGGCGAGATCGCGGCGGCTTCCCAGGAGCAGTCGGGCGGCATCGACCAGGTCGCGCGCGCGGTCACGCAGATGGACGAGGTGACCCAGCAGAACGCGGCGCTCGTCGAGGAGGCGGCGGCCGCCGCGCAGTCGCTCGAGGACCAGGCGGGACGCCTGCGCGAAGCCGTAGCGGTGTTCAGCCTCGACGAAGCGGCGCTCGGCGCGGCCCCGGCGCAGACGGCGCGGGCAGCTGCCCGGTCACCTTCTGCGGCCCGTTCTGTTGCGCGCCCGGCACCGGCCGCCGCAGCGTCTGCCGCCGCGGCAAAGCGCTCGCCGCGTGGCGCCCCCGCCGCCGCCCAGCCGGCCGCGCGGCCGGCTGCCGCCGCGAGCGCACCCGTGAACGCGCAGGCAGCGGGCGCCGGCGCGAACGGCGATTGGGAGACCTTCTGAAGCCGTTTTTGTCAGGGGCGGACCGTCCCTGTGCCTGAGAGCCAGCCGCTGCGCCGCAGCGGCTTTTTTTTCGCCTTTGGCCCCGATGTGCGGCTCCGCCATGCGCCATGCGCGCGCCGTTACGGTACATTGTCAGCCGTGTCATCTGCGCGGCCCGGTCGGCGCGCTACACTGCGGCGCCCAGCGGTGCCCGCGCATGGCATGGCGTCGCGCTGGACGGCTCAGCCCGCGCACATGCCCACGCGCGGACCGCACGGGGTGGCGCCGCAGGGCAAGGGAGGGCGCATCGCGCCACGCAGCACGGATTGCGCCGGCATCGAGCGCCGGCGCGGCATGACAGCACAAACAAGGAACCCGACATGACGCATGACGATCTCGCGCAACGCCTCGTGAATGCGCGCCGGCATCATCATCTGATCGAAACCCTGGAACCCGAGCGCGTGCCGCCGGACGCGGCCACGGCCTACGCGATCCAGCAGGCGGTGCTCGCCGGGCTCGAAACGACCACGGGCGGCTGGAAGGTCGGCGCGCGCGCGCCGGGCGGCCCCGCTTCCGGCGCGCCGATCCCGGCGCCGCTCGTGCACGCCTCGCCGGCGCGCTTCGAGCGACGCCACTTCTTCCGCGTGCTCGTGGAACTGGAGATCGCGTTTCGTTTTTCGGAACCGATCGTCCCGCGCGCCGAAGCCTATGCGCGCGACGAAGTGCTTGCGCGTGTGGGGCAGATTCTCCCGGCCATCGAGATCGTCGATAGCCGCTTCGCGCAGTGGCCCAACGTCGCGCCGCTCGCCCAGCTCGCCGATGCGCAGAACAATGGCGCACTCGTGACCGGGCATGCGCTGCCGTATGCCGCACTTGCCCGCGCGCTCGATTTCGTCGCTCCCGAGCTCGAACTGACGTTCGACGGCGCCTCGCTCGTGCCGGAGGCGCCAGGCAACCCCGCTGGCGATCCGCGCGAATTGCTCGTCTGGTTCGTCAATCATTGCGCTGCAATGGGCATCACGATCGAGCCCGAATGGACGATTACGACCGGTACCTATGTTGGTGCGCACCGCATCGACAAGCCCGGCCTTCTGCACGGCCACATCGACGGGTTAGGGGAAGTCGAAGTCGAATTTGTCTAGGTCGCGCAGGTGCGCACGCTGTAACAATCGTACCTGTCATATTGGCGCTAATGAACAGCCGCCGCGCGCATTGCGCGGCGGCTTTATTTTTTTGTGCGCATTGCGCGCCTCATGGGTGTAAACCTGGCAACCTGTCACGCGCGTCATCGTCATTGCGCGCGCGTCGTTCGAACGCAGCGGGGAAAACCACTACTGTCAACAGGGCTTGTCAACGCCGGCTCGCATACGCGCAAGAATGCGCGGCAGGTCACTGACGCTGGCGAATTCGACGCGTAAAACGGGAAAAAAATCGCATTGACGCGTGCTCACAACAATGGCGCGGCAGTGCGCAATACGAGCGCGCCATGTGGGCGCGCGAACAAATCGTAACGAGTGGCTGTGCACCGGCGCTTCGCTGGTGCGTTTGATGAAGAGGCGCTGCGTATGCCGTAACGCCGGACCGGCCGGGAAACAAGGCGAAAACCGGTCGAATGTCGGGTAAGAGGACGGGTTGCTGCGACCGCTCAGCGCGAGAGATTTGGGCAAGACGCGGGCACAGCATGTGAGACGGAGCGTGACCCCGGTCTGAAATTTGCACCAATGGGGAAGATCATTGTAAGTCGTTGTCTGGCGCCCTCCAAGCGCTCAAAAATGCTTAGCTTTCGAGGGCACATCCGGCGCGATTTAACGGTGCGAAAAATTTCAAAAGGGTTTAGGATGAATTTGAGCGATGTCGTTTCCGAATAGCGCGCCGCGCACGACATCGGTCGCAGATCTCGGCGAGGAGGTAGCATGGATATCTACAGCAGCTTCGCGACCCGCTTCGAAAAAACGCGAGAGGAGGAGTTCTCGCTCGAGGAGTATCTCGCGCTCTGCAAGGAAGATCCCAATGCGTACGCCACGGCTGGCGAACGCATGCTGACGGCAATCGGCGAACCCGAACAGATCGACACCCGCAACGATCCGCGCCTGTCGCGCATCTTTGCGAACAAGGTCATCAAGGTGTATCCCGCATTCCGCGAGTTCTATGGCATGGAAGACGTGATCGAGCAGGTCGTCGCGTACTTCCGCCATGCGGCGCAAGGACTCGAAGAGAAGAAGCAGATTCTCTATCTGCTCGGTCCGGTCGGGGGTGGCAAGTCCTCCATCGCCGAGCGTCTGAAGCAGCTCATGGAGCGCGTGCCGTTCTATTCGATCAAGGGCTCGCCCGTGAACGAATCTCCGCTAGGGCTTTTCGACTACGACGAAGACGGTCCAATACTCGAAGAGCAATACGGCATCCCACGCCGTTACCTGAGGAGCATTCTGAGCCCATGGGCGGTCAAGCGCCTGCACGAATATAACGGCGACATCCGCAAGTTCCGCGTGGTGCGCCGCTTCCCCTCCATCCTGCGGCAAATCGGCATCGCGAAGACCGAGCCTGGCGACGAGAACAATCAGGACATCTCGTCACTCGTCGGCAAGGTGGACATTCGCAAGCTCGAGCAATATGCACAGGATGACGCAGACGCGTACAGCTACTCCGGCGGCCTGTGTCTCGCGAATCAGGGCTTGCTCGAATTCGTCGAAATGTTCAAGGCGCCGATCAAGGTGCTGCACCCGCTGCTCACGGCCACCCAGGAAGGCAACTTCAAGGGCACCGAAGGATTCGGCGCGATCCCGTTCAACGGCATCATCCTCGCGCACTCGAACGAGTCGGAGTGGAAGGCGTTCCGCAACAACCGCAACAACGAGGCACTGCTCGATCGTATCTTCGTGGTGAAGGTGCCGTACTGCCTGCGCTACTCGGAAGAGATGAAGATCTACGAGAAGCTGCTGCGCAATTCGTCGCTGGCCGAGGCCGTGTGCGCGCCGGGCACGCTGAAGATGATGGCGCAGATGTCGGTGCTCACGCGCTTGCAGGAGCCGGAGAATTCCAGCCTCTTTTCGAAGATGCAGGTGTACGACGGCGAGAACCTCAAGGACACCGATCCAAAAGCAAAGTCGTATCAGGAGTACCGCGATTTTGCGGGTGTCGACGAAGGCATGAACGGGGTCTCCACGCGCTTTGCGTTCAAGATCCTCTCGCGCGTGTTCAACTTCGACTCAACCGAAGTGGCCGCGAATCCGGTGCATCTCATGTACGTGCTCGAACAGCAGATCGAGCGTGAGCAGTTCCCGCCGGAAACCGAGCAGAAGTACCTGTCGTTCGTGAAGGACGTGCTGGCCTCGCGTTATGCGGAGTTCATCGGCAAGGAGATTCAGACCGCTTACCTCGAGTCGTATTCCGAGTACGGGCAGAACATCTTCGACCGCTATGTCACGTACGCTGACTTCTGGATTCAGGATCAGGAGTTCCGCGACCACGACACGGGCGAGAGCTTCGACCGTGCGGCGTTGAACGCCGAGCTCGAGAAGATCGAGAAGCCGGCGGGCATCAGCAACCCGAAGGACTTCCGCAACGAGATCGTGAACTTCGTGCTGCGTGCGCGTGCGGCCAATGCCGGCAAGAACCCGGCGTGGATCAGCTACGAGAAGCTGCGCGTGGTGATCGAAAAGAAAATGTTCTCGAACACGGAAGAACTTTTGCCGGTCATCTCGTTCAATGCGAAAGGATCGGCGGAAGAGCAGCGCAAGCACGAGGACTTCGTCAACCGTATGGTGGCGAAGGGCTATACGCCGAAGCAGGTCCGGTTGCTCTGCGACTGGTATCTGCGCGTGCGCAAGTCGTCGTGAACGAAGAGGCTTTACCGTCCGAGTGTGCCGCCGCGGGTTTGCGGCGGCGCAAGAGGACCCCCGGCGGGGCGCAGGCGGCGTGGCCATGAGCGGGTGAACGCGGCACGCACGATGGCGGACGCGGCAATGAACACTGCGCACCTCGCCCATTCGAAACTGGAGCGGGAGACTGGATGTGCTTCATCAAATCATCGACCGCAGGCTGGCCGGAAAGAACAAGAGTATTGCCAATCGCGAGCGCTTTTTGCGCCGTGTGAAGAACTATATTCGTCACGCCGTCTCGGAAGCGGTGCGTGACCGCAGCATCAAGGACATACAGAGTAACCAGAGCATCACCATTCCGCGCAAGGACATTGCGGAGCCGTCGTTCCGGCACGGCCCTGGCGGCAAGCGTGAAATGGTTCACCCAGGCAACGAGGACTACATTCGCGGCGACCGCATTCCGCGCCCACAGGGCGGCGGAGGCGGTGGCGGCAGCCAGGCGAGCAACGAGGGCGAAGGTCAGGACGACTTCGTGTTCGAACTCTCGCGCGAAGAATTCATGCAGTACTTCTTCGACGACCTCGAACTGCCGCGCCTCGTCAAAACCCATCTCATGGCCGTGCCTACGTGGAAGAGCATCCGCGCGGGCTGGGCCGCCGAGGGCACGCCGAACAACATCGACGTCGTCCGGTCGTTGCGCAGCGCGCTCGGCCGGCGCATCGCGCTCGGCGCGCCGCTCGTCAACGAACTGCACGATCTCGAAGAGCAACTCGAAGCGCTCAAGGCCGACCCGGCCGACCGGCGCGAAGAGATCGCGTTGCTCGAAGAGCAGATTCATCACCTGCGCGGGCGCATCTGGCGCATTCCGTTCATCGACCCGTTCGATCTGCGTTACGTGAATCGCGTGAAGCAGCCGCAACCGTCGAGCCAGGCTGTGATGTTCTGCCTGATGGACGTGTCGGGCTCGATGGACGAGCAGCGCAAGGACCTGTCCAAGCGCTTCTTCATCCTCCTGTACCTGTTCCTCAAGCGCAATTACGAAAAGATCGAGGTGGTCTTCATTCGCCACCACACGCGCGCCGAGGAAGTCGACGAGGACACCTTCTTTCATTCCACCGAAAGCGGCGGCACGGTTGTGTCGAGCGCGCTGGAGCTGATGAAAAAAGTGATCGAGGACCGTTATTCGCCGAGCGACTGGAATATCTATGGCGCACAGGCTTCAGACGGCGACAATTGGACTGACGATTCACCCAAATGCCGCAAGATTCTTGCGGATGACATACTGCCTCAGGTGCGCTATTTTGCGTATATTCAGGTGACACCCGAGGAGCAGAACCTCTGGCTTGAATACGCGCAGCTCGCACTCACCGAACCGCATCTGGCGATGAAAAAAGTCGACACCGCGGCGGACATCTACCCGGTGTTCCGGGAGCTTTTCGAAAAGCAGGTGGAGCACTCATGACGACACGCCACCTGCACAATGAGGCGCGCGGCTACCAGCCGGAGCGCCGGAAGACGAGCGGCCACGAAAAAGGGCATCATGGCGAACACGGTGACGAGCGCAAGCCCGATCATCACGAAGACGCCGAAGCGCCCGGAACTGCCGCCGGGGCTGCTCGCCACAAGGAGCATGGGCTCGCCCAGCAAAGGGAAGTGCAAATGAACGTAGCCGACAAACGGCCGTTGCCGTGCCCCTCCGACTGGACCTTCGAACTTATCGAGGAGTACGACACACATATCTCTCATGTTGCAGAGCAATATGAACTGGACGTCTATCCCATCCAGCTTGAACTGATCAGCGCCGAGCAGATGATGGACGCCTATGCGTCCGTCGGCATGCCGGTGAACTATCGCCACTGGTCGTTCGGCAAGCACTTTCTCTCCACCGAAAAGAGTTATCGCCGCGGCCAGATGGGTCTCGCGTACGAGATCGTCATCAACTCCAATCCCTGCATTGCGTATCTCATGGAAGAGAACACCATGACGATGCAGGCGCTCGTGATCGCGCATGCCGCGTACGGGCACAACTCGTTCTTCAAGGGCAACTATCTGTTCCGGTTATGGACAGACGCGCACGCCATCATCGACTACCTCGTCTACGCGAAGAATTACATCGCCGAATGCGAGGAGCGTTTTGGTCTGGACCGCGTGGAAGAGTTGCTCGACTCGTGCCACGCACTGATGAATTACGGCGTGGATCGCTATAAACGGCCGCAGAAGCTTTCTCTCGAACGCGAGGCAGCACTGCGCCGGGAACGCGAGGCTTATCTGCAGTCCCAGGTCAATGAGCTGTGGCGCACGTTGCCCAAGCAGCAAATGCCCGTTGCCGAGGAATTCGACGAACGCTTT
Organism: Paraburkholderia sp. J7; assembly: GCF_905220155.1. Classification (NCBI taxonomy): domain Bacteria; kingdom Pseudomonadati; phylum Pseudomonadota; class Betaproteobacteria; order Burkholderiales; family Burkholderiaceae; genus Paraburkholderia; species Paraburkholderia sp. J7. The sequence goes on along the minus strand of NZ_CAJMYZ010000006.1, from coordinate 14,875 downwards.
CCGCCGGAGCCGCAGGAAAACCTGCTGTACTTCGCCGAAAAGAACGCGCCGCTGCTCGAGCCGTGGGAGCGGGAAGTCATCCGCATCGTGCGCAAGATCGGGCAGTACTTCTACCCGCAGCGGCAAACCCAGGTCATGAACGAAGGCTGGGCCACGTTCTGGCATTACACGCTGCTCAACACGCTCTATACGCAGGGTAAGCTCGAAGACGGCTTCATGATGGAGTTCCTCCATTCGCACAGCAACGTGATCTATCAGCCGCCCGTGACGAAGCCGTATTACAGCGGCATCAACCCATATGCGCTCGGATTTTCGATGATGAGCGACATTCGCCGCATCTGCGAGAACCCCACGGAGGAGGACCGCAAGTGGTTTCCGGAACTGGCCGGCAGTCCGTGGCTTAAGGCGCTGCACTATGCCATGCGCAACTTCAAGGACGAGAGTTTCGTGGCACAGTATCTGTCGCCGCATCTGATCCGTGAAATGCGGCTCTTCTCGGTGCTCGACGACGACATGCGCGACGCGCTCGAAGTCTCGGCCATCCACGACGACAGTGGCTATCAGTACGTGCGCCAGGCGCTTTCGCGTCAGTACGACATGCATCACCGCGAGCCGAACATCCAGGTGTGGTCGGTCAACACGCGCGGCGATCGCAGCCTCACGCTGCGTCACTTCATGAGCGATAACCGCCATCTTTCGGGCGACACCGACGAAGTGCTCCGCCACATGGCGCGCCTCTGGCAGTTCGACGTGTTCCTCGAAAGCGTGGACGAAAACGGCACGGTCCGAAAACGCTATGAATGCCGCTATATGCCGCCGCCGATTCGGGTATAGCCATCTCGCTGCGTTACGCGATTGCGCGTATAAGTCATGAGGCCAGCCTGCGGGCTGGCCTCTTTCATTGATGCGCGTGCAACGACGTTGCAATCGAACACGTCCCGGAACGTCCACGCGCGCTAACATACTGCGCCAGTGAACCCGCAGCAAAAAACACCGCACGTAGAGGCGGATTTCGAAAGGATGGCGTATGGCGTTTGAACTGTTTCGCGGCGTACGGCCGCTTTCTCGCGCGTCGGCATTGCGCGACGCGCTTGCCGGTGTGCAGCTCGCCTCGATGAACGTGCCGCAACTGCTTGGCTACGCGCGCATCGCGGGCATGCCTGCCGTCACCGGTTTGTACACGGGCTTTTTACCGCTCGTTGCATTCGCGCTCTTTGGCGCGTCGCGTCACCTCGTCGTCGCCGCCGACTCCGCCACGGCCACCATTTTCGCGAGCCGCCTTACGACCATGGCGGCGCCTTCGAGCGATGAATACGTCGCACTCGCGGGCATGACCGCCTTGCTCACGGCCGTGCTGTTGTTGATTGCACGCGTGTTCCGTCTCGGCTTTCTCGCGGATTTTTTGTCCCGCACCGTGCTCGCCGGCTTTCTCACAGGTGTGGGCGTGCAGGTGGGGGTGGCCATGCTCGGCGACATGCTTGGCATTACTGTCAATTCGCGCCGCACGGTCCTGCAGATCAAGCAGATCGTGACGCAATTGGGCACGATTCACTGGGCGACGCTCGCCATCGCCGTGGCCGTCGTGGCCGCGATCCTGGTTTTCAAGAAGTTGCGCCCGCGCTGGCCCGTGCCGCTCGTCGCGGTGGTGGGAAGCATCGCGGCGAGCGCCGTACTGAACTTCGCGGGTCATGGCATTTCCGTGATCGGCCCGGTGCAGGGCGGCTTGCCGCATATCAGCTTTCCCGCCGTGGGCTGGTTCCAGATGATCGACCTGCTGCAGGTGGCCGCGTCGTGCTTCGTCATCATCGTCGCGCAAAGCGCCGCCACGAGCCGCGCGTTTGCCGAGCGCTACGGCGAGCGCACCGACGAGGACGCCAATCTCCTCGGCCTCGCAGCGGCCAATGCGGCGGCTTCGCTGAGCGGCGCTTTCGTCGTGAACGGCAGCCTCACGCAGACTGCCATGGCCGATCAGGCCGGCGCGCGCAGCCAGTTCGCGCAACTCGTGTTTGCAGGCGTCGTGCTCGTCGTGTTGCTGTTCTTCAGCCGCCTGCTGCAGTACCTGCCGCACTGCGTGCTGGCCGCGATCGTCTTCACGATTGCCGTGGGGCTCGTGAACATTCGCCAGCTCATCGATATTCGCCGCGAAAGCCCCGGCGAATTCCGGCTTGCGGTGATCACGGCGCTTGGCGTTGTCGTGATCGGCGTGGAGAACGGCATCCTCATCGCGATCGGCCTGTCGTTGCTGCGTCACGTGCGCCATAGCTACCGGCCGCATACGATGGTGCTCGTTCCGAACGAGGAGGGGCACTGGCTGCCCGAACCCGCGCAAGCCGGCCAGATCACGGCGCCTGGGTTGATCGTCTATCGCTTCGGCGCGGACCTGTTCTATGCGAACGACCACCTGTTCGTCGATGAACTGCGCGCGCTGATCGATCGGGCGCCGTCGCCGGTGCATTGCGTGGTTGTGGATGCGGGTGCGATCACCGATCTCGATTATTCCGCGGGCCGCGCCGTGATCGATCTTTGCTCGGCGCTCGCGGAGCGAGGCGTGAAGGTGATTTTCGGCCGCGTGAACCGCTACTTGCTCTCGGACATGGATCGGCACGGCATCACCCCCGTGCTGGGGCGTGCGAACATCTTCCCGACGCTGCACGAAGCGCTCGCGGCGGTGCGTCCCGATCTGGCGTCGCGCGCGGATGCGTGACGCTCGTGTAGCCATGCTACAAGCCAGAAAGCCCTGTAGTGGAAAAAACGTGTGAAGCAGCTACATAATAACGTCCAGAAAAACCCCGATTGTCCGTTGGATTTGGCCACTGTTATTGTGCGCCTCAAGCGCTGTGGAAGCGCTTCCACTCCAACCCGATCCGGCTGCCCAGAATGCATACGCCGGTGATTCCCGCGCAGGAGATTTCGTGAATCAGGACACCGCATTGCCGCATGCCGACGCCGCAGTCGCCGACGATCCGTTCACTCCGCCCGCCAGCTCCGCACTGTGGCGCAGCGACTTCCTTTTGGGCGCGGCCACGGCTTCGTATCAGATCGAAGGCGCGATCCACGAGGACGGCCGCCTGCCGTCGATCTGGGACACGTTCAGCGCAACGCCTGGCAAAGTGCTCGCCGGCGACACGGGCGCCGTGGCCTGCGACCACTATCACCGCTGGGAGGCCGATCTCGACCTGCTCGAAAGCCTGAACTTCGAGGCGTATCGCTTTTCGATTGCATGGCCGCGCGTGATGGACGAGGCGGGACGGCCCAATGCCAAAGGCATCGCGTTCTACAAGCGTTTGCTGGAACGCCTGAAGGAGAAGGGCGTGCGCACCTTCGCCACGCTCTACCACTGGGACCTGCCGCAGCACCTGGAAGATCGCGGTGGCTGGCTCAACCGTGACACGGCGTACCGCTTCGCCGACTACGCGGACCTCATGAGCCGCGAACTCTCCGGCCTCGTCGACGCATGGATGACGCTCAACGAGCCGTGGTGCTCGGCGTACCTCGGCTACGGCAACGGCCATCACGCGCCGGGCCTTGCGAACGGCCGCTACGCCACGCAGGCCATGCATCACCTGCTGCTCGGCCATGGACTTGCCACCAACGTGCTGCGCGCGAACGACCCGGGCTCGACCAAGGGGATCGTCGCGAACGTGGGGCGCGGCACACCCGATTCCTCGTCGCCGGAAGATGTGCGCGCCGCGCGCCGCTTCGAAGTGCAGCACAACGCGTGGATTCTCGATCCGCTCCTCAAGGGCGCGTACCCGGAAGAGCTGTTCGAGTTGTGGCCGGGCACCGAGCCGCTCGTGCTCGAAGGCGACATGAAGACGATCTCGGCGCCGCTCGATTTCCTCGGCATCAACTATTACTTCCGCACCAACGTGAAGAGCGACGGCGCGCACGGCTTTGTCGAAGTGCCGCTGAAGGACGTCGAGCGCACGCAAATGGGGTGGGAGGTTCACCCCGACGGTCTGCGCGACCTGCTGATCGGTTTCGGGCGCAACTATGAGAACCTGCCGCCCATCTATATCACCGAGAACGGCATGGCGTCGGACGACCGCGTGAGCGACGGCGAGGTGAACGACACGCAACGCATCTCGTTCCTCAAGCGCCACCTGGCCGCCGTGGACGCCGCAATCAAGGCCGGTGTGGACGTGCGCGGCTATTTCGTGTGGTCGCTGCTCGACAACTTCGAATGGGCGTTCGGCTACGAGCGGCGTTTTGGCGTCGTGCATGTCGACTACGACACGCAGGTTCGCACGCCCAAGCGCAGCGCGGAACTCATCGCGCATTTCATCGCGCAGCGGCGCGCGCTCGAAGGTGCTTGAAAACGCTTCAGGGTGTTCGACAGGGTTCCCGGGCAAGGGCAACAACTAGCGTGACAACCACGGCATGGCATGCGACGCTCGGGCATGCCGCAAGACGCGCCGTGGCCGCGAAACTTCCAACCATAAGCTTTTGCAGACCAACCCGGAGCAACCGGAGCCCTGCGCGGGACCGGTTCAAGCGCGGCGCGCCCGCTCCGGATCGACAGGAGACGCAATGAAGCATAACGCACCCGTTCTGCGCGGCATCGTGGCCGCTCTCGCGCTGGCCGGCGCGCTCGCGGCCAACGCCGCGGAGCCGCTCAAAGCCAACGTGATTCACTGGTGGACCTCGGGCGGCGAGTCTGCCGCGATCAAGCAGTTCGCGCTTGCCTACGATCAGGCGGGTGGCAAGTGGGTGGACAATGCGATCGCCGGTGCGGACCAGGCGCGTGCAACGGCAATCAACCGCATCGTGGGCGGCGATCCGCCCACCGCCGCGCAGTTCAACACGTCCAAGCAGTTTCACGATCTTATCGACCAGGGACTCCTGAACAATGTCGATGCGGTCGCGACGAAGGAGAACTGGGGCGGAACTTTCCCCGAGTCGATCGTCAATGCGATCCGCATCAACGGGCATTACTATGCGACGCCCGTGAACATCCACATGCAGGACTGGTTCTTCTATTCGAAGCCCGCTTTCGCGAAGGCCGGCATCAAGGGTGAACCGCAGAATTTCGACGAGCTTTTCGCCGATCTCGACAAGCTCAAGGCGGCTGGCCTGATTCCGCTCGCGCTGGGCGGCCAGGCGTGGCAGGAGAAGATCACCTTCGACGCGATCTTCGCCGACATGGACCGCGATCTCTACATGAAGGTCTACCGCGACCGCGACGCGAACGCCGTGAATTCGCCTGCGTTCCGCAACGTGCTCACGACCTTCAAGCGGTTGCATAATTATGTCGACCCGGGCTCGCCGGGCCGCAACTGGAACGACGCCACGGCGCTCGTCATTTCCGGCAAGGCGGGCATGCAGATCATGGGCGACTGGGCCAAGGGCGAGTTCTCGGCGGCGAACCAGGTGGCGGGCAAGGACTTCGGATGCTTTCCCGGTTTCAAGAATTCGCCGTACATGATCGCGGGCGACGTGTTCGTGTTCCCGAAAACCGACAACGCCGAGCAGGTCAAGGCACAGCAACTGCTGGCGACAGTCATGACGTCGCCGGGACCGCAGGCAGCGTTCAACCAGCGCAAGGGCTCGATCCCGATCCGCCCGGACGTGGACACCTCGGGCTTCGACATCTGCGCGAAGGAGGGCATGGCGATCATGAAGGACAAGTCGCGGCAACTGCCGAATCCGGAAATGCTGATTCCGCCTGATGTCCAGGGCGCGCTCCAGGACGTCATCACGAACTTCTGGAACAAGAACCAGTCGGCCGAAGACGCGCAGAAGGCTTTCGCGTCCGCAATCAAGAGCTGAGCGCAATCATGTACGCCGCCAAGCTGCATCCGGCCAAACGTCAAACGGGGCAAGCGCGTAGCGTACGTCCCGTGCGACGGCGGCTCTCGCTCGCCGCCTGGATCGCGCTCGCGCCCATGGCGGCGACGGTCCTGTTCGCGTATCTGGGCACCATGTTGTTCACAGCGCGCGTCTCGCTCAGCTTCTCGCGCTCGCTGCCGACCAACACGTTCGCGGGCGTGACGCAGTATGTGCGGCTCTTCCAGAACGACCGCTGGATCTTGTCGCTGCAGAATCTCGTGATCTACGGCGCGTGCTTTATCGTGGCGTGCCTCGTGATCGGGCTTCTGCTTGCGATCTTCATCGACCAGCGCGTCGTCGCGGAAGGTGCGCTACGCACGGTGTTTCTTTACCCCTACGCGATGTCGTTCGTCGCAACGGGTCTGGTGTGGCAGTGGATCCTCAATCCGGAACTCGGCGTGCAGGCCGTATTGCGGCAGATGGGCTTCGAGCATGCGCGCTTCGACTGGATCGTCACGCAGCGCTTTGCGATCTACACGCTCGTGATCGCCACGGTGTGGCAGGCCTCGGGCCTCGTGATGGCGCTCCTGCTCGCGGGGCTGCGCGGCATCGACGACGAGATCTGGAAGGCCGCGCGCCTCGACGGCATTCCGCGCTGGCGCGTGTACGCGAGCATTGTCGTGCCGATGCTCAAGACTTCGCTCTCCACCGCGTTCGTGCTGCTCTTCGTGATGGTGGTGAAGCTCTACGACGCCGTGGTCGCGATGACCCAGGGCGGTCCTGGCACCGCGAGCGAAGTGCCCGCGAAATTCATCATGGATTACCTGTTCAACCGCGCGAACATCGGGCTGGCTTCGGCAGCGTCGATCGTGCTGCTCGCTACCGTGCTCGCGATTCTTGCGCCGTTCTTCTACGCGCGCAGTCGCGCAGCGCTCAAAGGAGACCGCGCATGAGCACGCCTGTGGCCGACTCGCTGCGTCCCGCGCCCACCCAAACGCGTGCGGCGCAATCGAGGCGCAAGCCCCGCAAGCATTTCACGCCCGCGCGTCTCGGCGTCTACGCGTTTCTGCTAACGGCGGCGCTCTTTTTCCTGCTGCCGCTGTACGTGATGGTCGTGACCTCGGTGAAGCCGATGAGTGAGATCCGTCTCGGTCATCTGCTCGCACTGCCGGCGCAATTTACGCTCGCGCCGTGGCGTGATGCGTGGTCCTCCGCCTGTACGGGCCTCGACTGCGACGGCATTCAGGTGGGCTTCTGGAATTCGGTGCGTATCGTCGTGCCGAGTACCGTGCTCTCGATCGCCGTGGGCGCGGTGAACGGTTATGCACTGTCGTTCTGGCGGCCACGCGGTGCGGGCGTGCTGTTCGGCATTCTGCTCGCGGGCGCCTTCATTCCCGTGCAGGTGATGGTGTATCCGCTCGTGCGCGTGCTGGCCTTCGTGCATCTCTTCAGCTCGCTGCCCGGCATCGTGCTGATCCACACGATCTTCGGCATGCCGGTCATGACCCTCCTGTTCCGCAACTACTATGCGTCTTTGCCGCAGGAACTGTTCAAGGCCGCGCGCATCGACGGCGGCGGGTTCTGGCGTATTTTCCTGCAACTCATGCTGCCCATGTCGGTGCCCATCATCGTCGTGGCAATCATCATGCAGGTCACCGGCATCTGGAACGACTACATTCTCGGCCTCGTGTTCGCGGGCACGAAGAATCTGCCGATGACGGTTCAACTGAACAACATCATCAACACGACGACCGGCGAGCGTATCTACAACGTCAACATGGCCGCGACGATTCTCACGTCGGCCGTGCCGCTCGCAATCTATTTCATTTCCGGGCGCTGGTTCGTCCGCGGCATCGCCTCGGGCGCGGTGAAAGGCTAGGAGCAGGGCATGGGCAATCTCACGAACGTTTCCGTACGCAATCTGCGCATCGACCTCGGCGCGAACACGGTGATCGACGAACTCGATCTCGACGTGCGCGCAGGTGAGTTCGTCGTGCTGCTCGGGCCGTCGGGCTGCGGCAAGTCCACGCTGCTGCATAGCATTGCGGGCCTCGTCGACGTGACCGACGGCAGCATCGAGATCGGCGGAGAGGACATGACATGGGCCGACCCGAAGGATCGGGGCGTGGCGCTCGTGTTCCAGTCGTACGCGCTCTATCCGACCATGAACGTGGAGCGCAATCTCTCGTTCGCACTCCGTATCAACGGCACGCCCAAAGCGGAGATCGACCGCCGCGTGAAGCGCGCCGCCGACATGCTGCAGCTCGGACCGCTGCTTTCGCGCAAGCCCGCGCAGCTCTCGGGCGGCCAGCGCCAGCGCGTGGCGATCGGACGCGCGCTCGTGCGCGAGGCAGACGTGTTCCTGTTTGACGAGCCGCTCTCGAACCTCGACGCCAAGTTGCGCACCGAGTTGCGCCGCGAGCTCAAGCAGTTGCACCAGCAACTCGGAGCGACGATGATCTACGTGACGCACGACCAGGTTGAAGCGATGACGCTCGCCACGCGCATGGCGGTGATGAAGGGCGGGGCGATCCAGCAGTTCGGCACACCGGCAGAAGTCTACGCGCGCCCCGAGAACCTGTTCGTCGCGACCTTTCTCGGCGCGCCGCCGATGAACCTGCTGCGAGGCAGGCTCGAAGCCGACGAAGGCCGGCTGTGCTTTCGCGGGCAGGGCCTCGACGTGGACGTTTCGGCTTACGCGTTCAAGGGCACACCCGATCCAACGCGCGCCTGCGTGCTCGGCGTGCGCCCCGAGGACGTGCGCGCGGGCGGCGCGGTGCGCCCGCACGAGGCCGCGTGGGAAGGGCGCTTGACGCTCGTGGAGCCAATGGGCAATCATCGTGTACTGTGGATCGAGCATCAAGGGGGGCAGATCGCATCGATCGATCAGGACAAGACGCCACTCGCAAGTGGGGCGGCAGTGCCGTTCTCCATCGACGGGGCGCACGTTTCGCTGTTTGACGAAGAAACCGGCGCACGAATTTGATGGACATTACCGACAACAAGAGAGAGACCAGGAACGTGGCGACCCTGAAAGACGTGGCGGCGCTGGCCGGCGTGGGCCTTTCAACAGCTTCGCGGGCGATATCGGGCAACGGACCGGTGTCGGCGGAGGCGGCCGCGCGCGTGCAGGCCGCAATCGAGCAACTCAATTTCCGTCCTTCGTCCATCGGCCGGGCGATGGCCACGAAGTCGCTCGGCATCATCGGCATTTTCGTGCCGACCTTTTTCGGCTCGTACTACGGCACCATCCTGAAGGAAACGGATACGCAACTGCGCGCCGTGCGGCGCCACGTGGTAGTGGCCACGGGTTGCGGCGAAGCCTCGCCGCGCGAGCAGGCGATCGAGGCCGTGCGCTTCCTGATCGGGCGAGACTGCGACGGCGTGGTGGTCATCAGCCACGATCTGTACGACGACGACCTGCAGATGCTGCACGCCATGCACCCGCGCATGGCGTTCCTGAATCGCGCATTCGATCAGTTGCCCGAAGCATCGTTCTGCGCCGATCACTTTCACGGCGGCGAGATGGCTGCGCGCACGCTCATCGAACACGGACATCGCGAGCTTGCGGTCATCGGCGGCCCGTCCACGTCGTCGGACAATGCAGCGCGTTTGCACGGCTTTTTCGCCGAACTGGCGCGCCACGGCATCGAGCGCAGAACCGTGCCGCATATCGTGTCGGACTTCTCGCCCGAAGGCGGCTACGTGGCGGCCGGCACGCTCCTCGAGCGCAAACACCGCTTCACCGGGCTCTTCTGCGCGAACGACACGATGGCCATGAGTGCGCTCGCGCGCCTGCAGCAGGCGGGGTTGCGCGTGCCCCACGACGTCTCTGTGATCGGCTACGACGACGACTATTCAGCCGCCTATATGGCGCCGGCGCTGACCTCGGTGCACATTCCCACCGCCGAACTCACGCGCAACGCGGTGCGCTGGCTTATCAACCAGTGCTACGGCACGCAGTGGCCGATCGAGCGCACCTTCCCGGTTAGCGTGACATTGCGCGACTCGGTGGCGCGGGTGAAGTGAACCCAGCCGGCCGGGGCGCATGCGTCGGGCGACAGCGGTGAAGATGAGGGTGGGGAGCCTCCCCAGGGTAGCAGCAAGTCGCGTAAAATCGAACGCGTTCCCCATCCCCACGTTTTCTATTCATGCCCGCGCAAGATCCGGCTGGTACGGTCAAGAAAGAAGAAGGCGTCGCTGTCATCGACCGCGCGTGTGCCATCCTGTTCGCGTTTCGCCCCGGAGATAGCGCGCTCACGCTCGCCGAACTCGCGGCGCGCACGGGTCTCTATAAAAGCACGCTGCTGCGGCTGGCCGGCGCGCTGATTCAACATCGCCTGCTGCTGCGCCTCGACGACGGACGCTATCAGCTCGGCCCCGCCACGTTCGCGCTGGGCGCACTCTATCAGCGCAGTCTCAACATCGGCGACATTCTGCTGCCGCTCATGCGCGAGTTGGCCGCGGCGAGCGGGGAGAGCGTGTCGTTCTACGTGCGCGACAACGCGGTGCGCGTGTGCCTGCATCGCGTCGATTCACACCATGTGGTGCGCCACCACGTGCGCGAAGGGGACGTCCTGCCGCTCGAGAGCGGCTCGGGCGGGCACGCGCTGCTCGCGTTCGGCGGTGAGCCGGGCGAGCCGTTCGAAAGCATTCGGCGCGACTTCTACTGCATATCGATCGGTGAGCGCGACCGTGAGACTGCGGGCGTGTCCATGCCCGTGTTCGGCATTCACGAGACGTTGCGTGGCGTGCTCACGCTCGCCGGACCGAGTTCGCGCATCGACGGGGCGTTCATCGAGCGCCATCTCGATGCGTTGTTCGATTGTGCGATACGCGCTACCGACGCGCTCGGCGGCGACTCGCGCGTGCTGCGCGCCGCCCGAAGCGCGCATGCAGCGCGTGCGCGCCAGGACGCCTGAGTCCGCACCGAGCTAGCGGGAGCGCCGCGGGCTTGACCGCAGCTTGCATGCGGTTTCCTTCACTGCACATTGATCAGGACTGCTCCAGATGCCGCTCTGGCGCGCCGGTGTAGGCATAGGCAATCTGGCGCGGCATGGGTCCTTTGTTACGCTCGCCGCGTCCGCGTTGCTCCCACGCGTGCGCGAGAATGCCCACCGCGCGCGAGAGGCAGAATACGCCGCGCGCCAGTTCCGGCGCGAAACCCAGCTCCGCGTAGATCACTGCCGTGACGCCGTCGATATTCATCGGCACGGGCCGGTCCTTGCGTCTTTTCAGCAAAGCCTCGATGCCGCGCGCTATCGCCGCATAGCGGCCTTTGATCGTGCCGGACGCCACGCGCGCATCGACGAGCGCGAGCAGCCGCCCGGCGCGCGGATCGACAGGATGAAAGCGATGGCCGAAGCCCGGCAGATATTTGCCATGAACGGCGATGAACTCGTCCACGCCTGCCTCGACCGCCGCATCGAACGGACTGCCCGCCACGATACGCGCGGCGATGTCGGCATAGAGTTCGACCGCCTGCTGGCCTGCGCCGCCGTGCACGTCGTCGAGTGCGTTGAGCGCCGATGCCATGGCGCCATTGATAGGCAGGCCACAGCTCGTGGCCATGCGCGAGATCGCGATCGACGGTGCGTGCGGCCCGTGATCGACCGAGGCCACGAGCGCGGCTTCGAGCAGCGTGGCCTCCTCGTCGCCGGGCAGCTCGCCGCGCAGCATCAGCCAGATCATCTGCGGGAAGCTCACATTGCCGATCAGTTCCTGGATCGGATAGCCGCGCACCTTGATCGAGCCCGGATGAATGTCGGTGATCGAGGTGCTCCAGTAGTCGGCACACAGGGCGGCGAGATCGGGTGGGGTGGTGTTCGTCGTCGACATGGTTCAGATCACTCCGTCGTGGTGCAGGGCGTCGATTTGGGCGGCCTCGTAGCCGAGTTGTGCAAGCGTTTCGCGCGTGTGTGCGCCAAGCGTCGGTGCGGGCGTGGCAGGTGCGGCGTCGGCATCGGCGAGCCGCAGGCCCGCGCGTGTCACGCGCTGTGCCGCTTCGCCTTGAACTGCCTCGAACTCGCGTATGAAGCGCCGTTCGGCCAGATGTGGGTGGGCGAGGATTTCGGGCACCGAGAGCACGCGACCCACCGGCACGCCGCGCTCGAGCAGACGCGTTTCCCAGTTGGCCGCGCTGTCTGCCGCGAGCGCGACTTCGATCTCGGCCTTGAGCGCTTCGCGATACTGCTTGCGCGTATGGCGCGCGGAAAATCGCTCATCGTGCGGCAGGTCGGGGCGGCCAATGACTTCGCACAGGCTCTCGAACTGGCGCGTTTCATTCGCAGCGATATTGAGCAGACCCGCGCCGGTGCGGAACGTGCCCGAGGGCGCGGCCGTAAAATTCTCGTTACCCATCGGCGCGGGCTCCACGCCAGCGTTTAGATAGTTCGACACGACCCAGCCCATGGTCGCGAGCGTGGCTTCGAGCATCGAAACATCGAGGCGCCGCCCGCGGCCACTCGCGCGCGCATCGACGAGTGCCGCGCAGATGCCGAACGCAGCGGTGAGGCCGCCCACCGTATCGGAGACGGGATAGCCCACGCGCAGCGGCGCGCTCTGCGCGTCGCCCGTCACACTCATGACTCCGGACATGCCCTGAATGATCTGGTCGTAAGCAGGGCGGCGCGACAGCTCGCCTTCGTCGCCGAAACCAGAAATGGCACAGTAGACCAGCGCCGGATTCACTTTGGATAACTGATCGTAGCCAAGTTCGAGGCGGTCCATTACGCCGGGCCGGAAGTTCTCGACGAGCACGTCGGCGTGGCGCACCAGATCGAGCAAGATGGCTTTGCCGCGCGGGTCTTTCAGGTTCAGCGTGATCGAGCGTTTGCCCGCGTTCACAGCCACGAACGACGCGCCCATATTGCGCGCCGCAGCGTCCTTGTCGGCACCCAGACGCCGGGCGAGGTCGCCGCCTTCAGGATGTTCCACCTTGGTGACTTCGGCGCCGAAGAGCGCGAGTTGATAGGCGCAGAACGGACCCGCGAGCACATTCGACAGATCCAGGACGCGCACGCCGGCTAACGGAAGCATGATTGAAGTCTCGTATTCAAAAGATTAGCGGGAGATGTCGTCGAGCGCGCGATTCTTCGTGCGCGGCCCGAAGATGCCGATAGCCGCCATCACCACGATCATTGCGCCGGTGATGAGCGCGAATACGCCTGGCACACCGAAGTGACGTAGCGCGAACGCGATCATGAAGCCGGAGAACATCGCGGAAAGGCGCGACATCGAATACACGAAGCCAACGGCCGTGGCGCGCATGCGAGTCGGGAACAGCTCGACCTGGTACGCGTGATAGCCGACGGAAAGCAGCGTGCCGCCGAGCGTGATCAGGACGCCGAGGAACATGAGCATGCCGGCGGAAGTCTGCATGGCGAATAGCGTGCCGCACACGGCGATCGCGAGCGCCGAAAGCACGACAAGCGTCTTGCGCTCGATGCGGTCGGCAATCGCCATGCCGATCAGCGGGCCGAACGGATTCGAGGCGGCGATCACGAACGAGTAGAGCAGGCTGTGCGTGACCGTGATGCCTTTGGAAACGAGCAGGGTCGGCACCCACGACGCAAAGCCATAGAAGCCGATCGCCTGAAACAGATTGAACACGAGCAGCGTGATGGTGCGGCGGCGATATGGCGGTTGCCAGATTTCGGCGAAACGCGCCTGACTGACGGTTTGCGCGCCGGCCAGTTCCACGACAGGCGCGGGCAGCGGGCGCCCGGACTGCGTCTCGATCTTCGCTTCGAGCCTGGCGAGAATGCGCGCGGCTTCCTCGGTTCGGCCGCGCTGCGCGAGCCAGCGTGCACTCTCGGGCACGCGGCGGCGGATCGCCCAGGCGATGAGCGCACCGAACGCCCCGAACATCACGACCCAGCGCCAGCCATCGAAACCGAGCGGCGCGCGCGGCACGAACCACCATGCGAGCAACGCGACGGCCGGCACCGCGGTGTACTGCACGAGATGCACGAAAGCGAACGCGCGGCCGCGCATGTGCTTGGGCACGAGTTCGCTCACGTAGGTGTCGATGGTGACGAGCTCGACCCCCACGCCAATGCCGGCGATGAGCCGCCACAGGTTGATGCCGGGCGCGCTCGTCTGCAGCGCCATGATGCAGGTCGCCACCGAGTACCACAGCAGTGACGCCGTAAACAGCGTGCGGCGGCCATAGCGGTCGGCAAGCCTCGTCAGGCAGAACGTGCCGATGAAAAGCCCCGCGAACGAGGCCGCCACGAACGCACCGAGCCCCGAGAACCCAAAGAACGAAGCCGTGGTGGTCGAGTAGAGACCGCTTTTCACGAGGCCTGGGCCGACGTAGGCCGTGAAGAACAGGTCGTAGAACTCGAACCAGCCGCCCATCGAAAGCAGGAACACGAGCGTCCAGATGGCGCGCGTGGCCGGCAGGCGGTCAATGCGCGCGTTGATCTCGGCCGCGGTGGCGGGCGCGGCGGCATCGTCCCGGAGCGACGCGCGCGTCGCTCCGATTGGCAGGCTGGACATTGGACTCTCCTGAACTCTTCGGTTACGTGTATTACGTGTCTATGTGTTCTATCTGATAGAACGTCGTTCTGAAAATATGGCTCGATAATACTGCGCGGCGTCGAGCCAACCGACCAGGGCTTTTACTAAGGGGGCCGCGGCGCGAGCGGTCAGGGAGAGGTTGGCCTGCAGGCGTCACATGGGGCCGCATCGAGGCAAGCTCGAGCAGCGCATGTGCGTTTGCTACTCCGCGTGGATCTTGACGGATACCTGGCGTATCGAAGCGCCGTTCTTCAGGGACCAACGTTCGCCGCATCGACATTCGTGTTTCATCCGAAAGCCGGAGCGAAGTCAATCGAACTGCAGCGGACAGCCGCCAGGCCGTCGTTCGAGGAGGCTCAGTGACGTGGGGCGCGGGAACACCTGGCAAACGGTGCCTCACGTGGATTTTTATAATTTTACATAAGATAAATTATCAACGTTTTTAAGATGTTCGCAAACATCAAAAACACCACATCACGTCTCGATAATGACCTTCAACGCGTGCGTGCTCGCCGCCTGCGAAAACGTCTCATAGGCCTTGAGCATGTCGTCGAACGCGAAGCGATGCGTGATCAGCCGGTTG